>NZ_JBHUEN010000016.1:0-185461 GCF_042680785.1 Paracoccus pacificus
GCGGGCGGTCGCAGTCCCCGCTTCAAGCCGCTGATCTCGTCCGTTCAGAGGAATTCAGTGAAAAATCGAGGTGCCCCATAGATGGTGTCGCTTCCCGCGCCGCCCAGAATCGTGTCGCCCCCGGCACCGCCGGTCACGGTATCGTTGCCGATGCCCGCGACGATGCTGTCATTGCCGGCGCCGCCGTCGATGTAATCCGCGCCGCCGAGCGTGTCGGTGCCGGCAACGTCGTCCCCGTAGATGGTGTCATTGCCCGTACCGCCGTAAAGCGTGTCAGCGCCGGCCCCGCCCAGAATCGAATCGTTTCCGGCGTCACCATAAATCGTGTCGCTGCCGAGCCCGCCATCAAGCGTGTCGTTGCCCCCGGGGACAACGCCGGTCGTGGTCAAGGACGCATTGTCGATGATGGTCTGCCGGTTATTCGCGTTGTTTATTGATTCAACGAAAATTCTTACGCTTATCTGACCCGTTGCGGCGGAGGCCCCTACCGCGATCGGCAGACTGATCGTATTCATCGTTCCGGCAACATAATTGGACGGGAACGTATAGGTCGTCGTGCCAATGCGGGTCGTTCCGACATAGATTTCGACCGTAACCGGGCTTGGCCCATACCTGCCCGTCCCGGTTCCGCCAGCGTATTGACCGCCTACGTCGAGTGTAAAATTATAGCTTTGGTTACGGTCGTAAGTAACGCCCGTATTCTGCTCCAGCCCTTGCTTGACGCCATTCTGGTTTCCGGTGTCGATGTAATTCGCCGCGCCAGTCGTGAAAGTATGGACCTGTTGGCCGACGCCCTGGGTGGTATTATTCGGGTTATAGCGCGTCCATCCAGCCGCTACGGTATTACTGTTATATCCCGATTCGAGGTTATTCCCCTCGAACGTACCGTTGGCGAGCAGGTTGTCGCCACGGATCACGTCGTTCCCGGCGCCGCCAGTAACGGAATCGGCCCCTGCCCCTCCGGTAAGAACTTCGGGTCTGCTGCTGCCGGTCAAATTAGCCATGACTGTACCTTGCTGGGTGTGACGGAAACGTGGGCTGACGCGCTTTGCCTTTACCAAAGCATTAAGCGTCGGGATAGGTGGAATCTGGAACACATGGTTCAGACCTTTCCGCGTGCCGCAAGAGCGTGCCACGGGGTGCGATCACGCGGTTGCAGCGTCCCGGGGTAGCGATGATTTCCTTGTTGCGGCGTGAAGATAATGCTCGGCGGCATCGAAAAAGCCTATAGAAACATAATTTTGCCGATCACGCCTCGATATTGCCGTCGTGGCCCGGCGTGAATGGAGCCGCGTTCGGGCGTTTCTCCGCCCGTCCGACCGACGGCCGAAGCGGCCGTCAGAGGCGGCAGATTTCCGCTTAACCGGCAACCGGCGCTCCGATCACCGAAAAAGGCCGATCGCTGATGCGCGATACGCTGAGTTTCAACAGCGACACTAGCGGGGAATGCCTTGTCCATGGGTTGGCGTTCGCCGTGCGTCACCCACGACAAGGCGGAATATCGCACCAACACGCTAAATGTTGTGGAATTGGGTGAATCTTGTCGGCGCTCGGTTCAGGAACCAGGACCGAGGTTCCGATACGCGTTCCGGTATCCGTGCATCTGCCGGACATCAAAGCGTGGCTTTTGACGGGCCGGGCTTTCCATAGGCTGACGTCCCGCGATGCTGGCCGCCTTATGGTTCTGGTTCGGAAGGCTTGGCTGCACCTCGCGAATCACTTCCCGCTTCTTTGCGATACCGGAACATGGACCGGAAGGTGAGATCGAGGCGCTGCGCGACCTCACCGCGCTTCTCGGCCTCGCAGATGGTCGTCTGCGCGCCGGGTCCGAACTAGCGAAGCTGATCCGGGCCAATCGTCCACCTGGGGGGCGCATATATCGGATATTTTCCCTTTATATTATTGGCGATGGTGTTCAGTCCAGAGATTGCACTAGGGAAACTATGCGAACCCTGAAGGTAAATTGCCGAAGCATTCGCTTCCGGGAAATTTCGCCATATGCCCAAGCGAATAATACCCGGTTTCCAGAAACCGCCGCGTTCCATTATTCAGCAGCCATTGCGCAACGATCGTTCCGGTTTTCCTTTTGAATTTCCGGGTCAAGCCGCGTGAGTTTATCCCCGCCGCATCGACATATAATTGCAGTCACAGCGGCCCATCCAGACACCGGCCGCCCCATTTACTCGTGCGGCAAGCTGGTTTTTGCCGCCAACGGTTTCCTGGCATAGGGCGCCTACGCAAACCCCTGATCCGCGGCATTGAACCGCCTCGATATACGCCTGACAACATGCCCGACCGGGCGGCTTGCCCCGCACGCGCCTTGGCCGTGCTCAGGAAATCCGGCGTGCCTTTGCCGGGGCAAGGCTGACAAGGCCCAGAACCGCAAGGCCGAACCCGACCCACAGCGGTGCGGTCAGGCCATAGCCGGCATCAATCCCCAACCCGCCGGCCCATGTGCCGACAGCAAGCCCGCCGGTAATGACCGAGGAGTGGACGGCGTTCACCATCGGATCGGGATTTGCCGCGCGCATCACCCGCGCCGCCATCGCCGGGTTCATCGTGATGCCGAACAGGCCGATGACGATGAACGCCGCTATGCTGATGACCGGGTCCGCCGCGAAAAGCGCGAAGACCGCAAGCGCAATGGCCAGGATCGTCAGACCGCCGATCAGGATCGGAATCGTGTAACGGTCGGCGAAACGTCCGATCACCAGATTACCCACGACATTGGCCACACCATAGATCGCCAGCAGCACCGGAATGGTGGTGACGGGCAGGCCCGCGACCTGCGTGAAAATGGCCGCGAAATAGCTGAACGCCGCAAACGTCGCCCCGATGATAAGTCCGCTGGTCAGATAAGCCGCCCAAAGCCGCCCGTTCCCGAGTGCTGCAAAGCTGGACCTAAGATCGGTGAAATCCTCGGGTTTCGATGACGGAACGCCGACCGCAATAATCATCGTGGCGACCGCCGTCAGCATGACGATGCCCCAGAAACTTACCCGCCACCCGAATGTCTGGTCGATCAGCGCCGTTGCCGGAACGCCGATTACGGGGGCGAGCATCACCCCGGCAAGGACAACGGAAACGGCGCGACCGCGAAACTGCGGCGCGACCAGATTGGCGCAGATCGTCAACCCTATTCCAAAGCATCCGCCGCTGGACACACCCTGCACGACACGGCCAAGCGCCATCATGGCGTAGCTTGGCGCAACGGCCGTCAGCACGCTGCCGATGACAAACAGCCCCAGCAGCCAAAGAAACGCCGGTTTGTTCGGCACCCGGAGTTGCAGCAAGAAGGCGGTGGCCAGCGGCCCGCCGATGGTCATGCCAAGCGCAAACAGCGAGATGAGATAGCCTATCTCACCAACCGAAACGCCGAACGCCTGTGAAAGCGACGGCATGATTCCGGCAACCATGAACTCCGAGGTCGTCGTGGCGAATACGGCCGCGGCAAGCAGATAGACCGCCAGCGGTATTCTTGTGGACGACGGTTCTTCGCAGCCTGTCGATGGCGGGCATCTGCCCAGCGTTTCGGCGTTGGTCATCAGAAAACATCCATTTATATATTACTGACTATAGAAATGGCTATCGCCCTTGCCCACTGTGGTCAAGCGATTTATATAAAAGCGACTACGGAAAGGATCGAGATGGCAATCAAGGGCCGGCCGCGCAGCTTTGACCGCGATCAGGCGCTTCATCGCGTGATGGAGGTGTTCTGGGCGAAAGGCTATGAGGGCGCGCAGATCAACGATCTAATCGCCGCCATCGGCATCACGCCGCCCAGCTTCTATGCGGCTTTCGGGTCGAAGGAAGCCGCCTTTCACGAGGCTGTGGATCTTTATCTGGCTACGGTCGGTTCGGCGCCAAAGCGTGCGCTGGACGAAGCCGCGACGACAAAAGCCGCCATTCGCGCCGCGTTGCAGAGCAGCGTCGATGTGGCGCTTTCCTCGCAGTCCGGCGGGTGCCTTCTGATCCTTGGCGTCGTCAACTGCCTGCCCGAGAACCAGACGGCGCGCGCCCATCTTATGCAGGCGCGCCGGAAAACCGTGGAAATGCTGCGCAAACGCCTTGAACGCGGCGTGGACGAGGGCGAGCTTCCGGGTGACATGGATGTCAACCGCCTTGCCGCCTTTTACCACGGTGTCATGCAGGCGATTTCCTTTCAGGCCCGCGACGGCGCCACGCGCGACGAGCTGGAGGCGCTGATCGAACCGGCGCTGACGGCATTGCCTTTGCAGAGCTAGCGCGCCAGAGGCCCTGACGGTCTTGTGGACGCCTGATCGTGTCGGGGCCTAACCCTTCACCGACGGATTGATACGGGTAAAACCCCCTGCGGAGAGCGGTAAGGGAATGGGCGCGCGGTGAGGGCGCGCGCTTCGTCAGCCTCGTTACCTGTTCCGGCATCGGGCCCCGGCCGAGCGCGCCGTTGATGACCGCCGTGCCGGCCCGGTTCCCTAAACCGCCATCGCACCGGCTCGGCGACGGCACCATCATCGTCGAGAACATGGTCCTGACCATCGAACCGGGAATGGAATACGCCCCCGGCAAGATGATCGTCCACGAAGAAAACATCGCGATAACCCCGGACGGTCCGCGTCTTCTGACCAAGCGCGCACCGCGGGAAATGCCCGTCATCCGATAAGGCCGAAAGGACGAGCCGCCTCCCGCCTTCGCCCTCCAGCCGGCCCCTCAGCGATAGATAAACGTCTGCGGCGCTTCGTTCGGCCGGGCGATGCCGCGATACATGCCTTCGCAGTTGAACGGCAGCGCCACATTGCCCTGTGCGTCGACCGCGATCACCCCGCCCGAGCCGCCGTGCGGCATCAGATCCTCCATCACGACGGCGGTCGCGGCCTTGTCCAGCGTTTCGCCGGCATGGCGCATGCGGGCGGCGATTTCCGCCGCGGCGGTCCAGCGGATGAAGATTTCGCCATGGCCGGTCGCGGACACCGCGCAGGTGCGGTTATCCGCAAACGTGCCCGCGCCGATCACCGGCGTGTCGCCGATCCGGCCCGGCGCCTTGGCCGTCATGCCGCCGGTCGAGGTCGCGGAGGCCAGATTGCCCCGGGTATCAAGGGCGACGGCGCCGACGGTGCCGTGACGACGCGCCGGGTCGGTCTCGTCGCCGCCCGCCGCGCGCAGCGCCAGCGTTTCCTGCAAGGCATCCCACCGCGCCTGAGTGAAGAAATAGTCGCGGTCCGCAAAAGGCAGCCCGGCGTTTCGCGCCATCTCGACCGCCGCCGGTCCGGCCATCATCACCTGCGGGCTGTCCATGACCAGACGCGCCGCGCGGACCGGGTTGCGCGGCCCGAATATGCCCGCGACCGCGCCGGCCTGCCGGTCGCGCCCGTCCATCACCGCCGCGTCCATTTCCTGCGCGCCGGCCGCGGTAAAGACCGCGCCGCGCCCGGCATTGAACAGCGGCTCATCCTCAAGCGCCGCGACGGCTTCGATGACCGCATCGACGGCAAGGCCGCCTGCGGACAGGACCGCCTCCCCGGCGCTCAGCACCCGGCGCAGGGCGGCGTGATAGGCCGCTTCCTTTTCAGGCGTCATCTTGCTGCGCAGGATCGTGCCCGCCCCGCCATGAACGACCAGCACCCAGTTCGGTTTGCCCGTGGTCGTCATCCCCGCACCTCCATCCCCGCCTGATCCGCGCAGTACCGCGCGATGTCGGCATGCGTCGCCACCCAGCAATCGCCCTTTTCCGTGATCCGGCGCAGCAATTCCTCGAGAATGAAGATGCGCGAGCGATAGCCGGTCACATGCGGGTGCATGGTCAGAAGGAACAAGCCGCCCTCGGCATAGGCGCCCTCGAATTCGCGCAGGAAGATGTCAAGGACGGCGGGCGGCGCGGTATAGGGCCGCTGAGCGCCAAAACGGTTCATCATGAAATAGGGCGCGTCGTCGCGGATCCATTCGACGGGAAGCTCGACGATCCCGGTCGGGCGGCCGGCGCTGACGATCTCATAGGGGTCGTCATCGGCGAAAAGCGAGCTGTCATAGACCAGCCCCAGTTCCTCGGCGATGGCAAGCGTCGTCGGGCTGTAATCCCATGAAGGGGTGCGCATCCCGACCGGACGGGTGCCGGTGATGCGCTCCAGCGTGTCGGCAGCGCGCAGCATCAGCTCGCGTTCCTGCGCCGTGGGCACTTGGGTGTTCACCTCGTGGATCCAGCCGTGAAGCGCGACCTCGTGGCCGTCGTCGACCAGCGATTTCTGCTCGTCCGGGTGCAGCTCGGCCGACACCCCGGGCACGAAGAAGCTGGCCTTGGCGCCGAAGCGGTCCAGCACCTCGCGGATGCGCGGCACGCCGCGGCGGGCGCCATATTCGCCCCAGGACAACCGGCCGATGGATTTGCCGCCGTCGCGCAATTCATTGGTTTCGTGATCGCTGTCAAAGCTCAGCGCGACCGCGCAGCGCGCGCCGCCGGGCCAGTTGGCGGGTTTCAGCGAACGGCCGGCGCGGACGAAATCGACAAGGCCGCGCCAGGTCGGTTCGTCCCAGACATAGGGTGGGGTATCGGGCGCAAGGCTCATGGCGATCTCCGTGAGACAAAAACGCGGCCCGGCGGAAACCGGGCCGAAGGACGCCGCCCCCAAAGGCAAAGGGGCGGCGGCATCTTTCACCGCTTACTGAACGGGGTGGACGTCCATCGCGACGGTGTCCTCATCGGCGCGGGGATCATAGGTCACCTTGTCGGCCTTCATCCCCCAGGCCGAGACGTTGATCGCCAGCGGCAGGTCGGGGCGGTCGGTCGCGACCAGCATGTTGGCCTCTTCCAGCAGCGCCTTGCGCTTGGCTTCGTCCATTTCGGCGGCGGCGGCCTCGATCAGCTCGTCCATCTTGGGGTTGGAATAGCCGCGCACGTTGAACGCGCCCAGCGATTTTTCGGGGTCGTTCGTGTGCATCAGCGAGGACAGCATGTAATTCGCCTCACCCGTCAGCGTGGCCCAAGAGGCCATGTAAAGCGAATATTCCCCGCGGGTCTTTGCCGGGTTGAACACGGTCGCCGGGACGCCCTGAACATCGACGGTGACGTTGATCGCGGCCAGAAGCTGGCCGATGGTCGGGCCAAGCTCGGTCGGCATCCGGTCGTTGGCATAGGCCAGCGTCACCTTGAACCCGTCGGGATAGCCCGCTTCGGTCATCAACTGCCGCGCCCGCTCGACATCATAGACCGGGGCGGGAATGTCCTTGTTATAGCCGAAGATGTTGGGCGTGACCAACTGGGTCGAGATAAGCCCCATGCCTTCCAGAGCAACCTCGGTGATGGCCTCGCGGTCCAGCGCAAGATCGAAGGCTTCGCGGACGCGCGGATCAAGGAAGGGGTTCTTGTCCAGTTTCTTGCCGGCATTGTCCCAGACCTGCGGCGTCGTCTCGCGGAAGTCGAATTCCAGATAGGGAATGAAGGCGGACGGGTTTTTCACCACCTTCAGCGAACTGTCCTGCTCGATGCTGGCAAGATCGGTGGCCGGGACTTTCGAGATCAGATCGACCTGCCCCGCCAGCAATTGCGCGACGCGCGCGGCATCGTTCGGAATTTCCTTGCGGGTCACCTTGTCCCACGGCTGCGGACCGCCCCAGTAGCCGTCGAACTTCTCCAGCACCAGATCCTGCGTCGGCGCCCAGCTTACGAATTTATAGGGGCCGGTGCCGATGGCCGCCTTGCCCGAGTTGAAGCCTTCGGCCGAGGTTTCCTTGGTCGAATAATCCTTGGCAGCCTTGCTGGACACGATGAACAACCGGATCAGGTCGTTGGGCAGCGTCGGGGCCGGTCCGTTGGTCTTGATGCGGATGGTCAGGGGATCGACGATCTCGACCCCGGCCACGCGGCGGACATAGATCGTCGTCGGGTTCGGGCCGGTCACGTTCGGAATGCGCTCGATCGAGAACTTGACGTCCTCGGCGGTGAAATCGGACCCGTCGTGGAATTTCACGCCCTCGCGCAGCTTGAATTCCCAGGTGGTGTCGTCGATCGGCTTCCATTCCGTGGCCAGCAAGGGTTCGACCTGAAGATCATTGCCGGATTTCAGCAGCGTGTCGAAAATCTGCTTGGTCGCCTCGGCATTGGCCGATGTGGCGGTGAAATGCGGGTCCATCGAGGCCGGCCCCGATTTCGTCGCGATCACCAGATCGGCGGCAAAACCGGCGATCGGGGAAGAAAGCGCGGTTGCCAGAAGTGCCGCGCGAAGCATGGGTTTCAGTTTCATGGTTCCCTCTCGGATAGAGTGCTTTCGGGGTGATTTGGCGCCGTTTTCTTCTTGGTTTGCGCCGTTGAAATTCGTGCCTGCCGCATGCGTTCCCGGGCGATCTCGGGCCATGCGTCGGATGCGGCGACCAGCTTCGTCAGAACGTCGGACAGGGTCAGCCGCTCGGCCGGGGTCAGGGTTTCCAGCATCAGCCGCTCATGCCCCAGCATGGCGGCCTTGACGGTCTCGACCGCCTCGCGGCCCTTGTCGGTCAGGCGCAGGGTGATGCGGCGCTGATCCTCGGGGTCGACCTGCCGGTCGATCAGCCCAAGGCCGTGGACCTTGTTCGCCGCACGGCTGAGCGTGTTCTTGGGAAAGCCGGATGCCCGGACGACATCGGTCAGCGTGGTGTCGCCGCTGATATACAGCGACCACAGCACGACGAAATCGGGCCGCAGCAGGCCCAGCGTGTCCTGAATGAAGCCGTAGACCGGGTTGTTGAAATGCAGCGCCAGATAGTTCAACCGGAACGAAAACCAGCACGGATTTTCCCACAGCCGGGCGCGCAGCGGACTGTCCTCGGCGATACCCTCAACCACCGGAGGCATCTCGCGGCCGGCGCGGCCTTCGTAAAGCGACTGGCGGGTTTCGTTGTCCATACAATGAATAATCTTGCGCTAGATGTCCCATTTGGGACAGTAATTGCAAAAAATACCTTGCGTCAACTTAATTTTTTGTTCCTAATGGAACTGTAATTGACCCGAGTCGCGACAGGTTGCCGGCTGCCCGCCGGTGCCCCGGCATGTCCGGCGCGGACCCGAAAAAAGGCGGCAAAGATGCGTATTCAGGATATGAACTGGGGCCAGGTCGAGGAACGGGTGACCGTCGACGACCGATGCGTTCTGCCCATCGGCTCGGTCGAGCAGCACGCCTATCTGAGCCTCGCCACCGACATGATTCTGGCCGAGCGTGTCGCCGTCGAGGCGGCCGCGCCGCTGGGCGTGCCGGTTTTCCCCTGCCTGCCCTACGGCATGGCCTCGGGCTTTGCCGCCTTTCCGGGCACGGTCACGCTGCGGCTGCGCACCTATCTGGCGGTGATCGAGGATATGCTGGACAGCCTTCATCGCGGCGGCTTTCGCCGGATCCTTATCGTCAACGGCCATGGCGGCAATTCGCCGGTGGCGCCGCTGCTGAGCGAATGGATGAACGACCATCGCGATGCGTCGGTCAAGCTGCATGACTGGTGGCGCGCGCCCGCAACCATGGCCAAGGTGCAGGAAATCGACCCGGCCGCGTCACACGCAAGCTGGATGGAGAATTTCCCATGGACCCGGCTTGAGGGCGCGATGGTGCCGAATTTCAGCAAGGAGCGGATCGACTTTGCCGCGACGGGCCGGGTCGACGCCTGGCGCAAGCGCGAGCGGCTGGGCGAAGGCAATTATCACGGCGTCTTTCAGCGGCCGGACGCGGACATGCTGGCGATCTGGCAGGTCGGGGTCGAGGAAACGCGGGCCGAGATCGAACACGGCTGGCACTGACCGATCACGCTGCGGAGGCTGACCATGGCATCTTTCATTTTCCGTCGACTGACGCAGGCGCTGATCGTGCTGCTGGTCATGTCGGTGCTGGTCTTTGCCGGGGTTTATGTGATCGGCAACCCGGTCGATGTGCTGATCTCGCCCGACGCGACGCAGGCGATCCGCCAACAGGTGATCGAGCAATACGGGCTCGATCTGCCGCTGTGGCAACAATACCTGCATTTTCTCCAGCGGCTTTTGACCGGCGATCTGGGCAGTTCCTTCGTTTTCAACATGCCGGTCGCGACGCTGATCGCGCAAAAACTGCCCGCGACACTTGAACTGACGCTGATCGCGGTCTTCTTCGCCTCGGCCATCGGCATCCCTTTGGGCATCTATGCCGGGTACAAGCCCGACAGCATCGCCGCGCGCATCATCATGGCGGTGTCGGTTCTAGGCTTTTCGGTGCCGACCTTCTGGATCGGGCTGATGCTGATCATGGTCTTTGCGGTGCAGCTTGGCATTCTGCCGGCGGGCGGGCGCGGGCAGACGCGCGAATTGTTCGGGGTGCCGTTTTCATTCCTCACCCTCAACGGCTGGTCGCATCTGCTGCTGCCGGCGCTGAACCTGTCGCTGTTCAAGATGGCGATGATGTGCCGGCTGGCGGCATCCGGCACGCGCGAGGTCATGCTGACCGACACGATCAAATTCGCCCGCGCCGCCGGCATCCCCGAGCGCGAGATCCTGCGCCGCCATGTGCTGAAGCTGATCGCGATCCCGCTGGTCACGATCTTCGGGCTTGAACTCGGCTCGACGCTGGCCTTCGCGCTGGTGACCGAGACGATCTTCAGCTGGCCCGGCCTTGGCAAGCTGATCGTCGATTCGATCACCTCGCTCGACCGGCCGGTGATGGTGGCCTATCTGATGCTGGTCTCGGCGCTGTTCGTGGTCATCAACCTTTGCGTGGATCTGACCTATGCGCTGCTTGATCCGCGCCTGCGGCAGGGGGTGCGTTAAGATGGCGGATGCAACCACGACGGGGGCCGTCTCGCCCCTTGCCCAGTTCTGGCGCGATTTCCGCCGCAACAAGGTCGCGGTCGTCGCGCTGGCGGTGGTGGTGATCATCATCTTCGTCGCCGTCTTTGCCGCCTTCATCGTGCCGCAGGACCCTTATGACCTGAAATCGCTGGTGCTGCGCGATGCGCGCCGCCCGCCCGGCTATGTCGGCGGCGACGGGATGCTGCACATCCTCGGCACCGACAGTCAGGGCCGCGATCTGCTGTCGGCGATCGTCTATGGCCTGCGGATTTCGTTGCAGATGGGCCTTCTGGCCGGCGCCATCGCCTTTTCCATCGGCGCCATCGTCGGCTGTTTCGCGGCTTACGTCGGCGGCCGTACCGAGGCGCTGATCATGCGCATCGTCGATATCCAGCTGTCCTTTCCCGCCATCCTTCTGGCCTTTGTCGTCGCGGCCATCCTTGGGCAGGGCAAGGCGCAACTGATCCTGGCGCTGGTCTTTGCGCAATACGCCTATTTCGTGCGCACCGCCCACGGCGCCGCCGCCGCCGAACGGCAAAAGGACTATGTTCAGGCGGCGCTGTCGGTCCCGATGAGCGGCTGGTTCGTCATCACCCGGCATATCCTGCCGAACGCCCTGCCCCCGCTGATCGTCGTCGCGACCGTGCAGGTGGCCTCGGCCATCTCGCTCGAGGCGACGCTGTCGTTCCTTGGCGTCGGCCTGCCCGCGACCGAACCGTCGCTGGGCATGCTGATCGCCAACGGCTTTCAATACCTGATGTCCGGCCGCTACTGGATCGCCATCTATCCCGGGGTGGCGCTGATCATCCTGATCATGGCGATCAACCTTGTCGGCGACCAGATCCGCGACCAGTTGAACCCGAGGCTGCGCCGATGACCGAACTTCTGGACGTGCGCGATCTGCGCACATGGTTTCACACCGACCGCGGCATCGTGAAATCCGTCAACGGTATCTCGTTCTCGATGAAACGCGGCGAGGTTATGGGGCTGGTCGGCGAATCCGGCTCGGGCAAGTCGATCACCGGATTCTCGCTGATCGGGCTGATCGACAAGCCCGGGCAGATCGAGGAAGGCAGCTCGATCCGCTTCGACGGCCGCGAGTTGGTCGGTCTGGACGAACGCGAATTGCGGCGCATCCGGGGCAAGGACATCTCGATGGTGTTTCAGGACCCGATGATGACCCTGAACCCGGTCGTCCGGATCATCGACCAGATCGGTATGGCGATACGGGCGCATGAGCGCGTCTCGGACGCCGAGGTCCGCCGCCGTGCGGTCGAGGCGCTGGACCGGGTGCGCATCGTCGATGCGGCGCGCAAGGTCGACCAGTATCCACACGAATTTTCCGGCGGGATGCGGCAGCGCGTCGCCATCGCCATCGCGCTGCTGCACCGGCCGCGTCTGGTCATCGCCGATGAGCCGACGACCGCGCTCGACGTGTCGGTGCAGGCCGAAATCCTCAAGGTGGTCAAGGCGCTGGTCGGCGAGATGGGCACCTCGCTGATCTGGATCAGCCACGATCTGGCGACGGTATCCTCGATCGCGGACAACATCACCGTCATGCGCCGTGGCCGGATCGTCGAGGCCGGGCCGGCGCGTCAGGTGCTTACCCACCCGACCCATCCCTATACCCAGGCTTTGCTGGCGGCATTGCCGTCGCGGTCGAAACCGGGTCAGTTGCTGGCTTCGGACGCGACCGAGGCCGCCGGCGGTTTCGATCTGGCGGCACTCGGCGGCGCAAGCCAGAACCGGGCGCCCGACCCCGAATTCGTGGTGATGCGCGGCATCGACAAGGTTTTCACCCGGCCCCCCGGCCTGCTGCGGCGGCTGGGCATGCGGCTGGGTTTCGAGACCGAGCCGGCAAGGGTCCATGCCGTCAAACAGGCGTCGCTGACCATCGCGCGGGGCGAGATTCTGGGGCTGGTCGGCGAATCCGGGTCGGGGAAATCGACCCTTGGCCGCATTCTTTGCGGCATCACGCCGCCCACGGCCGGAACCGTCCGCGTCGCCGGCGAACCGGTGATGGAGGGCGACCACAAGCGCGGCACCAAGGTCCAGATGATCTTTCAGGATCCCTTCGCCTCGCTGGACCCGCGGCGCACGATCTTTCAGTCGATCGCCGAGGGACCGCTGGCGCATGGGCTGTGCACGCGCGCCAATGCGCGCGCCTATGTCGAAGGGTGGCTGCGCGCCGTCGCCTTCGACCCCGCACTTGCGAACCGCTATCCGCACCAGTTTTCGGGCGGGCAAAGACAGCGCATCGCCATCGCCCGCGCGCTGGCCATGCGGCCCGAGGTCATCGTCTGCGACGAGCCCGTCGCCTCGCTGGACGTGTCTATTCAGGCGCAGATCATCAACCTGCTGATGGAGTTGCGGCGGCAGTTGAACCTGACGCTTCTGTTCATCAGCCACGATCTGTCGGTGGTGCATCACCTGTGCGACCGTGTCGTCGTCATGCGCCACGGCGAGATCGTCGAGACGGGCAGCGCCGAGCAGATATTCAAGGCGCCGAAACAGCCCTATACACGCATGTTGCTGGATGCCATTCCGAAACTGGCCTCGTGACGGCCAGCGCATCTGGAAGGGACGGGCTGACATGGCGCGGGCGCGCGAATACGGGATCGAATGCGGCATCATGGAACCGGGGCCGCGAAACGCCATCACCGATGTGCCGGGCGTGGCGGTCGGTCACGTGACCTTGCGCGGGAACGGGATCAACACCGGCGTGACCGCGGTCCTGCCGCAGCCGGGAAACCTGTTCCGGGACAAGCTGACCGCGGCGGTCGAGGTCATCAACGGTTTCGGCAAAAGCGCCGGGCTGGTGCAGGTGGCGGAACTCGGCACACTGGAAACCCCGATCCTGCTGACCAACACCTTCGGCGTCGGCACCTGCGTGAATGCGCTGATCCGCCGCGCCATCGCGGAAAACCCGGCGATCGGACGCAGCACCTCGACCGTGAATGCGGTGGTCGGCGAATGCAACGACGGACCGCTGTCGGATATTCAGGCGCTTGCCGTGACCGAAGCGGACGCGGTGCGGGCGATCGAGGCGGCGGGGCCAAAGGTCGCCGAAGGCTCGGTCGGGGCCGGCACTGGCATGTCCTGCTTTGGCTTCAAGGGGGGCATCGGAACCGCCTCGCGCCGGGTCCGGATCGCGGGCGTGACGCGCTATCTGGGCGCGCTGGTTCTGGCGAATTTCGGCCGCGACGGGGATCTGGTCCTGCCCGATGGCCGGCGACCCGACTCGCGCGGCGACGCCGGGGCCGAAAAAGGCTCGATCATCGTCGTATTGGCGACCGACGTCCCCGTGGATCAGCGCCAGTTGCAGCGCATCTGCCGCCGCGCCGGTGCCGGGATCGCGCGGCTGGGCGCCTTCTGGGGCCATGGCAGCGGCGACATCGTGCTGGGCTTCACCACCCAGAACCGGGTTTCGCATGCCGCCGATAACGATGTGATCCCGGTCACGCGGCTTGCGGACGACCGCATCGACGAGATGTTTCGCGCCGCCTGCGAAACGACCGAAGAGGCGGTGCTGAACGCCCTTTGCGCGGCGACGGCGGTCACCGGGCCGAACGGCGAAACGCGGCCGTTGCTGGCCGACTGGCTGCACGAACAGGCGAGGTAACGATGACCCTGACCGCTTTTCTTGTCCTGTCTCTGGTGGTCGGCGCCTCGGCCTTTATTCAGGGTGCCGTCGGGATGGGTTTTGCGCTGATCATCGCGCCGGTTTTCGGCTTTTTCGACGCCAGCTATCTGCCCGTCACCCTGCTGATCCTGATGTTGCCGCTGAAGTTCCTGATCGGCTGGCACGAGCGTGGCGCCATCGACCGGATCGGCGCCGGCTGGATCACCCTCGGGCGGTTCTTCGGCACGTTTCTGGGCATGGCGGTGCTGGTCGCGCTGTCGGTGCGGCAACTGGAGATCGCGGTCGGGCTTCTGACCATCCTCGCCGCGGTCGTCGCGCTGCTGTCGCCGCCGTTCAAACCGACCCCTTCGGCCGCGATCGGCGCCGGGCTGTTCACCGGCGTGACCGAGACCGCGACCGGCATCGGCGGCCCGCCGCTGGCGCTGCTGTATCAGCATGCCCCCGGCCCGGTTCTAAGATCGACCCTCGCCACCTGCTTTCTGCTGGGCGAGATCATCTCGCTGGTCATCCTGCTGATCGCCGGCCGGATCGGGCTGGCCCAGTTACTGGCCGCGATCTATCTGACGCCGGCGGTCCTGATCGGCAGCGTGCTGGCGCGGCACGTGCATTCCGGCATCAATGGCCCCGCCCTGCGGCTGGCGGTGCTGATCTTTTCCATCGTCAGCGGCGCGGCGCTGGTGCTGAAAGGGTAAGAAGGGCTTACGCTTTCAGCACCGGCGGGGCGCGACCATCCGGAAGGGTCCGGTCGCGGATTGTCGCCCGGGCAGAAGCCCGCAATATCGCGCAGTCACTGGCCGGGGATAGCCCCGATGCCTTTCAGCCCGCCACCGCCGCCATTTGCGGCAGCACGAACAGACCTGACGGGGGCACGCCCCCGACCTCGATGCGACAGCCGTAGGCGGCCGAAAGAAGCGGGCCGGTCAGCACCGCCGACGGGGCACCGACCGCCAGCACCCGGCCCCGGTCGAGCAGCGCGACCCGGTCGGCGACCATCGCGGTCAGGTTCAGATCGTGCAGGACCACGACCACCCCGCCCCCGGCTTCGGCAAAGCGGCGCGCCTCGCGCATGACCCAAAGCTGATGAGCGATGTCCAGCGCACTGACCGGTTCGTCCAGAAACAGCCACGCCGGTCCGGCCTCGGTCACCGGGCGCCAGACCTGCACCAGCACCCGGGCAAGCTGCACCCGCGCCTGTTCGCCGCCCGAAAGCTGCTGATACATCCGGCCGCCATGACCGGGCAGGTCGACGCGGGCCAGCGCGGCGGGGATGCGCGCGGGATCCGGCGCGGGATCGGCCTGAAGCCCCAGCGCCACCACCTCGGCCACGGTAAAGGGAAAGCTCAGCGCTGCCGCCTGCGGCAGCACCGCCCGGCGCCGGGCCAGTTCGGCCGGGGCGATCCGCCCAAGATCGGTGCCGTCCAGCGTGATGCACCCCCGCTCGGCCGGTATCTCGCCGGTCAGATGGCGCAGCAGCGTGGTCTTGCCCGATCCGTTCGCGCCGATGATCGCGGTCACCTCACCTGCCCGGGCGCTCAGGTCCACGCCGTCAAGGATCGCACGACCGTCGCGGTGCCAGCTTAGTTGCGTGACGCTCAGGCTCATAGGTCGATCACCCGTCGGTTGGACAGCAGGATCCACAGAAAGAACGGCCCGCCGATCACCGCCGTCAGGATGCCGATGGGCAGTTCCGCCGGAGCGACAATGCTGCGGCTGACCATATCGGCGGCGACCAGCATCGCCCCGCCCAACGCGCCCGCGGCGGGCAGCAGATAGCGGTGGTCCGGCCCGATCACCAGCCGCAACAGATGTGGTGCGACGATACCGACAAAGCCGATGCCGCCGGCCATGGCCACCGACGCCCCGGCCAGGGCAGCCGCCGACAGGATCGCCCGGCGCTTGATCCGCTGCACATCGGTGCCCAGATGCAGCGCCACCGCCTCGCCCAGTGCCAGCGCGTTCAGGCCGCGCGGAAGGGTCGCCGCGACCACCGCGGCCAGCGCCATGATCGGCAGGCAAGCACCCAGCCGGGTCCAGCTTGCCCCGGCCAGCGAGCCCATTCCCCAGAAGGTCAGGTCCCGCAACTGGTCGTCATTGGCCCGATAGACCACAAGCCCCGACAGCGCCGAGATCATCGCCGCCAGCGCCAACCCGGCCAGAAGCATCGTCGCGACCGAGGTGCGGCCGGCGCGGGTCGCGATGGCGTAAAGGGTCAGCATCGCGACCCAGCCGCCTGCGAAAGCCGCGACCGGAACCAGATGCCAGCCCATCAGCCCCTGCACCGCCACGGGCAAGGCGCCGCCCAGCACGATGGCCGAAATCGCGCCCAGCGAGGCGCCGGCGCTGACGCCCAGCAAGCCCGGATCGGCCAGCGGGTTGCGGAACAGACCCTGCATCAGCGTCCCCGCCACGGCGAGCGACGCCCCCACCGCCAGACCGGCGACCATGCGCGGCAGGCGGATCTGGGTGATGACGATTGCGTCGGTCGCATCGACAGCGCCGCCTGAAACCATCGCCCACAGCGTCCTGAGGGCACTGACCCCCGAGGCGCCGTGCCCCAGCGACATCAGCGCGACGACCGCCGCGAGCCCGGTCAGAGCCAGGACGGCGCGGCGGCCCAGATAGGCGCGGCTGCCCTCGATCCGGGGCGTATCGGCAAGGGCCACCATCACGCGCCGCCGTAAAGCGCGCGATGCAGGTCCAGCGCCGCCTTGCCGGTGCGCGGACCGAACCCCAGAAGATAAAGGCCGTTCATGCGGATCACCCGCCCGGCCTTGCCGGCGGGGGTCGCGGTCACTGCGGGCATGGCCAGCACCTGCGCCTTTTGCGCCTCGGGGTCGGTCGCGCCATCGCCGCGATCCATCATCAGGATGGCATCGGGGGCGGCGGCGATCACCGCCTCGTCGGTCAGCGGCTTGTAGCCCTGAAACCCCGAAACCGCGTTCGTCGCACCGGCGAGCGTAATGATCGCCTCGGCCCCGGTTCCGGCGCCGGCGGCCAGCAAGCGGTCATCCTGCGCCGACAGCACGAACAGCACCCGCTGCGGCGTGGCGATGGCGCGATCGGCCTTGGCCGCGCGGGTCAGATCGGCTTCCAGCGCGGCGCGAAGCGCGCCGTCCGCGACGCCCAGAACCTCGGCGACGGCATCGGCCTTGGCCAGGACGCCGCCGGGCGAGGCGCCGGAGGGGATTTCCTCATAGGGGATGCCGGCCGATTTCAGCAGCGCCACGGCCTCGGGCGGCCCGGCGCCTTCCTCGGCGAGGATCAGGTCCGGGCGCATCGACAGCACGCCCTCGGGCGAAAGCTGGCGCATGTAACCGACATCAGGCAGCGCCATCGCCTCGGGCGGAAAGGTCGAGGTCGTGTCGCGCGCCACCAGCCGGTCGCCTGCCCCGAACGCATAGACGAATTCGGTCACCGCGCCGCCGATGGCGACGATCCGTTCGGCATCGGGATGCGGTTCTGCCAGCGCCGACGCCGGCACCGCCCCCAGCGCAAAGAGCAGCGCGGCGCCGATCGAATGACGGCTCATGCCGCGACCTCGACCGCGGCGGGCAGATCGGCGACCAGCGCGGCCCATGTCCGGGGATCGCCGCCCTTTTCGCTGCGCATCCCGAAACACTGGAAAATCAGCTCGCCCGCCGCGTCGAACGCCTCGACCGATAAGGCCGAGCCGCGTTTGGTCGGCTTGTCCACCGCCCAGACCTCGGCCACCTGATCGCCGCGCAGATGCAGGTTAAACCGGTCGTCCAGCACATTCAGCCACGGCCCCATCGGCTTGACGTTGCCAAAGCCGCCGGAATGGATCTCGATACAGCCCATGTTCCCGACGAACATCATCACCTGCTGGCCGGTTTCCGCCACGCGGTCGAGAAGCGCGGGCACCGCCGCAATCGCCAGCGGCCGCACCAGCGGCGCGCCGGCCACCCGATAAGCGCCCAGCCGGTTCATCTTCAGCCGCCGGACCAGCGCGTTGAACTGATGGGTGTCGGTCATCCGCCCCCAGTCCTCGCGCAGCGCATCGGCGCGATCGGGGGCCATGCGCGCGCCTTCCGGGGCGGCGCGCTCGGCGAATGTCGGCGGGGTCTGGTCGGACAGCGCCAGCGTATCGCGCAGCACCGCCAGCGCGGCCGCGCCCGATTCCGCGCGTAGGTGGATCTTGTGGATCGCATCGCCCGCGGCGTCAAACACCTGCACCGACCGCTTGCCATCCAGCTCGACCACATAGCCATGTACCCAGTGGCGGGGGAACATGCGCATGTCGATCTCGGCATCAAGGGTCATCGCGGCGTGATCGCCGTCATGGAATTCCCGATAGGTGCCCACCTTCTCGATCACGCAGGAGCGGTTGCGCGTCAGCGCCATCACTTCGCCCAAAGCCCCGGCCAGCGGTATCAGGCGCCCCGGTTTCGGGTCGATCCGGGTCACGCCTGTGCCCAGTTCGGCGTTCAGCAAGGCCGCCTCGGGCACGCCCAGAGATTGCGCCAGATCAAGCGGGCGCAGGGTGGAATCGCGGCGCGCGGCGCGCAGGGTTTCGGCAGAGAGATCGTTCATCCGGCTTTCCTTTGGTTGTTCGATGTACGGGCGCAACATCTGGCAAGAAAGCTGGACGTGAATTGTTGACAAAAATACTTCGGAATTATACCCAACGCAAGACCCCGCCAGCCCCTGAGCCAGCGATTCCGCAACGCCTCAGGAGGTTTCATGTCCCCTCGCCCATCCGTTCTTCTGCTTTTGCTGACCTCGGCCGCCGCGCCGCACGCCCTGTTCGCACAGACCGCGCCGAGCACCATCGTTCTTGACCCGGTGGTCCTGCGCGCCGGCACCGAAAAGGTCGCCTCGCAGGTGCCGCAATCCGTCACCGTGGTGGATGAGGCCGAACTGAACCAGATCGCCCCCGACAACATCGGTCAGGTGCTGGACCGGGTGCCCGGCGTCGCCGGCGTCGGCTCGGGCAGCTTTTTCGGACAGGCATTCAACATCCGCGGCTTCGGTGCCGGGCTGGCCGCGTCGGAATCAGGGATCGTTCAGATGATCGACGGCGAGGAAAAATATTATGAATCCTATCGTCAGGGCTCGCTTTTCGTCGAACCCGACTTTCTGAAGCGGGTCGAGGTGCTGCGCGGACCGGGCGCGTCGACGCTGTACGGTTCGGGCGCGCTTGGCGGCGTGATCGCGATGGAGACACTGGAAGCGGCCGATCTGATCCCCGAGGGCGCGGCACAGGGCGGACGGGTGCGGCTGGGCTATGACACCAACCCCGACAGCGCCTTCGGCAGCGCGATCTGGGGCTGGCGCAACGACAGCGGTTTCGAGGCGGTTGCCGGCTTCGCACTGCGCAAACTGGGCGACAGCACCGACAGCAATGGCGACGTGATCGTGCGGGCGGACTCGACCACGCCGAACCTGTTACTGAAAGCCAAGCAGAGCTTCGGCGATCACTATGTTGAAGCCAGCTATCAGCATCTTGAAGCCAAGGGCCGGGATCAGGATTTCAACCAGCTTGAGGGCGCACAGGTGGGGCTTTTCCCGGGCTTTCCGGGCTGGGGCGTCGGCGACATCACCACCCGCGATCAGACCGCGCGGCTGGTCTGGGGCTACGACCCCGCCGATCCACGCATAAACATGAAGGTCACCCTGTCCTATACCAATACGATCAAGGACGTGCGTCAGGGCGATGATCCCGCCGAACCGATCATGTCATCGCTGCTGGGCCGGCGCGATTACGGGCTGTGGAAGCTCAAGGCCCAGAACGTGGCCGATCTGTCCTCGGGCGCGTTCAGTCATTTTCTGACCTTCGGCGCCGAAACGCTGTGGCAGGACCGGACGTCGTCGGTAACGTCGTCGTCCCACCCCGAGGCCAAGACCCGCGGCGCCGGCATATTCGCCCTGTCAGAGATCGAGATGGACCGGCTGACCGTGAACACCGGGCTGCGCTATGAACGCCAGCGGACCGAGCCCGCCGACAGCGTGACCTATTCCGACGATGTGGTGAAATCGTCGTCCTTCGAGCCGCAGATCGCGCTGATGTACCGGCTCAGCGACGATCTGTCGGTGTTCGGCTCGCTGGCGCGGGTCAACCGGATGCCGACGGTGGACGAGCTTTATGACGGCTTCAGGGGCGCCGCGCCCTCGCCGGATCTCAGGACCGAAAAGGGCCGCAACGTCGAGATCGGCCTGTCCTGGACGCATCAGTCCGATGCGGGCGAGGCGGCGGCCAAGCTGACGCTGTTCCAGAACCGGATCACCGACATGATCGTGCGCACCGATGGCGTCGCGCCGACCCCGGCCTATGTGAACCTCGACCGCGCCACGCTGCGGGGCGGCGAGCTTGAGGCATCCTGGCGATCCGACGCGTGGACGCTGGCGGCGGCGGTGTCGGTGGTGAACGGCGCCTTCGACGATGACGACATGCCCGACGGGATCAGCCTGCCGAACGACCGCGCGGTGCTCAGCGCAGTCTGGGACGGCGGCGGCGCATGGCGCGCCGGCATCACCTCGACGCTGGCGGCCGGCCGCGACAAGCAGGATGGAACCTATCGCGGCGGCTATGGCGTGCACGACATATTCGCCGAATGGACCCCGCAAGACGGGGCGATGGCCGGAACGACCGTGCATCTGGGCATAGATAACGTGACCAACCGTGACTATACGCCCGCGACCTGGATGACCGGCCCGGCGCCGGGGCGGAACGTCAAACTGACGCTGACGCGCAAATTCTAGGCGTCCTATCGCAACCCCGGGGGGCGCCCGCCGCCGTGCGGGCCGCCCCCTTCATCCGCGCCGCTGACCTGAACGAGGTGCCAAATCTCATGCCGCAATTCTTTCCTTTCCGGGTCCGGGCTGATCTGATCGCGATCGCCGTCCTGCTGTGTCTCGCCGCCGTGTTTCCGACGCAGGTGCAGGCACAGGACATCGCCGCGCTGCCGCACGATCTGTCGCCGATGAGCATGTTTCAACAGGCGGATATCGTGGTCAAATCCGTCATGCTGGGGCTGATGCTGGCCTCGGTCGTGACCTGGACGGTGCTTGTGGTCAAGTCGATCGAACTGGTCACCGCCATGTTCAGGGTCCGTCGCGGCGCGGCCCGGATCGAAGCGGCGCCGAGTCTGCGCGATGCCATCGCCACCGTCGACGGCACCGGCGCGGTCTTTCAGATGATGCGGGCCACCGCGCGCGAGATGAACCGCTCGGCCGAGGTGCTTGCCGGCGCCGGGCTGCGCGAAAGGATCGGCTCGCATCTGCAGCAGATCCAGTTGCGCGCCGCGCGGCAGATGGGGCGCGGAACCGGCGTGCTGGCGACGATCGGCGCGACCGCGCCCTTCGTCGGGCTGTTCGGCACGGTCTGGGGCATCATGAACAGCTTCATCGGCATCTCGGAGGCGCAGACCACGAACCTCGCCGTGGTCGCACCGGGCATCGCCGAGGCGTTGCTGGCAACCGCCTTGGGGCTGGTCGCGGCCATTCCGGCGGTCGTGGTCTACAACATTTTCGCCCGGGCGATCAGCGGCTATCGGCAGCAGTTGACCGCCTCCGCGGCGGGCATCGAGCGTCTGGTCAGCCGCGATCTGGATCACGCCACCGCCGGGCAAAGGATCTGAACCGATGGCCGGCGGTATGTATGGTGGCATGTATCAGGACGACGATCTGGCCGAGAACCACGAGATCAATGTCACGCCCTTTATCGACGTGATGCTGGTCCTGCTGATCATTTTCATGGTCGCCGCGCCGCTTGCGACCGTGGATGTGAATGTCGATCTGCCGGTTTCGAACGCCCCCGCCTCGGGCCGTCCCAAGGCGCCGGTCTGGCTGTCGGTCGGCCCCGATCTGTCGTTGACGCTGGGCAACGATCCGGTGACGCCGGACGATCTTCGCGCCGGGCTGAACGCCGCGACCGGCGACGATCCCGAACAGCGCATCTTTCTGCGCGCCGATCAGGGTGTCGCCTATGGCGATCTGAT
Source organism: Paracoccus pacificus (assembly GCF_042680785.1). Classification (NCBI taxonomy): domain Bacteria; kingdom Pseudomonadati; phylum Pseudomonadota; class Alphaproteobacteria; order Rhodobacterales; family Paracoccaceae; genus Paracoccus; species Paracoccus pacificus. The sequence continues at coordinate 22,349 of NZ_JBHUEN010000016.1, forward strand.
GGCGGTGATGAACCGGTTGCGTGACGCGGGCTATCTGCGCATCGCGCTGGTCGGGCTGGATCCGGCAAGCGCGGCGCCGGCCGCCTCACCGGCTGGCGATGGCCCGCGGCCGATGCCGGGCTCGCCGGTTTCCGAAGGCGGGGGAACGCCCCGATGATCCGCGACCTGCCCCGCGTGATGTTCTGGTGCGCGATGGCGGCGCTGATCGCATCGGTTCATGTCGCGCTGGCGCTTTGGGCCATGCAACAAGAGGCCGCGGCGCTGCCGGTTCCGGCCGACGCTGTGGAGATCGAGCTTGCGCTGGCGCCCGGACTGCCCGAGGCGCCGGCCGCTATCCCTGTCGCCCCGGGCACGGCGCAACCGAAAAATTCCACCGATGCCGCCAGGGGGCCCGAGCCAATGCCGGAACCTGCGGCCGATTTCCAGCCTCCGCCGATCGCGCCATTGCCCCCGCCCGACATGGCGCAACTGCTTCCGGCACCCCCGATCCCGTTGCCTGATCCCGTGCTTCCGCCGCTTGTGCCTCTGCCGCCGCCGGATTTCGCCAGTCTGGCGCCCGCCGTGCGCCACCCGCCGCCGCCGCGCCCCGAACGCATCGCCGCCCGCGCCCGGCAAGACCGGCCCGACCCCGAGGCCAGGGCGCAGCCCGCGCCGCGACAGGAACCGCGCCGTCAACCCACCCGCGATGACCGGCGGGACGCTGCCGAACGTCGCGAAACGCCCGAGCGCGCGCAGGCACAGACGCGCACCGGCCATCAGACCGCCACCGCCCGAGCGGCCGCCTCCGCAGCGCCAAGCGGCGGCGCCGGAAATGCCCGCCGCAATGCCGGCATGACAGCCGCGTCGTGGCAGCGCATCGCCGGCGCGCGGGTCAGCGCCCACATGAGCCGCACCCGCGTCGGCGGCGCCTCGGGCACCCTGCGCGCCGTGGTGGACGTGTCTGTCAGTTCCAGCGGTGCGACCTCGGCCCGGCTGGTGCAGGGAACCGGCGACAGTCGCAGCGATTCGGCCCTGGCGCGTCAGGCCACGCGGATGCCGAAACTGCCGCCGCCGCCGAACGGACAATCCGTCAATTTCCAGCAACCGATCGTCATCCGGCTGCGGTGACGGCTGTCGGATGCGCCGGCGATGTCGCGCTTGGCGGGTTGGCAAGCGGGCTTGACGGCGCGATCTCGGGGACCGGGCCGGGGATTGTCGGCGGGGTCGCCTCCAAGGCCCTGATGCAGTCGGGGTTTTCGCTGAAGAAGGATTTTTCCGGTTTCAGGCCGATCGAGCAGGTCTTTGGCGCCGAGGGCGAATTCTTCGGCGAAAACCAGTCCGGTAACGCCAAGGCCAGCACCAAACTGTCCGGCGGCGCCGAGCCGGATTATTTCGGGGACAACCTGCCCTGGGCCAAAGAGGTTTATGGCGATTCCAAGAACACCGCCAAGATCCCGAACTGGGATTCGCAGCCCTCGAAAGCCTCGGGCATCGGGCAGCTTCAGCAGATCTATGACGCCATACCGAACCGTTTCGATCAGACGACGAACCCGACCGGCAACAAGATGACGCTGTATTACCGCCCCGGCGTCAGCCTGCCCGGGCCAAGGCATGGTCTTGCGCCGCAGATCGCCGACGGAAGCCTGCTGCTTGAGCCGCTGACTCAATATGTCTTTGCGCCCCCGGACGTCGCCGGCTCGATCAAATAGCCGCCGCTCTCTCGGACGCCCCCGGGTCACCTGTTCGCGAGCGGTGTAACACATCCGGCCCCTGCCGCGCATTGTCTGGTGAAGGGCAAAAGTCATGCCCTTCGTCCGAGAAGCAGACGCTGATGACCGAGATGAACCCCCGCCGGATACCTGGCGCCGCGCTGGCATGCGCGCTTGGCTCCATGGCCGTCACCCCCGTTCAGGCGCAGGAGATGCAGAAATGCTTCGGCGTCGCCATGGCCGGGCAGAACGATTGCACCGCCGGCCCCGGCACGACCTGCGCCGGCAGCTCGAAAGTCGATTATCAGGGCAATGCCGAGAAACTGGTTCCGGCCGGCACCTGCCTGACGACGGAGCTTCCGAAGGGCGGCGTGGACCTGATGCGCGTGGGCGCGCTGGAGCCGCTGATCCGCGACATCCCGTCCCGACCCGATCCCACAGCCCTGACCCTCGGGGCGCGCGGCATGGCCGCGCTGGCCGAAAGGATGCGCAAATGAGCGCACGGATCACGACCGAGACCCTGATCGACAGGCTGGCGGCCGCGCCGGTGCCAAGGCCGGTCCCGCTGGGCCTGATCGGACTTGCGCTGATCGGTCTTTCGCTCATCGGGGCGGTGTTTGTCGGGCTGGGGGCGTTCTTGGCCCTATTCGGCCTCAGACCGGATTTGGCCCCTGCGCTTGCCAAGACGGTGCTTCCGCTGATCACCTGCGGCATCGCGCTGGTCCTGACGCTGCGCTCGGCCCGGCGCGGCGATCCCCTTTTGGCCGCTTCTCACCCCATTCGCCTTTGCGCTGCTGATCTTAACCGGACGGCTTGCGATGGTCGCGCCGGGACAAGTGGTCCCCCGTTGATGGACACCACCGTCGCCGCCTGCCTGTTGTCGATCACCTCGCTTTCCGCTGCGCCGCTGGGCCACGACCCGCCCGACCTTTTCGGGCATGCTGGTCGGGCTGGCGTCGGGAACGGCGGCGGCGGCCGGATACACCCTGCATTGCGCCGAGGATTCGCCGCTTTTCTATGTGACGTGGTACGGGATAGCGATTGCGCTTGCGGCGATTATCGGCGCCGTGCTGGAGCATCGGTTTCTTCGGTGGTGATACCCGCGCCGCCGCAATGACGCCATCGGCCCGGCGGGGCGCCGGAACGCCGGGCCGCAAATGACGACCCTGCGCAAGGGCAGATGTGAAGAACGCCGCTTCAACCGTCGCGACCCCGTCCGCGGCCGTCGGCCCGCAGACCGGACTTGGCATCGGCCGAACGCGCGGTGCGACGCGCGGTCTGGATCAGCAGCCACACCCCACCCGCCGCAAGCGCCGCCAGCGCGAACCATGTCAGCGCATAGGACAGATGCGCATTGCGGAACCGCAGCACCGTCAGCCCGCCGACGGGAAAGCCGCCCGGTTGCGGCGTGGCATCGGTGTCGATGAAAACCGGCTCGACCGGGCCCAGACCACGTTTTGCCGCAATCGCGGCCAGATCGCGGGAATACCAGCGGTCCGCAGCGGGGGCATTGGCGCGCAGAAAGGTCCCGCCCGGCTCGGACAGACGCGCCAATCCGGTGACCGCGACCGTGCCCTTGACCTGACCTTCGGCGCGGGTGTCGGGGCGGCGACGGTTCTGCGGCACGAAGCCGCGGTTGATCAACACGGTGCGGCCATCCGCCATCCGCAAGGGCGTCAGGACCCAATAACCGCCGCCAAGCTCGGTCAGCGCCTGAACCAGCGTCTCGGCGTCATGATCGAAAACGCCGGCAACGCTGACCCGGCGGTATTCCTGATCCGCAGGCGCCATGTCCCGGATCGCCGCAAGCGGCACCGGCGCGGCGTTCACGCGCGCCTCGACCCGGGCGATCAGATCGCGCTTCCAGCCCAGCCGCTCGACCTGCCACACCCCAAGCGCCGTGAAGATCAGCACCAGCGCCAGACCGAACGACAGCGCCAGCCCGACTTGCCACATGGGGCGCTGGCGGGCGGCGGTCAATTCTCGCCGGCGGAGGGCATCGTCGCCATGCCGGGCATCATGTTGGCGTCCATGTGATACATTACCCACATCGTGCCGACCAGCGCGATGACCAGCACGATCAGCGTGAAGACCAGCGAGACCAGGCTCCATCCGCCTTCGGATTTCGGGCTCATGTGCAGGAAATAGACCATATGCACGACGATCTGCACGACGGCGAAGGCCAGCACGACGAATGCCGTCAGCCGCCCCGAAGCGAAGCCGCCCGCCATCACCAGAATGAACGGGATCGCGGTCAGGATGACCGACAGCACGAAGCCGGTGATATAGGATTTGCGCGTCCCGTGCGGCATATGAACACCGTCATCATGAGGGTGCTCGCCGCCGTGGCCATGGCCCTGATGGGTGTCGGTGCTGCTCATCAGATCATCCCCATGAGGTAGACGAAGGTAAAGACGCCGATCCAGATCACGTCGAGGAAGTGCCAGAACAGCGACAGGCATTCAAGCCGCCGGCGGTTGGCCGGGATCAGCCCGTGCCTGCGCACCTGCACGACCAGCGTGGCCATCCAGACCAGACCGAACGTTACATGCAGCCCGTGGGTCGCGACAAGCGTGAAGAACGCCGACAGGAAGGCCGAGCGCCACGGCCCGGCGCCCTCAAGGATCAGGTGCGAGAATTCGTAAAGCTCGATGCCAAGGAAACACAGACCGAAAAACGCCGTGACGCCCAGCCATTTCATCACGCCCTTCTGGTTGTTCTCGTGCATCTCCAGCATGGCAAAGCCATAGGTGATCGAGGAACACAGCAGCATCGCGGTGTTGACCGCGATCAGCCCAAGGTCGAACAGCTCTTTCGGACCCGGACCGCCGCCATAGCGATGGCCCAGAACCGCATAGGTGGCGAACAGGATCGAGAAGATGAGGCAATCGCTCATCAGATAGATCCAGAAGCCAAGCGAGGTGCTGTGCCCCTCGGGGTGATGCGGTTCTTCCTTGGGGTGGAAGACGCGCGGATCGTTCGGGGTGGTGGTGATCGTGGTGTTCATCTGGGGCTACACCGCGTTGCTCAGGGTCTGGGTGCGCGCGTCCTCGGTCGCGGCGACCTCGGCGGTCGGTATGTGGAAGTCGCGGTTATAGTTGAAGGTATGGGCGATGGCGGTGGCGATCAGCCCGACGAAGGACACCACGACCAGCCACCAGATATGCCAGACCAGCGCGAAACCAAGCACCGTGCTGATCCCGGCAAGGATGATCCCGGCGCCGGTGTTCTTCGGCATGTGGATCGGGGCGAAACCGGATTGCGGGCGGGTATAGCCGTGGTCCTTCATGTCCTGCCATGCGTCGATGTCGTAAACCACCGGCGTCATCGCAAAGTTGTAATCGGGCGGCGGCGATGAGGTCGACCACTCGAGCGTGCGGCCCTGCCACGGATCGCCGGTCTCGTCCCGCAGCCTGTCGCGGTCCCGGATCGAGACCATGATCTGCATCAGCAGCGCGCCGATCCCCGCCGCGATCAGCAGCGCACCAACACCGGCGACGGCGAAATAGATCTGATAGGACGGATCGTCGAACACCCGCAGCCGCCGCGTCACGCCCATCAGCCCGACGATGTAAAGCGGCAGGAAGGCGACCCAGAAGCCGATCACCCAGCACCAGAAGCTGACCTTGCCCCAGAACGGGTCCAGCCGGAAACCGAAGGCTTTCGGGAACCAGTAGTTGATCCCGGCGAATACGCCAAAGACCACGCCGCCGATGATCACGTTGTGAAAATGCGCGACCAGAAACAGCGAGTTGTGCAGCACGAAATCGGCCGGCGGCACCGCCAGCATGACGCCGGTCATGCCGCCGATGCAGAAGGTCAGCATGAAGGCGACCGTCCACATCATCGGCAGCTCGAACCGGATCCGGCCGCGATACATGGTGAACAGCCAGTTGAACACCTTGGCCCCGGTCGGGATCGAGATGATCATCGTCGCGATCCCGAAGAACGAGTTCACCGAGGCCCCCGAGCCCATGGTGAAGAAATGGTGCAGCCAGACCAGATAGGACAGGATGGTGATGCAGATGGTCGCGTAAACCATCGAGTTATAGCCGAACAGCCGCTTGCCGCAGAAGGTCGCGGCGACCTCGGAAAACACGCCGAATGCGGGCAGAACCAGAATATAGACCTCGGGGTGGCCCCAGATCCATATCAGGTTGATATAGAGCATCGGGTTGCCGCCCAGATCGTTGGTGAAGAAGTTCATGCCCAGGTAACGATCCAGCGCCAGCAGCACCAGCGTCGCGGTCAGCACCGGAAAGGTCGCCACGATCAGCACGTTGGTGCACAGCGCCGTCCATGTGAACACCGGCATCCGCATCAGCGTCATGCCGGGCGCGCGCATCTTCAGGATCGTGACCAGAAGGTTGATACCCGACAGGGTCGTTCCGACCCCGGCGATCTGAAGCCCCCATATATAATAATCGACCCCCTCGGTCGGACTGGCCACGATCCCCGACAGCGGCGGGAACGCCAGCCAGCCGGTCATCGCGAATTCGCCCACGAAAAGCGAGATCATGACCAGAATCGCGCCGCCGACCGTCATCCAGAAGCTGAAATTGTTCAGGAACGGAAAGGCCACGTCGCGGGCGCCGATCTGCAACGGCACCACGAAGTTCATCAGCCCGGTGATGAAGGGCATCGCCACGAAAAAGATCATGATCGTGCCGTGGGCGGTGAATATCTGGTCATAGTGATGGGCGTTCAGATAGCCCTCGGACCCATTGAACGCCCAGACCTGCTGGAGGCGCATCATCAGCGCATCGGCAAAGCCGCGCAGGAACATGATCAGCCCAAGGATCATGTACATGATGCCGATCTTCTTGTGGTCGACGCTGGTCAGCCAGTTCCGCCACAGCGAACCCCACAGCCGGAAATAGGTGATCGCCGCCAGAACCGCGACGCCGATGATCGCGACCACGACGAAGGTCCCCACCACAATCGGCACGTCCAAGGGCAGCTTGGACAGCGTCAGACGACCAAAAAGGAAAGAGCTTTCAACTGGTTGCGCGGCAGCGGCCATGATCTTTTCCTGTCAGTTCGCGGGGTGGTCGGCGTGGGTCGGGGTCTGCGCGTCGGGGGGCGTCATCGCCGGCATGGCGGCGGATGTCATGGTCGGCGTCGCGGTTGGTCCGGCGGCGGGTTCGGCGGCGGATTCGGCGGCGGGCATCGCACCCGGCGCCATGTCCGGCATCGCGGCGTGCCCGGTATGATCCTGTCCGGCACCGTTTGCGGCGGGTTCCGCGGCGGGTTCTGCGGTGGGTTTTGCGGCTGCGGCCTGCTGCGCGCCGTGGTTCATCATCTGGTCCATGCAGACCTGCCCCGCGTTCACGCATCGGTTCAGAATGTCGTGGTAAAGCGACTGATCGCCCAGGGCATAATACGCGGGCGGCACGTTCTCGCTGGGTTTCAGCAGCGCCTGATAGGCATCCCGCGTCAACACCTGACCCGAGTTCCGCGCCTTCTCGATCCAACTGTCGAAGCCCGCCTGATCCAGCCCGTAGAACGGAAAGTTCATCCCCGAAAATCCGGCGCCGCTATAATGCGACGACATGCCACGGTACTGACCGGGCTTGTTGATGACCGCGTGAAGCTGGGTCTGCATGCCCGGCATGGTGTAGATCATCCCGGCGAGGGTCGGCACATAGAATGCGTTCATCACTTCGGTCGAGGTCAGCTCGAACCGGATCTGACGATCCAGCGGCGCGGCCAGTTCGTTGACCGTCGCCACCCCGTATTGCGGATAGATGAACAACCATTTCCAATCCATCGAGACGACCTGCACCACCAAGGGCTCGGCCCCCACGGTCACCCCGGCGGTTTCCGCGTCCAGCGGCCGATAGGGGTCAAGCTTGTGCGTGCTGACCCAGGTCAGCGCCCCCAGCCAGGTGATGATCAGCAACGGCGCCGTCCAGATCAGCAGCTCCAACTGCGTGGAATGGCTGAACTTCGGGTCGTAATGCGCTTCTGAATCACGGTTTTTCTTGCTGTAGCGCAGCGAGAACCAGACGATCGCCGCCATCACCGGCAAGACGATGACCAGAATCAGCGCGGTGGTGATTCCCAGCACGTCGCGCAGCTTGACCGCGACATCGCCGGACGGGGCCAGCACCTCGGACGCGCATCCGGCAAGGGCGATGGGAAGCGCCAGGATTATGGAATGTCGCCGACGGATCATCGGGTGAGTCCCTCATTCGTTCTGAAGCGGTCTTGTCGCCTTGCGGCGCTGCTGTCGGCCGGATCGCCCGGATTGCAACGCGGTCAAATCGTCCGTGGCTGTCGTCGCGACCCGGTTTCAACACCGTCTGTTCCCACTTGATGGCAAGCATGACAAGGATGAAATTGAATGTCTATAATGAGCAGACGCCCGAGTCGGGCCAACTCCGCCGCTCGATCCGCGGCGAACGCCGGTCTCTGGCCCGGGCCAAGCATCTGCCCCGGGGGGCCGTTCAGGGCACGGGTTTGGGGCATGGGTTTGAGGCATCGGTTCGAGGCATGGGTTTGCGCCGGATCGGCAAGACGCCACAGTGAAGGTTAGAAGCCATGGATACTGCCGCCGACAAGCACCCGGAAAGCGGTCACACTCCGGTCCGGCTTTCCGATTTGGCGATCGGGGTCATCATCGGCCGCACGTCCGAGTTTTTCGACTTTTTCGTCTTTGCCATCGCCTGCGTGCTGGTGTTTCCGGCCTTCGTGTTTTCCTTTGCATCCCCGGTCGACGGGACGCTTTACGCCTTTCTGGTGCTCGCGCTCGGCTTCATGGCGCGCCCGGTCGGCACGCTGATATTCACCGAGATCGACCGCCGGTTCGGGAATGGGGTCAAGCTGACCTCGTCGCTGTTCCTGCTGGGCACCTCGACCGTCGCGATCTCATTCCTGCCGAGCTATGATCAGGAAGGCTGGCTGACCGTCGCCAGCCTTTGCCTGTTCCGCATGGGACAGGGTGCCGCGCTTGGCGGCGCGTGGGACGGGATTTCGTCGCTTCTGGCGATGAACGCCCCCGAGGCGCAGCGCGGGCGTTACGCCACCCTGCCCCAACTCGGCGCGCCCTTGGGGCTGATGCTGGCGGCGGGGTTGTTCATCTTCCTGAAGCTTTCCTTGACCGACGAGGAGTTCCTCAGCTTCGGCTGGCGCTATCCGTTCTTTGTCGCCTTCGCGATCAACGTCGTGGCGCTTTTCGCGCGTCTGCGCATGGTCGTCAGCGAAGAGTTCGAGACGCTGTTCTCGGAACGCCAGCTCAGCCCCGGCCCGGTGCTGGTCACCCTGCGTGAAGAATGGCTGAACATCATCATCGGCGCCTTCACACCGCTGGCCACGCTGGCGTTGTTCCATATGGTGACGGTGTTTCCGCTGGGCTGGGTCAATCTTCACGCGCCGCAGAACATCATCGGGCTGATGTGGATCGAGATCGTCGGCGCCTGCTTCGGGCTGGCCGCGATCATCGCCTCGGGGTTCATCGCCGACCGCATCGGCCGCCGCAGCCTGCTGACGATCTGCGCCGTCGCCATCGCCGCCTTCGCGATCGTCTCGCCCCTGATCCTTAGCCTTGGGCTAAGCGGCGAATCGATTTACGTCATCGTCGGTTTCACGCTGCTGGGGCTGTCCTTCGGGCAATCTTCGGGGGCCGTGGCCTCGGGGTTCAGGCTGAAGAACCGCTATAGCGCGTCGAACCTGACCGCCGACCTGTCATGGATGTTCGGCGCCGGCTTCGCCCCCTTCGTCGCGCTGTTCCTGACCGAGCGTTACGGGCTGTGGATGGCGGGCGCCTATCTGCTGTCGGGCGCGCTTTGCACGCTTGCGGCACTGACCCTGTTCCGCCAAAGGCAAGCCGATCGGCGCAGTCAGGATACGTCCTGGCGCTGACCGCCGCCAGCACCGGCGTCGCCACCGCGCCGCATCGGTCGCGGCGCAATCCGCCGAGTCAGGGCTTTCAGCACGCAGTGCGGTCCGGTCACCGGGCGGCCACGACCCGCCCCGGCGTGACCCGGACCGGGCGCATCTGGTCGTCCCATACGACGGTGCCCGCATCAACCGTCAGGCCAGCCATGGCGAACGCCCGGGCAAGCGCCGCGTGGGGGGCGTCACTTGCCCAAGCGACGGCCTGCGCGAATGGCGCGATGCCCCATTCCACGACGTTTCGGACCGCCTGATCCAGACAAAGCGCGGAACCCGCAAGGCTGACCCTGCCCGGCTGGACAACGGCGCCCGCGTCGGTGTGCTGCACCTCCATCCCGGCAAAGCGGTAGCTGCCGGGCGGCGCGGCGGCCGCCACCACCGCGTCGGTCACCAATATGACCCGCGCGGCCCCCTTCAGCCGCACCAGCGCGGCCAGCGCGGCCGGCGGCACATGATGCCCGTCCGCGATCAGGCAGGCGGACAGCCCCGGCGCGGCAAGCTGCGCCAGAAGCGTGTTGTCCAGTTTCGGCAGTAGCGCCGGCAAACCATTTCCCAGATGGGTAGACAATGTCGCACCCGCCGCCACGGCGGCGTCGACCGCCGCATAATCGGCGGCGGAATGACCGATCCCGACGGCACAGCCCCGGTCCGTCAGCGACCGGATCACTGCAATCGCGCCCGGCCGCTCGGGCGCGAGCGTCACCAGCAGAATGGGCCGGAACAGACCCGGCCGCAGATTTTCGTAAAGCGCCGCGTCGGGGGCGGTCATCGCAGCCGCCGGATGACAGCCCGCATAGCCGTCGGTCGGGTTCAGAAACGGCCCCTCGATATGGTAACCCGGCACCATGGCCGGGCCCAGCCGGCTGTGCCGGACGGCGGTATCCAGCGCCTGCAACCGCGCCGCCAGATCGGCCGGCGTGGCGGTGATCAGGGTCGGCAGAAACGTGGTGACCCCGGTGTCCAAGAGCGCCTGCAAGGCATGGTCGAACGCCGCAGGCGTCAGCGCGGCATCGTTGAAATCAACCCCGGCGAAGCCGTTGACCTGAAGATCACACAGCCCCGCCGTCAGCCGTTCGGTCATCGACGGATCGTCGCCGGGTCAAGCAGCGCCGCCGAGGCATCATCCAGATGCAATGTGCAATCCTCGTGCCGCTGGATGATCGAGGCCGGCACGAATGGGCTGACCTCGCCCTCGACGGTGTTTCTGACCGCCACCGCCTTGCGGGTTTCGGGGGCCAGAACGATCAGCTTCCGGGACCGCATGATCTCGCGGATGCTCATCGAGATCGCCTCGGGCGGCACGTCGTCCACGGTCGCGAACCAGCCCTCGCCCATCTGCTGGCGACGGCAGGCGTCATCCAGCCGGACCCGGATATAGGGATCCGAAACCTCGAAATCCGCCGGCGGATCGTTAAAGGCAAGATGGCCGTTTTCGCCGATCCCGGCAAAGCAGACATCGACCGTCTCGCGCGACAAAAGACCGTTCAGCCGCGCGATCTCGGCCGCGATATCGGCCGCCTCGCCATTGATCTCGACAAAGCTTTCCGGCGCCACCGGCAGCTTCGCCAGAACCCGTTCCCGCAGGTATTTGCGAAAGCTCGCCGGGTGGGTATCGGGCAGACCGATGTATTCATCCAGATGAAAGATCGTGATCCGGGACCAGTCGACATCGGCGGCGGTAAGATCCGCCAGCATCTCGAACTGGCTGGCGCCGGTCGCCAGAATGATCACCGCCCGGCCCCGGTCGGCAAGCGCGCGATTGATCGCCGCCAGCCCCTCGGCCGCGGCGGCCGCGCCCAGCGCGGCCTTGTCCGGATGAAGCCTGATCTGCATGTCCCGCCTTTTATTCGATTGTCGTTGGAAAAGAGAAACCAAATTACTCGTTAACGCCATCATTCTCACATTTTGGTCTTGTTTTACAAGCTGTATTTATTGTCATGTCTGGATAAAAAATATTGACGTCCGGGATTTTGCCCCGAATAGTCAGGGCTGACCAACTGGAGGAAACGGTCTTGAAACATCTGAAATCGACGCTTGCCGCACTGGCTTTGTCCGCCGCGATGATTCCGGCCGGCGCCATCGCGCAAACCGTGCTGCGGCTGGCCGAGAACCAGCCCGACACCAAACCCGTCACCATCGCGATGAAACGCTTCGCCGAACTGGTCAAGCAATACTCGAACGGCGAGGTCGAGGTGCAGGTCTTTGACGGCGCCCAGCTTGGCCAAGAGCCGGAAACGATCGAACAGGCGCAGGCCGGGATCGTCGATTTCGCCCGGGTGAACTCGGTCGTTCTGGCCAATGTCAGCCCGTCGATGGGGGTCTTTACCCTGCCCTATATCTTCCGCGACTTCGATCACAAATTCGCCGTTCTGGACGGCGAAATCGGGCAGCAGGTGCTGGCCGATCTGGAAGACGTCGGGCTGAAGGGCTTTCCTTTCCTGGAGGCGGGTTCGCGTAATTTCTATACCGTCAAGGGTAAGCCGGTGCGCAGCATCGACGACCTGAAGGGCATGAAGATCCGCGTCCAGCCGGCGCCGATCGCACTGCGCATGATCGAGCTGTTGGGTGCGGTTCCCACGCCGATGAACTATGGCGAGGTTTATTCGGCCCTTCAGACCGGCGTGATCGACGGGGCCGAGAATGACTATGTCAGCTATCAGACCTCGGCCCATTACGAGGTCGCGCCGAATTACACCGTCGACGGCCACCTCAGCCCCCCGGCCGTGCTGGTCATGAACAAGGCGAAATTCGACGGCCTGCCCCCCGCCCAGCAAGAGGCGATCACCAAGGCGGCGCAGGAAGCGGCCCTCTATGAACGCCAGATCATGAATGAGGCGATGGATACCGCGAAACAGGCCGTCATTGATGCCGGCGCCGAGATCATCGAGGTCGACAACGCCCCGTTCCGCAAGGCGGTCGAACCGATCTATGCCGAATTCCCCGATCTGGTTCCGCTTATCGAGAAAATCGGACAGGTGCAGTAGGGCATGGCGGAAACTGGCGCGCGGAACGCGCGCGCCCTTGCGGCGCGCGTCATCGACCGGATCAACACCGTGGCCTCGGTCATCTGCTATGGGCTTCTGTCGGCCATCACGGCGGTGACCGCGTTGCAGGTTTTCCTGCGCTACCTGCTGAACCGGCCGACGAGCTGGTCCGAGGAAGCCGCGCTTCTGATGCTGATCTGGTTCGGGATGCTGGCCATCGCCATCGGCATCCGCCGCAACGAGCATCTGGCGATCACCTTCCTGCGCGACATGCTGCCCCACCCGCTGGCGCGCGCGCTGGATTACGGCGCCCAGATCGGCATGGCGGTTTTCATGCTGGTGGTGATGTGGTTCGGCCGTGACCTGCTGGCGCTGGCCGGGGCGCAGATGATGCCGGCCTCGCGGCTGCCGAAGGCTTGGCTTTATTTCCCCGCCCTCGTCGGCGGCGCTCTGGGTGTGGTGAACGCAGTTGCCAACATCGCGCTGCGGCAGGTTCCCGCCGGCGCCCACGACACGCTGGAGAGCTAGGCCATGGCGGTCGATTATGGCGGTATCGCCACCCTTGTCGGCGGCTTCTTCGTCCTGATGTTCCTGCGCATTCCGCTGGCCTTCGCGCTGGGTCTGGCCTCGATCATGACGGCGTTCTATCTCGGCCTGCCGATGCTGCTGGTCGCGCAGCGCATGATCAACGGGCTGAACAGCTTTACCTTTCTGGCCGTGCCCTTCTTCATCCTCGTCGGGAACATCATGACCGAGGGCGGCATCTCGGACCGGCTCATCAGGCTGGCCGACGTGCTGGTCGGCCGGATGCGCGGCGGGCTTGCGCAGGGCAACGTCGTCGCCTCGACCATGTTCGGCGGCATCTCGGGGTCGTCCATCGCCGATGTCGCCTCGATCGGCTCTTTCCTAATCCCGGCGATGGTGCGGCGCGGATACAGCCCGGGGTTTTCGGTTGCGGTGACGGTCACCTCGTCGGTGCAGGGCGTGTTGATCCCGCCCAGCCAGAACATGATCTTTTATGCGCTGGCGGCCGGTGGCCTGCCGATCTCCACGCTGTTTCTGGCCGGCTATGTGCCGGGGATCATGCTGGGGCTGTCGCTGATGCTGATCTGCTGGATCATGGCGCGCAAATACGACCACCCGCGCGGCGGCCGCTATGGCCTGCGCGAGGGGCTGGCCATCGCCGCCGACGCGATGATCGGCCTGTTCACCGTGGTGATCATCATCGGCGGCATCATCGCCGGCATCTTCACCGCCACAGAAAGCGCGGCCGTGGCGGTGATCTATGCGCTGCTGGTGACGACCTTCTACTATCGCACCATGAACCGGGCCGCCATTTTGCGGATATTCGCCTCGACCCTGACCACGCTGGCGGTGGTCACGGCGATCATCATGACCTCATCGGCGTTCGGCTTTCTGCTGTCCTATCTGCGGGTGCCTGCGCTTCTGGCCCAAGGGATACTCGGGCTGTCGGATAATCCGGCGCTGATCCTCTTGGCCATCAACCTGCTGCTTCTGCTTCTGGGGATGGTAATGGATATGGGGGTGCTGATCCTGCTGCTGACCCCGATCCTGCTGCCGATCGCCACCAGCATCGGGATGGATCCGATCCATTTCGGCGTGATGATGATCCTCAATCTGGGCATCGGCCTCTGTACGCCACCGGTCGGCACCTCGCTTCTGGTCGGCGCCAGCATCGGCCGGATTTCGCTTGAGCGCGCGACCCCGGCGCTGATCCCGTTTTATCTGGCGATGTTTGTCGTGCTGATGCTGGTCACCTATGTGCCGGCGCTGACGATGACCTTGCCGGACCTGCTGAAATGACCCCGAGCCCGCCCCTTTCAGGCAGCCATGCCGCCGATCTGCTGAGCGTCTTCGACGTCGTGGCCAGCGGCCGCGCCACCACGCGGGCCGAGGTCGCGGGCGCGCTTGGCATGCGTCCCACCACGGTATCGCTTCTGGTGGCCGAGCTGTCCCGCCGCGATCTGATCCGCGATCATGTGGTCAGGGGTCAGGGCCGCGGTCGCCCGACCGCCTTTCTGGCCGAGAACCGGCTGCGGCTGGTCGCGCTTTATCTGCATATCGTCTCAAGCACGATCTATGCGCGGATCGTCGACCGTACCGGCCGGGTTCTGGCGACCGTCTCGGTCTCTCCGCCGCAACAGGCCGACAACGCCGCGATGGCCCGCGCGATGCACGAGCTTGCCCGGCAGGCGCTTGGCCATCTGCCCGCCGGGGCCTATCACGTGGCCACCGTCTGTTCGCTTTCGGGGCTTCTGGATGTCGGCGCGCGGCTGTGGTGTTTCTCTTCGCGCTGGCCCCGCATCGACAATCTGGACCTGTGCGAGGTGCTGAAGGATCTGGGGCCCGAGCCGGTTCTGGTCCGCAACATGGACGCCGAGCTTGCCGGGCGCATCGCCGACGGCCCCGCCGATGCCCGGAACGTGCTGCTGCTGCATTGGGGTTACGGGATCGGCGGGGCCTTCGCAACCCCCGACGGCATCATCAATCAGGATCGGGGCCGGTTCTGCGAGATCGGTCACTGGCGGCTTGACAGCCACGCCGGCCGCCCTTGCACCTGCGGCAATGTCGATTGCCTTGAAACCGTCGCAGCACTTTGGGCGCTTTATCCGGTGCTGTCGCGGCGTTTTCCCGACCTGCCGCTGGACGAAGCCCGGCTCGGCCCGCTCGCGGCCCGTTTCGACCTGCTGCAGATCCCCGAAATGGCCGAGGCGCTGCGCCAGACCGTGCGCATCACCTCGAACCTGTGCCGGTTGCTGTTTCCCGAAAAGATCATCCTGACCGGGCCGTTCCTGCAAAGCCCGTCGATATTCACCGGCTTCTCGGAATCGCTTTTCGCCGCGCCGATCCTGCACCGGAAGGATATGCCGATGGTGGTTCAGGGCGAGGATGGCGCCGCCGCCTTTGAAATGGCCGGCGCCCTGCACGCGCCGCTGCGGGCCGCGCTTTTGCAGATCATCTCGGCCTGAGATCGGCTTTCGGCCGCGATGGGTCAGGCATCCCTGTCGATCACGCTTGCGACCTCGGGGGCGCTGACGAACCGCCAATTCCGGCGCGGGCCCGCCATGACGTTCAGATAGTACAGATCGAAACCGTGCGGCGCCCCGCAGGGGTGATGACCGCGCGGCACGCAGACCACATCCCCGTCGCGCACCGCCATGGTCTCGTCAAGGGTGCCATCGTCTGTATAGACCCGCTGCACCGCCCATCCGTCCCGTGGATTGATCCGGTGATAATAGATCTCCTCAAGATAGGTGATGCGGGGAAAATCATCCTCGTCATGGCGGTGGCTGGGATAGCTCGACCAATGGCCGGCGGGGGTGAACACCTCGGTCACCAACAGGCTGTCACAGTAATCTTCGCCCTCCATGGCGATGTTGTTGATATAGCGGGTGTTGGTCCCCTTGCCGCGCCCGGTCAATGAAATCCCCTCCGGCCCGATCCGTCGCGCCGGATGCCCGCCCTGTCCCGGCGCCGCGCAGACCGCGATCACGCAATCGGTCACCGCCGTGGCCGTCCAGTCCTGACCGTTCGGCACGTAAAGGCAATGCGGCGGCGTCCGCTCGAACACGTCCATGCGCGCGCCCAACTCGCCCCAATCCCGCCCCGCCGCCATCAGCGCGGCCTTGCCCTCGACCATGACCAGAATGACCTCGTTCGCCCCGGTCTGCCCCGCGGCTGTCTCACCGGCGCGCAGGCGATAAAGCGAAAAGCCGACATAGCGCCAGCCCGCGTCCGCCGGGGTGATCTGATGAACCTTGCCATGCGTGCCGAATGGCCTGTGAAGAAGTCCGCTCATCAATCTGCCTCATCTTCCTTGTGAAAATATCCCGGGGGAAATCCGGCGCCCGCCGGATTGGGGGCAGCGCCCCCGAACCTGGCCGCCAACCGCATCAGGACCCCATATCAGGTCCCGTTTCAAGCCCGGCTTGCGCCGCTGCGCCCTTCAGCGCGCGTAACCCCATAGACTGATATTCCAGCGGGTTTCGCAGAACCGGGTCCTGCTCGGCCTCGATCACCAGCCAGCCGTCATAACCGGCATCGGCCAGAATCCGCAAAAGCGGCACGAAATCAATCGCGCCTTCGGGGTCACCCGGTACGGTGAAAGCGCCCGCCTTCACCGCCTGAAGGAACGACATCCCCGTGCGGCGCACCTGTTCGGTCACCGGGCGGCGGATATTCTTGGCGTGAAAATGCGCCACCCGTGCGGCGTGTTTCGCCAAGACCCGCGCCGGATCGCCGCCGCCAAAGGCACAGTGGCCGGCATCGAACAACAGATGCGTCGCCGGCCCGGTCGCCGCCATGAAGGCATCAATCTCCTCGGGGCTTTCGACCACGGTTCCCATGTGATGGTGATAGGCGAGCGTGATGCCTTGCCCGGCCAGATATGCCGCGAAAGCCTCGACCTTGGCGCCGAACGCCGCCATCTCTCCGGCCGTCAGACGGGGCCGGTCGTTCACCGGCACGTCCGGGTCGCCATGCACCGTGTTCGAGCATTCGCAGACGATGCAGATCGCGCAGTCGTTCGCCTTCAGTTTCGCCAGATGGCCCTGCACCGCCGCGATCTCATCCTCGACCGAACGGGTCAGCAATTCGGTCGAATACCAGCCCGAGATGAATTGCAGCCCGTGGCGCCCCAGCAGATCCTTCAGCGCCTGCGGGTCGTCGGGCCAGCGATGGCCGTTCTCGATGCCGTCAAAGCCGATCAGCGCGCCGGCCTCGTGCAGGATCTGTTCGGTCGGGATATGGGCGCCGATGGACCGGTCATCGTCATTCGCCCATGCGATGGGGTTGGTGCCGTATCGGATCATTTAGCCCTCAATTCAGCAGCCGCCGACGCGCGGCATGTTCCACGTGATCGGCACAGAACGACCGCAGTTCCGCGCTGTCGCCGGCGGCGGCCACGGCGATGTGCCGCCATTCGCCATTGCCCTGCCTCGCCAAGGCCCGGGGGTTCAGTCGGGACCTTGCGTCCGAGCTCCGGCCTGATCCCGGCCGCCGGATCGGCTATGGCCGCCGCATCCGCCCGATCCCGCCCCCACAGCGTCGTCAGCCGCTCGGGGTCGGTGTTGACGCCGGGCACATCGACGCCTGCACGGATGAGCCGGCCCGTATGCGCGTCGCCGACACCCGTAATCACCCCCGACCGAAGCCCAAGCCGCACCGCCCCATAGCCGTTATTGGCCAAAGGGCGCCCGATGTGTTTTGAAAAAGACCCCATCTTCTCCAACGGACCGCCATATTGATCAACCGAACCCCGGCCGATCGTTACAAACCCCCATAAAGGCATCGGGTCCGGGGCGGTCAAATCTGCGCCCTGACATAGGCCATGCTGGTTTTCAGCGCAGTTTCTGGATCGGGAAGATCGTGCACCTCGGCCGCGAAAGCCTCGAAGGAAATCACCCCCTGATAGCCGCCGGCCAGAAGTGCCCGAAGCTGTCCGATATTTTCCAGACCATCGCCATTCCCGACCAATCCGCGATCCCTGTCCTGCATGTCGCGCGGCGCCGCGCCCGGCCTGCCCGCGCCCGAGACGTGAACAAGCCCGGTGCGCCGCGGATAGACCGCCGTCTCGCCTGACAGGTGGTGGTGAAACGTATCGTGCAGCAGCCGATAGGTGCCGTCGTCCCCGGTCTCGGTGATCGCGGCGATGGCCTCGGCCTTGGTGCGCATCGAGGATGTCGCAAAGCCCAAGGGTTCCACCAGCGCGTGCAGGCCGCGTTCGGTCAGGATCGGCTTCAGCGCGTCGAGCGCGGCCACCGACCGCGAATGCGGCACCATCCGGCCGTCATTCAGCGGGCACAGGACAAGCGCCCCCGCCCCGCAAGCGGCGGCATAATCGGCCAGCCGCTGCGCGCGGTCGGGCAGGTCGCCGCTCCATTGGTTAAAGGGGTAAAGGCCGTTGATCGACAGGATCGTCACGCCGTGCAGGGCCGCCGCCGCGCGGACCTCGGCCGGTTTCACCTGTGCCACCACATCGGGCGTATCGTTGCGGATCTCGACCTCGGTCACGCCAAGGCGCCGGCACATGGCGAAGAACGCGCCGATGTCCAGTTTCGGGACCGAGACATGGTTGATCGCAAACCGCATGGTCACCCCTGATCGTAAAGCGCCGGCCGCTTTGGCAGCGAGATCGGCACGATCTTACCGCTTTCCTGCGCCTCGACACAGGCATCCGAGGTGATCGCGGCGACATAACCATCCCAGCTTGACGGGCCGACGGCAGTCCCCCGCGCGGCGGCGGCGATGAAATCGGCAAGCTCTACGTCATAACTGTCGATGAAGCGTTCCTTCCAGTCGACCAGCAGCGCGTTCTGAAGCCGCGCGTCCTTGCGCAGCGTAATGGCCATCGGCTCGGGCAGGTTGGCAAGCCCCTCCTCGCCCACGATCTGGCACTGGATGTCATAGCCATAGCGGCAATTGACGAATATCTCGACGTCGATGCGGACGCCTTTTTTCGTCTCCAGCAGCACCAGTTGCGGATCGGCCAGCCCGGCGTGGCTGTGGCGGGTCCGGCGCGGGAAAACCACCTGCGCCGAGACATAATCATCGTCCAGCAGCCAGCGCAGAACGTCGATTTCATGGATCAAGGTGTCGTGGATCGCCATCGGCGTCGCATAGCTTTCCGGCACCGACTGGTTGCGATGGGCGGCGTGAACCATCAGCGGCGCGCCGATCTCGGTGTCGACCACCTGCTTGAGCATCCGGTAACCGGCGTCATAGCGGCGCATGAACCCGACCTGAACCAGACGCTTGCCAAAATCGACCTCGGCCCGGACGATGCGATCGGCGCCTGCGGCGGTGGTGGCCAGCGGCTTTTCGCAGAAAACCGGCTTGCCGGCGGCGATTGCGGCCAGAACATAAGGCTCGTGCGTGGCGCCGGTCGAGCAGACCAGAACCGCGTCGACCTGATCCGAGGCGACAAGATCCTCGCTGCGTTCAAACACCTGTGCCTCGGGGACCAGCCCGGCCTGCACGGCGCGGGCGGCGGCGGGGTCGTAATCGCTTAGCGCGACGACCCGGGCGCCGGACAGCACCTGTTGAATACGGCGGGTATGATCCCGCCCGATCATGCCCGTGCCGATGACACCGATTCTGACCGTCATCTGATTGCCCCCCAACTTCATCACGAAAATTCACCACGGAACGATTCCCGATGGGCTTCTCGCGGTCAATGAAAACCCGAAGGCGGCATCATCATCGGTGACGCAATCATCCGCGCGGCATGACGGCATGACCCCACAGCGCGGTTTTGCAGCACGTATTTTAGCCGGAACGAACCGCTGTCGCCGCCATCCGGGACACCGGGTTGCCCCCGGGGTCGCTATCAGCGCCGCCAGCCATCAAACACAACCCGGCGCATAAATCCCTGCCCGGGATCGCCGCATTGGTGCATGTTGCTGTCAATGGCCGTGCCACGGAACGCGCGGCGCGAAACGAGAGAGAGGTGACAACGACCCGCGCGGAAACCACGCGCCCCCATATATCAGAACATATTGACATATAAAATTACAAATGTACACTCACAACACGATGAGCGGAAGTGCCTGCACTTCTGCCAATTTCTGTCGGAGGGAGGCTGACGGGATGGAACTCTGGAAAATCGCACTTTTGGCCCTGGGCGTGGTCTGGCTGCTTCAAAGCGTCGGGACATGGATGCAGATGCGTCACTTCCGCAGCGTGATGGCCGCCATCACCGAAAAATGGTCCGACGGGCACATGGGTGCGGGCAACTCTCGCGGCAGGTTCGGCAAGGGCGTCATCGCCATCGTGGTGACCGACCCGCAGTCCATCGTCCGCAAGGTCATGGTGATGGAGGGGCGCAGCGTTTTCGCGAAATTCCTGCCCCTGCCCGAATACGAAGGCCAAAGCCTGGCGCGTCTGAAGGCCACGCTCGGGACCAGCGAAAACCAGAACGGCCGCGTCGGCGCACTGACGAAGGCCGTCGAACAGCTTGAGAAAGCAAAACGTAGTCAGTCCGTAGAGATGGAGCCGCAGCCGGCCTGACCGGTCAGCGGACGCATGATCATACGTTAACATCACCTTCCAGGGAGGGGGGACAAAGTGTCAATTTCAGATATCGCCATCCAGACGACGGAAATGGCGCCGCATTATCTGGCCTGGGTCGGATCCTATGCGGACCAGCTTAATCTGGGCGCCCAGCACGCCGCCACCACCGCCACCACCACCGGCGGCCATGGCGCGGGGGCCGAGCTTTTGCGCTATGCGCAGGCGGCCACCACTGCCACGGATGCCGGTGGCGGCCCCAGCTATGCCGATCAGGTGCAGGGGCTCGCGCAAGAGGAACAGTTTTCGTGGCTGACCAGCATCGGCAAGCATTTCATCGGCGTGTTCCAGAAAGGCGGCGAGACCTTCGCCGGCTTCGTGACCGGCATCATCCCCACGCTGATCGTGCTGATGACCGCCTTCTATGCCCTGACCGAGATGGTCGGCGAACAGCGGGTCCATGGCTTCGCGCGCTTCGCCGGCCGGATCGCACTGACCCGGTATACCATCCTGCCGGTTCTGGCGATGTTCTTCCTGACCAACCCGATGGCCTACACCTTCGGCACGTTCCTTGAGGAAAAGCACAAGCCGGCGTTCTACGATTCCGCCGTTTCCTTCTGCCACCCGATCCTTGGCCTGTTCCCGCACGCCAACCCCGGCGAATATTTCGTCTGGGGCGGCGTTCTGGTCGCCATCCAGCAGCTTGAGGCGGTGGGCACGGTGTCCTCGGGCTATCACGTGCGGCTGGCGATGTTCTACTTTGGCGTCGGCGTCATCGTCATCCTGCTGCGCGGCATCGTCACCGAATACATCACCCGTCTGATGGCCTCGCGCCAGAAGATCGAACTGTAATCGCCGGGTGGGGGAGATCATTCGATGAGTGACGAATTCAAAGCAGTCCGGATCGAACATGGCCCGAACGGCTGGGGTGGCCCGCTGGTGATCCAGCTGACCCCGCAGCGCGACAAGATCGTCGCGGTGACCGGGGGCGGCATTCCGCCGCTCGCGCAGCGCCTTGCCGAGATGACCGGCGGGACGGCGGTGGACGGCTTCCGCTCACCGCCGCCGGAAGGCGAGATCGCGGCGGTGGTGATCGACTGCGGCGGCACCGCGCGCTGCGGGGTCTATCCGCGCAAGCGCATTCCGACCGTCAACCTGACCCCGGTCGGTCAATCCGGCCCGCTGGCGCAGTTCATCACCGAGGATATCTATGTCTCGGACGTGAAGCCGGAAAACATCACCCTTGCCGAGGGCGGCGCGATGCCGGTTGCGACGGCCGCGACAGCCTCGGCTGGCGGTGTCGGAAGTGGTGGCAGCGGTGGCGGCGCGGGCGCCGGATCGGTTGCGGCCGGGTTCGACGACGGGGGCACGGCGGATAACGGGCTGATCAACATGATCACCTCGATCGGGCGGGCGATGGGCAAGGTGGTCAACATCTTCTTCAACGCCGGCCGCCGCACGATTGATCAGGTGATCCGCAACGTGCTGCCCTTCATGGCCTTCGTGACCATGCTGATCGGTTTCATCCTTTACACCGGGATCGGCGATCTGCTGGCCGCCCCGATGGGCCCCTTGGCCAATAACATCGTCGGTCTGGTGATCCTGTCGGCGATCTGCTCGCTGCCGTTCCTGTCGCCCATTCTCGGGCCGGGCGCGGTCATCGCGCAGGTCATCGGCATGGCGATCATCGGCCCGCAGATCGCCAATGGCACGATCGCGCCCGCGATGGCGCTTCCGGCGCTGTTCGCCTATGACAGCCAGGTCGGATGCGACTTCGTGCCGGTGGGTCTCGCGCTTGGCGAGGCAAAGCCGAAAACCATCGAAATCGGCGTCCCGGCGGTGCTGCTGAGCCGCCAGATCACCGGGCCGATCTCGGTCCTGATCGCCTGGCTTGCCAGCTTCGCGTTGTGATGACCCGGCAGGCGGAGGCGGCGCATCGCCCGCCCTCCGCCTGCCCGCCGAAACCCAGAAAAGCGAGAGTTCACCATGAAAACCTATCTGCGCACCACCATCACCACCGTCGGCCCAGATGTGGCCGATCTGGTCGAGGGCGGTGTTCTGATCCTGTTCGCCGAAGGTGTCCCCGATGAACTGGCCGAGGTTTCCGTGCTGCACCGACTGGCCGAGGACGTGGACCCCGATGCCCCGGTGCCGGGGGCCGAGATCCTTGTGGGCGATGTCTCGGCGGTGCTGACCGGCATCGGCGATCTGGCATGGAACAAGATCCGCGACATCGGCCATGTGGTAATCAACTTCAACGACAGCGACACCCCGCAGCGCCCGGGCGAGATCTGCGCCAGCAGCGTGAACACCGATGCGCTGATCGCGGCCATCGCCGCCGGCAATGAAATCATCATCCGGAACTGACGCCCCAAACCGCTTTCCCACACCGCTTTCCCGCGCGAACCGCCCGACCTCATCGCCAGTCTTGAAAGGTAACGCCCATGATCGAGCGCAGTTTTGTCGTCCGGGTCCATGACGGGCTGCATGCCCGTCCGGCCACGCAATTCGTGAAGCTGGCCAAAAGCTTTGGCGCGGACATTCAGATCAGCTGCAACGGCCAGACGGCAAGCGCGAAATCCGCGGTGAAGCTGATGCTTCTGGGCATCAAGGAAAACGACGAGGCGACGCTGCTTGCCACCGGCGATGACGAGGCCGAGGCGCTTTCCGCGCTGACCACCTTTCTGCAAACCCCCGGCGCGGGCGATGTGGCGCTGAAGAAAGCCGGCCCCAGCGCCGCCACGGCGAAGGGCGAAGGCGAAACCGCATCCCCACAGGGCGCGCCCGACCGCGACGGCTGGGGCGTCGCCGCCAGCGAGGGCACGGCGCTGGGACCGACCTTCGCGTTCTTTCCGCCGGTGCTGAAAATCGACCCCGTGCCGGTGGCCGACATGGGCGCCGAGACCGCGCGTTTCACCGCGGCGGTCGACAGCGTGACCGCCGGCTTCGCCGCCAACAAGGACCGTCCCGATATCGGCGCCGATGCCGCCGGGATCATCGACGCGCTGATTGATCTGGCCCGCGACGCCGATTTTGATCAGGCCGTCAGGGCGGCGATCGCCGATGGCCGGGACGCGGCAAGTGCCGCCATGACCGTGGGCACGAAACTCACCGCCGATTTCGAGACGATGGAGGACCCCTATATCCGTGCCCGTGCCGAAGACATGCGCAGCGTGACCCGCCAGATCGTGCTGTCGCTGCTGGGCGAGCGCGATGTGTCGCTGGCCGAATTGCCGCCCGGCGCGGTCATCGTGGCCGATGAGATCACCGCCTGGGATCTGGCCAAGGCGAAACTCGCCGATGTGGCGGGCATCGTCTGTCGCAAGGGTGCGGCGACCTCGCATGTCGCGATCATGGCGCGCGCCTATGGTATTCCGGCCGTGCTGGGCGCCGCGATCGCCGAAGACCGGCTGAAATCGGCGCTGACCATCGGGCTGAACGGCGGCACGGGCCAGGTCTTTGTCGAACCCGACGCCGCCACCCGCACCGCCCTGTCCATGGCCATCGCCCGCGAGGCCGCCGACCGCAAGGCGCTGGAAGCCTATCGCGCCGTGGAACCCGTCACCCGATCCGGCAAGCGGATCGAGGTCGCCGCGAACCTTGGTACTCTGGCCGAGATTCCGGGCGCGCTGGAGACCGGCGCCATGGGTGTGGGCCTGTTTCGCACCGAATTTCTGTTCATGGAACGCAAGACCCTGCCGACCGAGGATGAGCAGGCCCGGACCTATCGCACGCTGGCCGAGGCTTTCGCGCCCTATCCGGTGGTGATCCGCACGCTTGACATCGGCGGCGACAAGCCCATCGCCGGGGTTGATTTCGAGCATGAGGACAACCCCTTCCTTGGCTGGCGCGGGGTGCGCATGTGTCTGGAGCGGCGGGATATATTCAAGCCGCAACTGCGCGCGCTGCTGCGTGCGGCGGTGGTCGGTAACGTCAAGGTCCTGTTGCCGATGATCGCCGACGGCGGCGAGGTCGAGGCGGTCAAGCAACTGTTCGCGGAATGCCGGGCCGAGTTGGACCGCGAGGGCGTCGCCCATGGCGGGTTCGAGCTTGGCGTGATGATCGAAACCCCGGCCGCGGTGTTTCTGGCCGCCGATCTGGCGCGGCAGGTCGATTTCTTCTCGATCGGAACCAACGACCTGACCCAATATGTGATGGCGGCCGACCGTCTGAACCCCAAGGTCGCGAACCTGAACCGGACCGAACACCCGGCGGTGCTTGCCGCCATCGCCGCCGCATGCAAGGCCGCGCGCGAGGCCGGCATCTGGATCGGCGTCTGCGGCGAGGCCGCCGCGCGGCCCGACCTGATCCCCTTCTTCGTCGAAAACGGCGTGACCGAACTGTCGATGAGCTCCGCCGCGATCCCGCGCGCGAAACGCTGCGTGACCGAGCTGTGAACCACCGGGGTTGCGTTACGAGTATGCCGGGCCCCCGGGGGTCCGGCTTTTTTCGTTGTCGCCCGGCGATGCGCCCGCGACGTTGCCGCCCTATCCCTTGTTTGATCCGCTCCGCCGCCAAGCCATGAAAGACCCCGCGCATCCGGGGACGCGCGGGGGATGAACGGACCGGGGGAGGGTCGGTCCGTTCAGTTCAGCATCTGCCGCAGGATGCGCCCCACCGCCTCGCGCTGTTCGACCTGCGGCATATGGCCGGTCTGCTGGAACAGGTGCAAGGCAATGGAGCCGGGCAGTCCCAGAACCTGCCGCCACGGGAACACCCGATCCTCAAGCCCGAAGACGATGCGCGTCGGGCAAGCGTTCTGCGCCAGCGCCGGGCGGATCGAAAATGACGGCACGCCGCCGCCGAAAAGCGCCGAGGCAAGACGGGTCTGTGCCAGGGCCTGCGTGCCATCCGCGCGGGTGCGGGCGACGGTTCGGACAAAGGCGTCGGACAGACTGGCGGGGTCGTGGACCACCTCGCGCAGCCAGCCCGCGACCGCGGCGGCCTCGGTGGCGCGGGCGAAATTCTCGACGAATGGCGACATTTCCGGCCCAAGCCCGGCCGGCGAAATCAACAGCAGGCTTTGCACCTCAAGACGAAGCCCCCCGGCAAGCGCGGCCGCGACCGCCCCACCCAGCGAATGGCCGACCAGATGCGCCGAGGTGATGCCGCTTTCGGTCAGCGTATCCTCGGCCTGCGTCACCAGATCGTCGAAACCGGCGACGTCGCGGGTGACGGATTTCCCGTGCGCGGGCAGATCCAGCGCCAGAACCGCGCGGTCCGCCGGAACCTCGGCCAGAAACGGCCGCCACGCGGACAGTTCGGACCCGAAGCCGTGAATCATCACCACCGGCACGCCCGCACCCTGACGCAGCCAGACCGCGTTCAACAGCCCCGCGGCCAAGCGCGCTGTCGGCGCCGGCGCGGCGTCCGGCCTTCCGACGCAGCGGAACGACGCGGCGGGCGGCGCCGAGGTGGCACCGGCCAAGACGGCCGCCTCGATATCGGCGCGCTGAACCCGCCCATGCGGGCCCGAGCCGGCCACCGCCGCCAGATCCAGACCGCTTTCGCGCGCCAGACGGCGGGCAAGCGGTGTGGCGCGCGTGCCGGTGCGCGCGGTCACCGCCGGTTCAGCTTGCGCCGGCGTGGCCGGTTCAGCTTGTGCTGGCGCGGCCGGTCCGGCCACAGCCGTCACTTCAGCCGGGGCGTCAGCCGCCCCTGTCGTACGGGGCGCCGCTGCGGCGGCTGCCGGGGACGGCTCGGCCGGCGCCTCCCCTTCGGCAAAGATCCATGCGACCGGCTCACCCACCGCGATCTCGACCCCGGTTTCGGGCGCGGTGATCCTGATCGTCCCATCTGCCGGGGCGTCGATTTCCATCGCCGCCTTGTCGGTCTCGATCTCGAACAGGACCGCACCTTTCGCGACCGTCGCGCCGTCCTTCACCAGCCAGCGAGAGATGCGCCCGGTGGTCATATCCATGTCGACCTTGGGCAGGATGACCTCGGTTGCCATCACCTTTCCCCCTTCACCAGCGCGCGGGCGGCGTGGATTATGTCGGGGATCTGCGGCACCACGGCCTTTTCAAGCTCGGGGTTGTAGGGGATCGGCGATTCCGCCCCGCCCAGCCGGATGATCGGCGCATCGAGGTAATCAAACGCCTCGCTTTCCGCGATCGCGGCCGAGATCTCGGCGCCGATGCCCAGCGTTTTCACACCTTCATAGACGGTGATCAGACGGCCGGTCCTGATGACGCTTTCGATGATCGTGGGCGTGTCCATCGGGCGGATCGTGCGCAGGTCGATGACCTCAAGCTCGATCCCCTCGGCGGCGAGCTCCTCGGCCGCGGCCAGCGCCTTGTGCACCATGATCGAGGTTGCGACGACGGTCGCGTCGCGCCCCTGTCTGCGCACGGCGGCCTTGCCGATGGGCACGGTATAATGGCCCTCCGGCACCGCGCCCTTCATCTTGTAAAGCAGCTTATGTTCGTAAACCATGACCGGATCGGGGTCTTCGATGGCGGCCAGCAGCATGCCCTTGACGTCGTGGGGGGTCGAGGGCTGGATGACTTTCAGACCCGGCACATGGCCCAGCCACGCCTCGAGGCTTTGCGAATGCTGGGCGGCGGCGCCGGTCCCCGAGCCGCTGGGAAAACGCATGACCAGCGGCACCGAGACCTCACCCCCCAGCATGAACCGCAGCTTCGCCGCCTGATTGACGATCTGTTCCATGGCAAGCGCCGCGAAATCGGAAAACTGGAACTCGAAGATCGGGCGCATTCCGGTTAGCGCCGCGCCGACCGCGACACCGGCGCCGCCCAGTTCCGAAATCGGCGTGTCGATCACCCGGTCGCTGCCGAAGCGGTGCACCAGATCGCCGGTGACCTGAAACGCACCGCCATAGACGCCCACATCCTCGCCCATCAGGAACACGCGGGGATCGGCCTCCATCGCGGTGGCGATGGCCTCCTGAATGGCCTGGGAATAGGAAAGTTCGCGGGTCTCGCTCATAATCATGGCTTTCCGTTGCTGCCCGGTTCACGCGGTATAGACGAAGCGTGTCGCATCCTCGGGACGCGGCGACGGGCTGTTCTTGGCGAATTCGATGGCCTCGGCGATCTCGGTCTCGACCTCGGCGCGCAGGCTGTCGATCTGGGCCTGATCCATGACGCCGTATTCCTGCAACTCGGCTTCGAACCGCCCGATCGGATCGCGCGCGACCCATTCCTCGATCTCGTCCTTGCTGCGATAGCGGTTGCGGTCGCTTTTGGAATGGCCGCGATGACGATAGGTCAGGTTCTCGACCAACGAAGGCCCCTCGCCCGCGCGGGCCCGCGCGACGGCCGCGTCAACCGCCTCGGTCACGGCGGAAAGCGAGTTGCCGTCGACGGTGACGCCGGGCATCGCATAGGCCGCCGCGCGATCGGCGATATGCTTCACCGCGGTCGAGCGTTCGGTCGAGACCGACATGCCGTATTTGTTGTTCTCGCATACGAACACGACCGGCAGCTTCCAGATCGCGGCCATGTTCAGCGCCTCGTGGAACGCGCCTTCGTTGTTGGCGCCGTCACCGAAAAAGCAGATCACCACATCGTCGCGTTTCTGCATCTTCATCGACAGGGCGGCGCCGACCGCGATCGGGATGCCGCCGCCGACGATGCCGTTGGCGCCAAGGTTTCCCCGTGCCACGTCGGCGATGTGCATCGAGCCGCCGCGCCCCTTGCAATAGCCGGTTTCCTTGCCGAAGAACTCGGCGAACATGCGCCCGACCTCGGCCCCTTTGGCGATGCAATGGCCGTGGCCGCGATGGGTCGAGGTGATCTGATCGCTGTCGCGCAGGCCAAGACAGGTGCCGACGGCGCTGGCCTCCTGCCCGATCGACAGATGCATCGTGCCGTGAATAAGCCCCCGGGTATAGCTTTCCTCGGCCCCTTCCTCGAACCGTCGGATCAGGTACATCTGACGCAGCGCATCGCGCAGCACCTCGGGCGCATAGGTACGAAAGGCATAGGGGCGGTTATCCCCCGACGACGCGGCCTGAATTTTCTTTGCGCTGGTGCTGGTTTTGGCCATGAAAGCGGAACCTTTTGCAGGGAACGGGGAATCTGCGCGGCCTGCGCCCCGTGCGGCCGCGCCTTGGGCGTGTTCAGCGGATACCGGGGCGCCGCATCATGCGTCGGCGAAGCGGCTGTCCGCCTGATCCAGCCGCTGGCGGATCTTGGTCACGACGAAATCGTCGTTCGGCGTGCAGTTTTCATAGCTCAGCCGCTCGCCCGCCTTGACCGGCCTGTTGACCACCGCGCTTTCGGCAAGACCCAGCGGCAGCGCCTGCTGGTCGCGCGCGTCCTTCCACGTCATCGCAAAGCCGCGATAGTCATATTCGCCGATCTTGCCCAGCGTATCGCCCGGGTTCAGGTCGCGCTTGGCCACCGCCACGCATTCGGCGACCGGGTAATCGACCGGCTCCATATCGGGCTGGCCCTTGATCACGGCACGGATCGCCGACAGCGGCACCTCGAGCGAGGTTAGGTGATAGGGGCGGAAGATGCTGAAACACGGCCCCGGCCCGACCTTCAGGTCCGCCATGCGTTCCAGAACCCGGGGGTGTTTCGGCTTGACGATGCAGAACACGCCCGGCGCGACCCCCTTGCCGATGGAATAATCGACAACGCCGGATTTGTTCAGGATACCGCCGTCTGCCTTGGTACACAGCACCTGCGCCAGTTCGTCCCGGGTGGCGTCGGGGCCGTGCATGCCGGGCACATCGGGAACAAGGCCGGTGGCATTGGCGACGGCGACCATCTCGATCATGGTTTTCGAGCCGTCGACGAATTCGACCAGCATCCGCGCGTTCATGTTCCGCCGCCGGGCCTCTTCCTCGTACTGGTCGGGCGTCGCGTCGAATTTCAGCGCATTGTTCTTGCCCTTGCCGGCGGCGACGATTTCAAAGCCGAGCGACTGGGCGAAACCCATGATCTCCACCGTGCAGGCAGGCTCGTCGCCCGCCGCCCCGGTATAGACCACGCCGGCGCTTTTCGCCTCGGCGGCAAGGTGGCGGCCGATGGTGATGTCGGCCTCGACGTTCAGCATCACGACATGCTTGCCGTTCCTGAACGCCTCAAGCGCGATCAGC
The DNA here is from genome assembly GCF_042680785.1 of Paracoccus pacificus. Taxonomy (NCBI): domain Bacteria; kingdom Pseudomonadati; phylum Pseudomonadota; class Alphaproteobacteria; order Rhodobacterales; family Paracoccaceae; genus Paracoccus; species Paracoccus pacificus. The sequence goes on from NZ_JBHUEN010000016.1 coordinate 52,015, forward strand.
GTGCCGATATTCGGGTTGCCGGTGGCGTCGATGATCACCTGAATTTTGCCCGACATGCACATCGCCCGGAAATCCTCGGTCAGCACGACCTTGCCGTTACCGATCGCGCGGTCGATGTCATTGGCCGAATTGGTGCTGACGATGTCGTCCTTGCCCCACCCCGCCAGCAGCAGCGCATCGCGGGCCGCGTCCATGTTGACCTCGGACAGCGCACCCAGCCGCACCCCCGGCATCAGACCAATCTGCACGACCATATCGGTGCCCATCTGCCCCGCGCCGGCCAGACCGACAACGACCTCGCCATGCTTTTCGGCATATGCCAGCAGCTCGGCCGCAAGGCCAACCTTTGCGATCTGCATCGTGAAAACTCCTCCGCCAAAGCATTGAGGCGAAGCTACTGCACATTTGTGTCATTGTAAAGACAACTGTTCAAATATCGCCTGTTCCGATATGATCGTGCCACGTCCGGACGCCGGGTCTTCGATGAACATCCCCGAACACCGGCGACCGCCGCGGGGCACGAAACGGGGGAAACCGGAATGACGGCCGCGATCTTTGACTGCGACGGGGTGCTGGTGAATACCGAGATGCTCAGCGCCGAAGCCTATCGCAACGTCTATGCGCGCCACGGCCTGACGATCGAACCGGCGGCGTTTCAGAACATGCTCGGCCTCAAGCGGGCCGATACCCTGCGCACCCTACCCGGCCGCGAGGGCGGTGTTTTGCCGCCCGAGGCCGCGCCGGAGCTTTCGGCCGAAATCCTTGACCTGATCCGCGCCAAGGCCCAGCCGATGCCCGGCATCGCGGATGTGCTGCGCGAACTGCACGTGCCTTTCTGCGTCGCCTCATCCTCGGACGTGGCGCGGGTCCGGCTGTCACTGGCGGCGTCCCGAACTGATCAATTTACCTATTCCCGCGTCTGTTATAGCGTCCTAGTGAGACTTCGGGCAGGCTACGCCGGCCGGCCTCAGATGACCCAGACTGCCGGCGCGCCCATGCAACGGCCGCCGGTGACGGAGAGCCTATGACCGCCGCGACTCAACCCATCGCACCCCAGAACGAATCCGAACGGCTGCGCGCCCGTGCCGTCTGGATGTATTACGGTGACGGGCTGACCCAGAACGAAATCGCCAAGCAGCTTGGCATCAACCGTGTCATGGTCGTGCGCCTTCTGGCCGACGCCCGGCGGCGGAACGAGGTGCGCATCACCATATCCTCGACGCTCAGCGAACTTGCCCGGATGGAGCAGGAGCTGGAGCGGAAATTCGGCATCGGACGGGTCATCCTCGCGCCCAACGCCGACCCCGGGGCGAACCCGATCCCGGTCATCGCCGCCGCCGCCGGCAGCTATCTGTCGCAGGAAATAAAGTCGGGGACGACGATCGGCGTCGGCTGGGGGCGGACGTTATATGCCACCCTGCCCTTCATCACCGCCAATGCGATCGAAAACCTTCAGGTCATATCGCTGTTGGGCGGCATCGCCGCCGCACGGCGCTATAACCCCGCCGAATTCGCCTGGCGCTTTGCCGAATTGTTTCAGGCCGAGGGCTATCTGATCCCCGCCCCGGCGGTCGTCGACAGCCCCGAGACGCGGCGGGCGCTTCTGGATCGCTGCGGGCTCGCGGCGATTTTCCAGATGGCGGACAAGATGGACATGGCGCTGATCTCGGTCGGCGACATCGCCTCGCTGACGACCAGCTACCGCACTGGCTATCTGACCGAAGAGGAACGGCAGTCGCTTGTCGATGCGGGCGCGGTGGGCGACGTGCTGTATAATTTCATCGGCGCCGACGGGCAGGTCGTGGATCATGAGATCAACAAGCGCGTCATCGCGACCGAGCTTTCGCAGATCCGCAACACGCCGAACCGGATACTCGTGTCGGGCGGCAAGGAAAAGATCACCGCGATCCGGGCGGCGCTGCACGGCCTGTCGCCGACGGTCCTGATCTCGGACGAACAGACCGGCATGGCGCTGCTGAAGGACGGTCGGAACTTTACCGCGCCACAGCCCGCCTGAACGCCCATGGGCGGCGCGCCAAGGCGCCCCCACGGCACGCGTGCGCCTTGCCGGAACGCGGTAATCCGAAACTTCTGAACTAAACTGTTGCCAGAGCGACGGTTTAGAAGGCAGACTGAATTTTGCATTCAAAACCGCACGGTTCATCGCCAGGGAGGGGCGCTAAAACGGGCGAATGCTAACAGGGAGGAGAAAACAAGAATGACAACGGATCCACACAAGCCGTCGGCGCCGGTATCACGGCGTTCATTCCTTCGTCGGGGTGGCGTCATCGCCGGTGGTGCCGCGGCAAGCACGATGCTGGCCGCACCGGCGGTTCTGGCGCAGGCCCCGCTGGTTCTGAAGATGCAGACCAGTTGGCCGGCATCGGACATCTGGCAGACCATGGCGCAGCAATATGTCGACCGCGTGCAGGCCATGTCGGGCGACCGCATCAAGATCGACCTGCTGCCCGCCGGCGCGGTCGTCGGCGCGTTTCAGGTCATGGACGGCGTCAGCGACGGCGTCATCGACATCGCCCATTCGGTTTGCGCCTATTGGTACGGTAAGAACAAGGCCGCGTCGCTGTTCGGCACCGGCCCGGTGTTCGGCGGCGACCCGACCAACATGCTGAGCTGGTTCTATCAGGGCGGCGGCCGCGATCTGTATCGCGAGCTGACGCAGGACAACATGGGCCTGAACGTGGTCGGATTGCTGGGCTTTCCGATGCCGGCGCAGCCCTTTGGCTGGTTCAAGAACCCGATCAACGGCGTGGCCGACATCAAGGGCATGAAATACCGCACCGTCGGTCTGGCCGCCGATCTGCTGCAATCCATGGGCATGTCGGTCGCCCAGCTTCCGGGCGGCGAGATCGTCCCGGCGATGGAGCGCGGCGTCATCGACGCCTTCGAGTTCAACAACCCCTCATCCGACCTTCGCTTCGGCGCGCAGGACGTCGCCAAGAACTATTACCTCGGCTCGTACCATCAGGCGTCCGAGGCGTTCGAATTCCTGTTCAACCGCGACGTGATCGAGGATCTGGAACCGGATCTGCGCGCCATTCTGGAACACGGGGTCGAGGCGGTATCGACCTATAACACCGCCTTCGCGCTGGACAACTATTCGGCCGACCTGCTGAAGCTGCGGGACGAGGACGGGGTGAACATCCTGAAAACCCCCGACGACATCCTGACCGCCCAGCTTGACGCATGGAGCGCGATGATCACCACGCTGGAAGGCGACGCCTTCATCAAGAAGGTGCTGGACAGCCAGCGCGACTGGGTCAAGCGGACCACCTATTACGAATTGATGAACAAGCCCGATTACACGCTGGCTTACAATCACTTCTTCCCGGGTGAACTGGCGGCCAAGCAATAGCGAAACGAAGACCCCCGCCGGGTGGATCCGGCGGGGGTGATCTTCATCGCGGAGAGCCCGATGCTATCTTACATTCGCTTTGCGGACAGCCTGTCGGCGTGGTTCGGCAAGACCTTCGGCTGGCTGATCATGCTGATGACCGTCGGCGTCAGCTATGAGGTGTTCGTGCGCTATGTGCTGCACAGCCCGACCTCGTGGTCGCTTGATGTATCCTTCATCATGTATGGCACGCTGTTCATGATGGGCGGCGCCTATACGCTGTCGCGCGGCGGCCATGTGCGCGGCGATTTCATCTATCGGCTGTGGCCGGTCCGGGTGCAGGGGGCGGTCGATTTCGTCCTGTATCTGCTGTTCTTCTTTCCCGGCGTGACCGCGCTGATCCTGTCGGGCTGGAAATACGCCGGACGCTCTTGGCAATATGCCGAGGTCAGCGTGAACAGCCCCGCCGGCATCCCGATCTATCAGTTCAAAACCGTGCTGGTCGCGGCCGGTGTGCTGCTGTTCATTCAGGGCATCGCCCAGCTTTTCCGCAGCATCATCGCCATGCGCGACGGCGTATGGATCGACGCCGAGGAGGATGTCGAGGAAACCGAGCAGCTTCTGCTGCGCGAGCAGGCGGAAAAGGCCGGCGTGCATGTGGATTGACGCGATGACGACAGCGCCGCGACAGGCCCCGCCCGGGACCGCGACAGCGGCCCCGACTGAAGCCCCGACACAAGCCCCCAACAAGCCGGAGATCTGGACGTGACCGACCCGCAGGTTGCCCTGACGATGCTTGGCATCTTTATCCTTCTGGTTTTTCTTGGATTTCCGATCGCCTTCACCCTGATGGCGCTTGGCATCGGCTTTGGCTATTACGCCTATTTCGATGCCGGCCGGATGTGGCGGGCGTTTGATCGCCTGCCCGAAGATACCAGTTGGCTGACCCAGAAATGGACCTGGCTGGAGGGGTTTTATAACAACCGGATCTTCGATCTGTTCATAAACCAGACCTATACGGTCATGTCGAACGAGGTGCTGACGGCGGTGCCGCTGTTCCTGTTCATGGGCTATGTGGTCGAGCGGGCGAATATCGTCGACCGGCTGTTCTCGACGCTGGCGGTCGCCTCGCGCCGGATGCCGGGGTCGATGGGCGTCGCGGCGCTGATCACCTGCGCGCTGTTCGCCACCGCCACCGGCATCGTCGGCGCGGTGGTGACGCTGATGGGGTTGCTGGCGCTGCCGGCGATGCTGAAGGCGCGTTACGACCCGCGCTTTGCAAGCGGCATCATCTGCGCGGGCGGCACGCTGGGCATCCTGATCCCGCCCTCGATCATGCTGATCGTCTATGCGGCGGCGTCGGGCGTGTCCATCGTGCGGCTTTATGCCGGCGCCATGCTGCCCGGTCTGGTGCTGGTGGGGCTGTACCTGCTTTACGTCATCGGCCGGTCCATCCTTCAGCCCTCGGTCGCGCCCCGCCCCAGCGAGGAAGAAGTGCCCTCGGTTCCCGGAACGAAGCTGCTCTGGATGCTGATCACCTCGTTCTTTCCGCTGGCTTTCCTGATTCTCGCGGTGCTGGGCTCGATCCTGTTCGGACTGGCCACCCCGACCGAGGCGGCCGCGATCGGCGCGCTTGGCGGCATGGTTCTGGCCGTCGTCTATCGGGCGATGACCTTTCAGCGGCTGCGGGAATCGGTCTATCTGACGGTGCGCACCACGGCGATGGTCTGCTGGCTGTTCGTCGGATCCTATACCTTTTCGTCGGTATTCTCGTATCTGGGGGGCGAGCAGGTCATCTCCGAGTTCGTCCGCGGCCTTGATCTGACGCCGCTGCAATTCCTGCTGCTGGCGCAATTGATCATCTTCCTTCTGGGCTGGCCGCTGGAATGGTCCGAGATCATCATCATCTTCGTGCCGATCTTCCTGCCGCTTCTGCCGATGTTCGGGATCGACCCGCTGTTCTTCGGCATCCTCGTGGCGCTGAACCTGCAAACCTCGTTCCTGACGCCACCGATGGCGATGTCGGCCTATTACCTCAAGGGCATCGCTCCGCCCAGCGTCAAGCTGACCGACATATTCACCGGCGTCATGCCGTTTCTGTTCATGGTCTTCATCGCGATGGCGATCCTGTATATCTGGCCCGACATCGTCTATGTCCTACCGAATATGATCTATGGCTCTTGATCCTTTGACCCTCGGCGCAGTGCAACTGCGCGACCTGTTGGCAAGCGGCGCGCTCTCGGCCGAGGCGGTGACGGCTGCCTGTCTGAAACGCATCGCCCAGACCGAGCCGCAGTTGCACGCCTGGGCCTATCTTGACCCCGAATATGCGCTGGCGCAGGCCCGCGCGCTGGACGCGTGGCGCAAGAAGGGTGCCTCAATCGGTCCGCTGCACGGCGTGCCGGTGGGGATCAAGGACATCATCGACACCGCCCGCATGCCGACCGAATACGGCAGCCCGATCACCAAGGGCCGGGTGCCGGACAAGGACGCGCAACTGGTCGCCCGGCTGCGCGCCGCCGGCGCGGTGATCATCGGCAAGACCGTGACCACCGAATTCGCGTTCATGCAGCCCTCGGCCAGCCGCAATCCGCATGATCCCGGCCACAGCCCCGGCGGTTCTTCCTCGGGTTCGGCGGTGGCGGTGGCCTCGGGTCAGGTGCCGTTGGCGGTCGGCACCCAGACCGGCGGCTCGGTGATCCGACCTGCGTCCTATTGCGGCACGGTCGGGTTCAAGCCGACCTATGGGCTGATCGGGCGCACCGGCGTTCTGGCGCAATCGCCGTTTCTGGACACCGTGGGGGTTTTCGCCCGCTCGGTCGAGGATGCGGCGCTGTTGGCCGAGGTGCTCGCCGGACATGATCCGCAGGACGCCGCCTCGGCCCCCGGCCCGGTCCCGCGCCTGTCCAAGGCCGCGGCCGAGGCGCCACCCCTGCCGCCGCTTCTGGCGGTCTTGCGCCTGCCCGGGGCAGAGCCGGTGATGACAGCGGCACTGGATGAGCTGGCGGCCGCGTTGGGCGACAGCGCCCATCCGGTCGATCTGCCGCCCGGTTTTGCCGGTGCGGCCGCGATCCGCATGCAGATCAATCAGGCCGAGATGGCGAAATGCCTGTTCCCCTATGAACGCCGGGGCCGCGCGTTTCTGTCTGACGAGATCCGCGAGGCCATCGACGCCGGCAACCAGATCCGGGCGCGGGACTATATCGCCGCGCTCGACTGGCGCCCGGTGCTGAACGCCGCCGTCGATGAGCTGCTGAGCCGCTGCGACGCGATCCTCTGCGCCGCCGCCCCCGGCCCCGCCCCGCCGATCTCGGAAAACCATACCGGGTCGTCGGCGATGAACGGTATCTGGACGCTTTGCGGCACGCCGGCGATCACATTGCCGCTGATGGCGGATGAAACCGGCCTGCCGCTTGGCGTGCAACTGGTCGGGCGGCGGGGCGAGGATGCGCGGCTTTTGCGGGTGGCGCATTGGCTGAGCAACCACATGGCCCGGACACCCGAGACAACGGAAAGGGAAACCGCATGAGCGACAAGATCATGGCCATTCTGGCCTATCTCATCCTGGTCTGCTTTCTGGCTGTTCTGGTCTGGCATGTGCCGCGGCTGGATCTGGGCGCGATCGTGCTGCTGACCCTGATCCTTGCCGGGATCGATACCGCACAGGTCATGCGCAGCCATGACAAGGCGGCCCATGACGAAACGGGCCCAAAGCCCGACGCCTGAACGGCGGTCAGGCGGGGGTGCGGCGCGGGGTCGGGCGCCCGGGGCGATCTGGTGTTCTTCGCTCGGATCAATCACTATGGCGGCATTCCGACCCCGGCCGATGGTTCGCAAGCCCCCCAATACGCCGCCGTTGGTCCCCCCATTTGATCCCCGCCGTATTTCCGGCGTCCGTTCCGTTGATCACTGACCCCGAAGGAGCGTTCCCATGTATGCAACCGTCCTGCACGGCCCTCGTGACATCCGCTATGAACAGGTCGAAGATCCGAAAATCCTGCTGCCCACCGACGCGATCATCCAGCTTTCGGCGACCTGCATCTGCGGATCTGACCTGTGGCCCTATCGCGGATTGCAACCGCAGGATCGCCCCCTGCATATGGGCCACGAATATTGCGGAACTGTGATCGAGGTCGGCAGCGACGTCCGCACGGTCCGGCCGGGCCAGTTCGTGGTCGGCAGCTTTTGCCTTTCGGACAACACCTGCCCGCATTGCCGGTTCGGTTTTCAGTCGTCGTGCATGCAGGGCGAATTCATGTCGGGTGCTCAGGCCCCCTTTGCCAGGGTGGCCTTGGCCGATGGCACGCTGGTCGCGACCGAACATATGCCCGATCCCGCGATGATCCCGCATATGCTGGCGGTGTCGGACGTGCTGGGGACCGGCTGGTACGGGGCGGCAGCCGCACAGGTGCGCGCGGGCGGCACGGTCGTCGTGGTCGGCGACGGCGCGGTCGGGCTGATGGGCATTCTGGCCGCCAGCCAGATGGGAGCGGGCCGCATCATCGCGATGAGCCGGCATGAACCGCGCCAGCGGCTCGCACAGGAATTCGGCGCAACCGACATCGTGGCCGAGCGGGGCGAGGACGGGATCGCCCGGATCATGGACATGACCGATGGTGTGGGGGCGGAATCGGTGCTGGAATGCGTCGGTCTGGCGGAATCCATGCAGCAGGCGATGGGCGTATGCCGCCCCGGCGGCACCATCGGCTATGTCGGCGTGCCCCACGGGGTCGCGCTTGAGGGGCGGCAGATGTTCTTTCGCCAGCAGCGCATGCTGGGCGGCCCGGCCCCGGTCCGGCGGTTTCTGCCCGACCTGATGGACCGGGTGCTGCTGGGCAAGATCCACCCCGGCCGGGTTTTCGACCTGTCCCTGCCGATCGCCGAGGTGGCCGAGGGTTATAAGGCCATGGACGAACGCCGCGCCATCAAGACGATCCTGACGGTCTGAGCCGCCGCGATCCTTTGCCGAGCCTTCGCGCGAAGGGAGCCTGTCGTACCCGCCCCGGATGGCGATTGTTCCGGCGGCCGGATCGCCCCGCCCCCCTCCGGAGTCCGGCACTACCGGTAGTGCCGCGCCCCCCTGGGCACGCACAACCCATGAACCTCATCAATGCCGAGACGCTCAGGGGTTCCGCGCGATAGGTCGGAGCGGCCGCGATCCGAGATCGAACCCCGCCCGCGCGAAGGGATTCTTTCGCTCCCGCCCCCAGGTGGTGACTGTTCCGGTGGCCAGATCACCCCCGCCCCGTGGTCCGGCACGACCGGTAGTGTCGCGCCCCACGAGGCACGCACGACCCATGAACGTCGTGAACGCCGAGACACTCAGGGGCACCGCGCGATAGGTCGGAGCGGTCGCGATCCGAGATCGCCCCCCGGCGCGAAGGGATTCGTTCGCGCCCGCCCCCGAACGTGACTGTTCCGGTAGCCGGATCACCCCCCGCCCCCGTGGTCCGGCATGACCGACAACGCCGCGCCCCACGAGGCACGCACGACCCATGAACTTCATGAACGTCGAGAGGCTCAGCGGTGTCGCGCGATAGGTCTGGAGGACAGGTCTGAGCCGCCGCGATCCTTTACCGAGCCCTTCGCGCGAAGTGATGCTGTCGTACCCGCCCCGGATGGTGATTGTTCCTGCGGCCGGATCGCTCGGCCCCCCGGGGACCGGCATGACCGGCGGCGCCGCGCCACATGGCACAGGCACGGCCCATGACCCGCACGGCCCTCGACCTGGACGGGCACCGACGTGCCGGGCGGTGCCTGCGGGCGTCGCTGCATCCGATCAGGAACACCGCACCCGTCAACACCGGCACCCGGGCGCCACACCATTTGCCGCGCCCGACCGGCCGTCTGTCCTCGCAAAACCGCGGCGTCCTCTGCCGAACCGCCGGCAACCCGGATTTCACCCCTCGCGATCTGGTGATAACCTCAGACCCATCAACCGCCCGACCCCCGAATGAACGGAGCGCCCATGTCCCTGACCGACCGCCTCAGTGCCGAATTGCAGCAGATCGAAGCCGACGGGCTGTTCAAACGCGAACGCGTCATCACCTCGATGCAGGCCGGTCGCATCGATGTGCAGCCGGGCAAGGAGGTGCTGAATTTCTGCGCCAACAATTATCTTGGCCTCGCCGATCACCCGGGCCTGATCGCCGCCGGCCATGCGGCGCTGGACCGTTACGGCTATGGCATGGCCTCGGTCCGCTTCATCTGCGGTACGCAAGAGGAGCACAAGGCGCTGGAGGCGCGGATCGCCGGGTTTCTCGGCAAAGACGATGCGATCCTGTTTTCCTCGTGTTTCGACGCCAATACCGGACTGTTCGAGACCATTCTGGGGCCTGAGGACGCGATCATCTCGGATGCGCTAAACCATGCCTCGATCATCGACGGGGTGCGGTTGTGCAAGGCGCAGCGCCACCGCTATGCCAATAACGACATGGCCGAACTGGAAGCCGCGCTGATCGCCGCGAAGGACGCGCGCAACCGGCTGATCGTGACCGACGGCGTGTTTTCGATGGACGGGGTCATCGCCGACCTGCCGGCGATCTGCGATCTGGCCGAGAAATACGACGCCACCGTCGTGGTCGATGACAGCCATGCGGTCGGGCTGACCGGACCGGGCGGGCGCGGCACCCCGGCGCTGACCGGCGTCGAAGGCCGGGTCGCGATCCTGACCGGCACGCTGGGCAAGGCGCTTGGCGGCGCCTCGGGCGGCTATGTCGCCGGGCCCGCCCCGGTGATCGAGATGCTGCGCCAGCGGTCGCGGCCCTATCTGTTCTCGAACACGCTGGCGCCGGTGATCGCCGGCGCCTCGCTGACCGCGCTGGACCTGATCGAGGCGGGCGACGATCTGCGCGCGCGGCTGGATATGAATGCGGCGCGGTTCCGGGCCGAGATGGGGGCGGCGGGGTTCACGCTGGCCGGTGCCGGCCATCCGATCATTCCCGTCATGCTGGGCGACGCGCATCTGGCGGGTGAATTCGCCGCCCGGATGATGGAAAAGGGCGTCTATGTCACCGCCTTTTCCTTCCCCGTCGTGCCGCGCGGTCAGGCGCGCATCCGCACCCAGATGTCGGCGGCGCACGGCGAGGCCGACCTGACCGCCGCCATCGCCGCCTTCATTGAAACCGGCCGCGAGTTGAAGGTGATCGCATGAGCAACATGATGAAGGCGCTGGTGAAATCGCGCCCCGAGCCGGGCCTGTGGATGGAACAGGTGCCGGTGCCGGAACCGGGCCCGAACGAGGTGCTGATCCGGGTCGGCAAAAGCGCGATCTGCGGCACCGACGTCCATATCTGGAACTGGGACGCCTGGGCCGCGAAAACCGTGCCGGTGCCGCTGGTCACGGGGCACGAGTTTTCGGGCGTCATCGCCGATGTCGGCAGCAACGTCACCCGCTTTCAGCCCGGTCAGCGTGTCTCGGGCGAGGGGCATATCACCTGCGGCGCCTGCCGCAACTGCCGGGCCGGGCGCGGCCATCTGTGCCGCAACACCCTTGGCGTCGGCGTCCAGCGCGCCGGTTCCTTCGCGGAATATCTGTGCCTGCCCGAAAGCAACGTGGTGCTGATCCCGGACGACGTGCCCGACGAGATCGCGGCGATCTTCGATCCCTTCGGCAATGCGGTCCACACGGCGCTCAGCTTTGACTCGGTCGGTGAGGATGTGCTGGTCACCGGCGCAGGCCCGATCGGGATCATGGGCGCGCTGGTCGCAGAGCGGGCCGGCGCCCGCAAGGTGGTCATCACCGACATCAACCCGGTGCGGCTGGATCTGGCGCGGCGGATGGGGCTGGAAAACGCCATCGACACCAGCAAGGAAGACCTGCGCGAGGTCATGGCCCGGATCGGCATGACCGAAGGTTTCGACATCGGTCTGGAAATGTCGGGCGCCGCGCCCGCCTTTCGCCAGATGATCGACGTGATGAACAACGGCGGCAAGATCGCCATTCTGGGCATCGCGCCCACCGGCTTTGAAATCGACTGGAACAAGGTCATCTTCAAGATGCTGACCCTGAAAGGCATCTATGGCCGCGAGATGTATGAGACCTGGTACAAGATGATCGGCCTTGTCCAATCCGGGCTGGACCTGACCCCGCTGATCACCCATCGCCTGCCGATCGACGAATTTGAGGCGGGCTTTGCCGCGATGCGCGCGGGTGAGGCCGGAAAGGTCGTGCTGGACTGGGCCGAGGGCTAGCGTCGGCGGCTGGGGTCGGCGGGCAGCGTCAGCGAGCCATGGATCCATGCCGCCTGTCGCGAAGGTTTAACTCCACGGCGCGGCCTCGGACAGTTCCGCCACCAGATGGTCGATCAGCGCGCGCAGCTTGGCGGGCATCGGTTTCACCGGCGGCCAGACCGCCATCACCGGCATCTCGCGGGTCTCCATATGGGAAAGGACCTCTTGCAGGCGACCATCGCGCAATGCGGGCATGGCGATGAACCCCGGCAGCATGGCCAGACCCAGCCCGCCGATGGCCATGTCGCGCATCGCCTCGCCATTGTTCAGGATCAGTCTGCCGGCGGTCCGAGGCGACACGAAGCGGCCGTCCTGCCGGAATTGCCAAAGCTGGGCGTCGGACAGGTGCGAATAGCTGATCACCTGATGCCCGCTCAGGTCGGCAAGCGTGCGCGGTATGCCGAAACGCGCCAGATAGTCGGGACTTGCCACCACGACTTGCCGGTCGTCACGCAGCTTTTTGGCGATCAGCGCACCGTCCCGGGGCTCGCCCACCCGGATGCCGATGTCGAAGCCCTCGCGCGCCAGATCGCGCATCCGGTCATCGAACTCGACCCGAAGCTCCAGCGCCGGATTGGCGGCGGCGAAGCGGGCGAGGATCGGGCCCAGATACATGGTGCCAAAGCTCATCGGCGCGGCGATGGCCAGCGTTCCGGCCAGCGATGCCGCCCCGTCCATGCCCCATGCCGCGCTTTCGGTGGCCGAGACAAGTTCGGTCATCGCCGGTCGCAGCCGCTCGGCCAACCGCGCCGCCGCCTCGGTCGGCATGATGCGGCCGGCATTGCGGCGAAACAGCGCCGTGCCAATCCGCGCCTCGAAATCCGAGATGCGTTTCGAGACCACCGACTTCGACAGGTTCAGCCGCGCCGCCGTCGCGGTGACGGTGCCAAGCTCCATCACCGTCAGGAAGGTTTCCATCTCATCAAGGTTATAGCGCATAACGCGATGCTGGCAGCTTTGCGCGCCGTTCGCAATTCCCGAACGCGCCCGACCAACATCACCCTGCCCAGCAGCGCACGTTCAGCACCCCTCACCCGCAATGCAATGATGGGTTGAGCACGCCCGAAAAACCGGCAGTATCGGGGGACCGTGCACGAAGGGGGCGCCGATGACCACGATTCTCGGACTATCAGGCAGCTTGCGGCGGGGGTCGTACAATGCGGGATTGCTGCGCGCGGCCGCGGAATCGACACCCGACGGCGTCACCATCAGGATCGGCGACATTCATCAGGTCCCGCTTTACAACGCCGATGCCGAGGCCGCATCGGGCCTGCCGCCTGCGGTGGTCACGCTGCAACAGGAACTCGACGCGGCCGACGGGCTGCTGCTGGTGACGCCCGAGTACAACAACGGCATTCCCGGCGTGTTCAAGAACGCCATCGACTGGATGTCGCGCGGTCCGGGGCTGAAAATGTTCGTCGACAAGCCGGTCGCCCTGATCGGCGCATCGCCCAGCGGGTTCGGCACGATCCTGTCGCAATCGCAATGGCTGCCGGTCCTGCGCACCCTTGGCACGCATCTGTGGACCGACGGGCGGATGATGGTGTCCCGCGCCTCGGGGCTTTTCGATGCTGACGGCAACCTGACCGATGACAAAACCCGCGAGGCACTGCGCGATCTCATCGCCGGCTATGCGCGGTATCTGGGGCGCGGCTGACCGCCTTAGGGTCCGCTGAACGGCGCACTTGCCACCGGGTCGGCGCGCGCGAACAATCGACGGGAAGCAGGAAAGGGAGAATCGCGATGGCGACCGAGGGCTTGGCACCGACGATCGGGCCTGTCGTGGTTCTGATGGGGGCCGCGGTGCTGGCGGTGCCGCTGTTCCGGCGGTTGGGGCTGGGCGCGGTCCTTGGCTATTTCGCGGCGGGCGCGATCGTCGGCCCGTCGATCATCGGGCTTTTTTCCGATCCCGAGGTGATCCTGCATTTCTCCGAACTCGGCGTGGTGATGTTTCTGTTCATCATCGGGCTGGAACTGCGGCCGCAAAAGCTGTGGACCATGCGCGGTCAGATATTCGGGCTGGGGCTTGCGCAGGTTCTGGTCGCCATCGCGCTTTTGACCACGGCCGGGCACCTGATCTTCGGCCTGCCGTGGATCGCCGCCTTCGTCGCCGGTTCGGGCTTCGTTTTGTCCTCGACGGCGGTGATCATGTCGACGCTGGCCGACCGGGGCGAGCTGGCCAGTGCCGAGGGGCAGAAATCGGTCTCGATCCTGCTGTTCGAGGATCTGATGATCGTGCCGCTGCTGGCGCTTGTCGCCTTTCTTTCCCCGACCGAGACCGAGGGCGGGATCGAGGCGATCCTGTTGCCGCTGGCCGGGCTTGCGATCCTGCTGGTGGTGGGGCGATGGCTGCTTGATCCGTTCTTCGCGCTTCTGGCGCGGGCGCGGGCGCGCGAGGTGCTGACGGCGGGGGCGCTGCTGGTCGTGCTTGGCGCGGCGCTGCTGATGGAAGAGGTCGGGCTGTCGATGGCGATGGGCGCTTTCCTTGCCGGGGTGATGCTGTCGGGCTCCAGCTACCGCCACCAGATCGAAAGCGACATCGAGCCGTTTCGCGGTCTGCTGATGGGGCTGTTCTTCATGGCCGTCGGCATGTCGCTGGACCTGCGCATCGTCGCCGCCGAATGGCCGCTGCTGCTGAGCATGCTGGCGGTCTATGTGGTCGTCAAAGCCATCGCCATCTATATCGTCGCACGCGCCTTCGGCAGCACCAATATCGCGGCATTGCACCGAACCGCGCTGTTCGCTCAGGGCGGCGAATTCGCCTTTGTCCTTTACACCGCGGCGCAAGGCGACGGGCTGATCGCGGCGCGGGACTCGGCGATCTTTTCCAGCGTCGTTATCCTGTCGATGGCCTTCACGCCGCTGATCCAGATGGCCGCGGACCGGCTGTTGAAAGAGGAAAGCTCGATGGACGGGGTCGAGCCGGCCAGCGATCTGCGCGGGCGGGTGCTGGTGATCGGCTTTGGCCGCTTCGGCCAGATCGCGCTGCAACTCTTGCTGGCGCAGGGGGTCGAGGTTTCCGTGATCGAGAACGACCCCGACCGGATCCGCGAGGCCGAACGCTGGGGCTTCAAGGTCTATTACGGCGACGGCCGGCGCCTTGACATCCTGCGCAACTCGGGTGCTGCGGATGCCGAGGTGATCATGATCTGTGTCGATGACCGCAAGGCGGCGAACCAGATCGTCGAACTGGCTCAGCACGAATTCCCGCAGGCCAGCCTTCTGGTCCGCAGCTATGACCGCGGCCACTCGATGGAGCTGCGTCGCGCCGGCGTGGACTACGAAATCCGCGAGACGGTGGAATCGGCCTATCTGATGGGGGCCGAGGGTCTGCGCGTCCTCGGCTGCTCCGATGCCACGGTTGATGAAACGCTGGCCGATATCCGCCGCCGCGACGCCGACCGGCTGATCGAGCAGACCCAGGGCGGGATGATGGCCGGGCGCGACCAGCTTCTGACCAACCCGGTGCCCGAGCCCCTGACGAACCGGGGCGGCCGGACCCCGCCGCCTGCCACCGCGCAGCCCGACGAGGAAGCGCCCTGCGGATGAAACCCTGACGGCCCGCAGGCCGCCTTGCCGCCTTCGCCTATCCCCGCCCGTGCGGCTCAGCCCAGTCGATCACCGGGTTGATCGGAATGATGCGGAACGGGTTAATCGTTTCGTGACTGTAATGGTAATGCCGGACGATATGGTCGAAATTGACCGTCTCGGCCACACCGGGGATCTGATACAGCTCGCGCGTCCAGCCCCAGAGGTTCGGATATTCACGCAGCCATTTGCGGTTGCACTTGAAATGCGTGTGATAGACCAGATCAAAGCGCAGCGCGGTGGTGAACAGCCGCCAATCCGCCTCGGTCAGCCGGTCGCCGGTCAGATAGCGGTTGCGGCCCAGAATCTCCTCGAGCCAGTCGAGACTGTCGAACAGGGGATGCACCGCCTCGTCATAGGCTTTCTGGGTGGTCGCGAAACCGGCCTTGTAGACGCCGTTGTTCACGGTGTCGTAGATGCGGTTGTTCAGCGCGTCGATCCGGGGCCGCAGATCCGAGGGATAGAAATCCAGCCGGTTGCCGGTCAGCCCGTCGAAGGCCGAATTCAGCATGCGGATGATTTCGGCGCTTTCGTTGCTGACGATGGTGTTCCGTTCCCTGTCCCACAGCACCGGCACCGTGACCCGGCCCGACGCATGCGGGTCGGCGCGCAGATAGATGTCGCGCAGGTACGGCAGGCCGAACAGCCGGTCGCCGGTGGCGCCCGGAAAATCGGTGCGGAATTCCCACCCCTCGGCCAGCATGTCGGGATGCACGGTCGAGATACCGATATGTGCTGTCAGGTCCTTCAGCGCCCGGTAGATCAGCGTCCGATGTGCCCAAGGGCAGGCGAGGCAGACATACAGGTGATAGCGTCCGCTTTCGGCCGCGAACCCGCCCTCGCCCGTCGGTCCCGGCGCGCCGTCCGGGGTGATCCAGTTCCGCCACGCGGTGGTGCTGCGCTGGAACCGCCCGCCGGTGCTTTTGGTATCATACCAGGTGTCGTGCCACACCCCGTCGACAAGCTGTCCCATCAGGGATCTTCGCCGGGCTTGGTGGTGAACAGGTCGGACCATTCCGGATGCCGCGCGTATTGCTTGCGGATGAAGGGGCAGACCGGAATGATGCGGAAACCGTTCTTGCGCGCATCGTCCAGCAGGAAGTTCAGCAGCGCGTTGGCCACGCCCTTGCCGCTCATCTCCTCGGGGACGCCGGTGTGGTTGGCGCTGAGGATGCCGGGCGCCGGCTTGGTGAAGGTGATCTCGCCCTCGGCCGCGATCCCGTCGATATGCGCGACGTAACGGCCGCTGTCGCCGTGATCCTCGCGGGTGATTTTAACCTCGGACATGTCGTTTCGCTCCTTAGAATTCGCGTTTCAGAATGGTGCGGTCGACCGACAACGGCCCCGCGCCCCAAGCGGCCAGAAACAGCGCCGCGACCGTCCACAGCGCCGAAAGACCCTCGGCCTTGAACTGCACCTGCTCCAGAAAGACCGCGCCGCCATCCGCGGCAAGGTTGCGCAAGCCGTCCGCGGTGAACAGGGTCTGACCGGCAGCCTGCGCCGCCGCCATGCCCTCGGGCGTCAGGGCCAGCTCACCGTAGGGATGGGTCCAGTGAAACCAGAACGTGACCGCGAGCATGATGCCGTTGGCCAGCGCCGCCGGACGGGTCAGAAACCCCACAAGGATCAGCACGCCGCCGACGAATTGCATGACCGCCAGCACCAGCGACCAGAACCAGCCCGGATAAAGACCGATTCCTTCGGTAAATCCGGCCATGGCGAAGGGCGAAAGAATTTTCGGCCACCCCTCGACGATCAGCAGGGCACCGACGGTCACCCGCAGGCCGAAATGGGCCAAGGGCTGGGCAAAGCTGGCGTAGAACCGCGCCATGAACGGCAGGATCAACCGGGTCCGCGTTTGGGGATCATTGTACATTTCAACCCTCGTCCAGGAATACGATCACACAAAGCCTAGCGCATCCACGCCGGATTGTACGGCCAATTTCCATACATACCGCTCAGATAGACCGCCCGGTCCGTTACGGACAGCCGCGTCCCCGTAAACCCGGTGTTCCGGTTTGCCGAACGGTTTCGGGATGCGCGCGTCGGACACCCGCGCCGCCGCCGACACCCGCGCCCGTCGTCAGCTAGCGGCCATCCACGCGCGGGCGACCACCAGATCCTCGGGCGAAAGCTCATGCCCGGCGTTGACCACCCGCGCCGTCACCTCGGCCCCGCCGGATTTCAACGCAGCCTCCAGCGCCGGCGCCATCTTGCCAAACGGGTCGCGGCTGCCGGTGATCATCAGCACCCGTGTGCCGTTCAGATCGGCGGCCGGCGGTTCCTCCAGCGCCTCGACGGCGCGCAGCAGGATCGCGCGGCGGACCACGCCGGGTTGCAGCCGCAGGACCGCCCCCAGAAGATTGGCGCCGTTGGAATAGCCCAGATAGGTCATCCGCGCGGCATCCAGCCCATAGCTGCGCACCGCACCTTCGGCAAAGGCCGCGAAAGCCTCGGACTCGGCGGCGATGTCGGCCTGATCATAAGTCACCGGGGTGATCCGGCGGAACCAGCGGTTGATGCCTTCCTCGGTCGAGCGTCCGCGCACGCCCAAAAGCGTTGCGCGCGGGTTCAACTGGGCCGCAAGCGGCATCAGGTCGGTTTCGTCCCCGCCGGTGCCGTGCAACAGCACGATAACCGAACCGTCGGGGTCGTCGGGCGTGTGGAACCGGTGAATGAAGGGCAGATCGCGCATCGGCATCCTTTCCTCGCCCGGCATGGCGAATTGCGGCAGCTTGACGCGCAACTCATCGCTGCGGTCGGCGTCATGGGGCGGGATCATCAGGGTCCGGCCAAGGCTGTCGGCATCCTCATCGACGGTAAAGCCCGGCGCGTCGGTCGCATATTCGAACAAGGTGCCCGAAGGTTCGCGCACATAAAGCGACAGGAAATATTTGCGGTCATGGACGTTGGTCGCGCCTGCCGCGTTTCCAAGGTCGATCCGCATCCGGCGCACCGCCTCGGTATCCGGGGCGCGAAAGGCGACGTGATCGAACACGCCGGTGCCCTGCGCGCCGTTCACGAAACCGGCCGATTGCCGCAGGTCGATCACATCCCGGTCCGAGGCCATGCGGATGAACGGCCCGTCGCGCAGCGTCTCGCGATAGCCGAAACGGGATGCGAAATCCGCCGTCGCCTCGGCATCCTCGGTCAGAATGGTGACGCCGCGGATCCGGGTCGGCGCGTTCGGGTCATCCAGCGGCGCATCGGCCGGCAGCTCGGCCCCGACCAGCTTGATGGTGATGCCGTCGGGGTCGCGCAGGCGCAGCACCGTCTCGCCCTGTTCCCGCACCGGGCCGGATACCGGCACCCCGGCGGCCATCGCCTTTTGCAGCCAGTCGCCGATGCTGGCCGGCGGCACCGCAAAGGCGATCTCGCTGACCTGCGCAAGCCCGACCCGGCCGGGGGCGCCGTCCTGCCAGACCAGAAAGGTGATGATCGAGCCGGGACTGCCAAGCGCATCGCCATAAAACAGGTGAAGCTGCTCGGCATCCTCGAACCCGCCGGTCTGCTTGACCAGCCGCAACCCCAGAAACCCGGCATAGAAATCGACGTTCTTCTGAACGTTGCGGGTGATCGCGGTGACGTGGTGAATGCCCGTGGTCACTTGCTTTCTTCCGCGGCGACCACCTTTTGCACGGCCGGATCGGCGGCCAGCCGGTCATGCAACGCCTGCACATTGGGAAAATCGGCAAGCCCGCCCGGCAGAACCTTGATCCCCCAGCGGATCATCGGAAAGGCATAGGCGTCGACGACCGAGCGTTTTCCCGCGCCCTGCCCCAATATCCAGTCGCGCCCCTCAAGATGCGTGTTCAGAATGCCCATCTGCTTTCGCACCAGCTTCTGACCCGCTTCGACCACCGCCTGTTTCGCGGCATCGCTGGTATCGGTGGTATAGCGGCCGGACAGGAAAATCGGCCAGAAGGCGGCGTGCATGTCCGAGGTCAGGAAGGCCGACCAGCGGTGCGCCTCGGCCTGATCGTGCAGGCTGTCGCCGCCGGACAGGCCCGCCTCGGGGTGTTTCGCGGCGAGGTATTCCAGAATCGCGCCGGCCTGCGTCAGCAGCCAGCCGTCATCCTCGCGGAGTGTCGGCACGGCGCCGGCGGGATTGACCGCCAGAAGCTCGGGCGACCCGAACTTGACCTTCACCGCCTCATAGGGCGCACCGATCCATTCCAGCACGATATGAGGCGCCAGCGAACACGCGCCGGGGGAATAATAAAGCGTCGTCATAGTTAACCTCGTCTGTTTCGGGCCGTCGCCATTATGCCGTTCGGAACCGCCGGTCCGCTGCTGTCGGGGTCGGTCGTTCCGATGACCCATTGAAGCCCAAGCGCCGGGCGGCCGCAATCGCCTGTCGCAAGGAATCGCGCGCAAACCGCGCCGCGCCCGCCCTGGCCGCCGGTCAGGATGTGGCGGAAGGACCGGGGTTTCGCGGAGGAAAGGCCGGGGGAAAGGCCAGACCCGCGCCTAGTGTTCGAGCCTTTCCCGAAACCGCGACAACCATTCCCCCGGCGGTATGGTCGGCCGGTATTCGGCACCGACAAAGCCGGTATATCCGCAGTCGCGCAGCACCCGCCCCATCGCCAACTCGCCCCGGTCGGGCTCGGCGCGCCCCGGCACGGCCGCGATCTGAAGATGCCCGATCAGGGGCCCAAGGGCGCGTATGCGGTTGATGTTGTTCCCCTGCATGATCTGCATGTGATAAAGATCATACATGATCCGCAGCGCGGAGCGCCCGACCTGCTCGACGATCCGGCGCGCGTGATCGGTGCCGGTCAGAAAATAGCCGGGCACATCCACGCTGTTCAGCGGCTCGATCAGCAAGGTGATGCCCAGATTTTCGGCCCGCGCCGCACCCCGCGAAAGATGGCGGACAAAACTGCGCTCGGCCGCCGCGCCGCTGGCCTTGCCCGCCATCACATGGATATTGCGGATCCCGGCGGCGGCCGCGTAATCCAGCGCCTCGTCCAGATAGGCATCGGCCTCGGTCTCGCGTCCCGGAACCGCGCCCAGCCCGAATTCGCCGGCGGCGGCATCGCCGGGCCGAGTATTGATCCCCAGACCCGGCAGCCCCGCCTGCGCCAGTGCCGCCGCCAGATCGGCCGCCGGCACCTCATAGGGACAGTGAAACTCAACCGCGTCAAAGCCATCCCGCGCCGCCGCCGCGATACGTTCGATCTGCGGCAACGCGCCGTAAAGAAAGCCCAGATTGGCCGAAATGCGCATGTCGATTTCCCGGAATGGCCCAAGCTCAACCGTCCCCGCCCGATAGCACGGACCGCCCCCGGGCGCGAGAGCCATGCGCACAGAACCCGGACCGCTTTCCCGGCGCCGGCCATGTCATCACAACATCGAGGAACGGCACCGTCCCGGCGCATGGCATGTTCAGCCGCGCGGGGTTCCGGTCCGCGTTATCGTGATAAAAAAGATCATATTCTTTTCTTAACCTACGACAATATCGTCATATTCGCGATGTGTCGTGTAGAATTTCGCCATGAAGCTGCAGCGCAGGACCGCCTTGCGCCCCGAGGCCCGGATCAGGTCGAACACGCCGGTCGCCAGCCGGGTACCGATGCCGCGACCGCTATACGCATAGGGCACTTCGGTATGGGTCAGAACGACATCGCCGTTCTCGTCGATCCGGTAATAGGCGGCGGCGATATCCTCGCCGTCCAGCGCCAGTTCAAAGCGGTGCTCGGCCGGGTTTTCGATGACGTCGTCGGGCATGGTCTACTCCTGTTTGCTGGTCGCGGGCATGGCCGCAGGGTGCAGGTTCAGATAATCCATCAACTCGCGCGCGGCAGCCCCGCCGGCCCGGTTGGCCCCGATGGTCGAGGCCGAGGGGCCGTAGCCGACAAGATGCACCCGCGGATCCCTGACCACCCGCGTCGCCAGCCGCCCGGCCATGATGATGCCGCCATTATCCTCGCGCAGTTGCAGCGGCGCCAGATGGTCAAGCGCGCTGCGAAACCCGGTGGCCCACAGGATCACATCCACCTGCGCCTCGTGCCCGTCGGGCCAGCGGATGCCGGTCGGGGTGATCTCGGAAAACATCGGCTGGCGGTTCAGGACCCCGCGGGCCTCCATCGCGTTGATCGCCGGGGAACGCGGAATGCCGGTCACGGACACGACCGAACCGGGGACCAGCCCAGCCCGCACCCGCTGTTCGACGCGGGCGACGGCGGCGCGGCCGTCCTCGGGCGTGAAGGCGGCATCGCGAAATTCGGGCGGACGGCGGGTGACCCAGATCACCTGAGCGACCCGAGAGATCTCATCGAGAAACTGCAGCGCCGAGATTCCCGCGCCGACGATCACGACCCGCTTTCCGGCAAATTCATTCGCGTCCCGGTAATCGCGGGTATGCATCTGACGGCCCTGAAACAGTTCCCGGCCGGGGTAATAGGGGATTTGCGGCGCATCCCATGTGCCGGTGCAATTGATGATCCCGCGCGCCGAAAAACTTTCGTGATCGGTCTCGATCCGCAGCCGCTCGCCCCGCCCGCAGACCAGCCGCACCGTCACCGGACGATAGACCGGAAGCTGGAAATGCGTCTCGTAGGCGCTGAAATAGGCGGGAACCGCCTCGGCCGCGCGCACCTCGGTCTGACCGGCGTCCAGAACCTCGGCAAAGCCCATGCCGGGCAGATCATGCAGGCGGTTGATGGTCTTCATCGTCAGCGAGGGCCAGCGGAATTGCCACGCCCCGCCCGGGGTCGGCGATTTGTCCAGCACCAGAAAGCCCTTGCCGCCGGTCAGCCCGGCCTGCCGCAGGTGATAGGCGGCGGAAAGCCCGGCCTGCCCGCCACCGATCACCACGATGTCGATCTTATAGGCGAGCTTGCCGGTCAGGCTGAATTCCCCCGTTCTTGGATGGCCGTCTTTGGATGCCGTCTTTCGATGGCCATCTTTGGATAGCCGCGAATGGATGGCCAGCTTATGCCCGTCCCCGGAACCTGCAAGCCCCCCGAGATCGCGGTCATCGGACAGGAGCACTCGGATCAGGCGCAATCGGATCAGGCGAAATCCGCGCCGTCAAGCACCGCCCCGGCGGCGCGCGCAGTATCCGACCAGCGGGTCAGCCGCGTGGCAAGCGCGGCGGCGGCCAGCGCCGCACGCTGATCGGGCCGTTCAAGAAGGCCGCGCAGGGCATCGGCGAAAGCCGCCGGATCGTCGGGGGGGACCAGCACGCGGGCCGCAGCCGGCACGGTATCGGGCACGGCGCCGGTGGCGCAACTGACGATGGGCAGACCGTGGCTCAACGCCTCGTCAAAGACGATGCCATACCCCTCATACCGGGTTGCAAGCGCGAAAATCGCCGCCTGCGAGAACAGGGTTTGCAGCGCCTCCGCCGGGATCTGGCCGGTCAGCCGCAGCCGGTCCGACAGCCCGAGCCTTTGGACCATGCGGGCAAGATCGCCCGCATGCGCGCCATGCCATGGTTGCCCGACGATCACCGCCTGCCACTCCAGATCGGCGATCCGCGACAGGCTGTCGATCAGAATGTCATGGCCCTTGCGCGGGTGCAGGATCCCGACCGACAGGATCAGCGGCGGCACGACCGGCGCGGGCGCCAGCCTCGGCGGATCGACCCCGGGCCGGGCGATGCTGATGCGGTCGGGCGCGACGCCGTAATGCTGGGTCAGCATCCTGCGCGTGTGGGGGCTGGGCACCAGAACGTGACGGGCAAGGCGCAGATTATCCCGCTCGGTCCGGTAAAGATGGTCCCGGTCGGCCGGATCAAGCCCGCTTTCCAGCGCCAGCGGGTGGTGGATCATGGCAAGGATCGGCGCGCGCACCCCGGCCAGCCCGGCGGTGTCGATTGATCCGAAAACCAGCCCGTCGAGTATCAGGACGCGATCCCCGGGCAGGTCCTGCAACTGCCGGACGGCGGTGGCCATGTCGGCCGGATCCGGCGCCGGAAAGCCCGCCGGAAGTTCCAGATGCAGCACATCGCGGCCCTGATCGCGCAGCCCCTCCAGCAAGCGACGCTCATAGATATAGCCGCCGGTCAGCGTGGTGATGTCGCCGGGGATGGCGAAGGCGGCGGGGCGCAGATGGCTCATGTCGTGACCTGTTCGGGGGCATAAAGACGCAGCAGACGCCGCTCGATCATGCTGACCGCGGCATAGCCGAGCGCCGACAGCACCGCGACCACGACGACCGCCGCCCACAGCATGTCATAATCGGAAACCGAGGCCGACAGCGCCATCAGACTGCCGATTCCGCGCCCGGTCGCCAGCCACTCGACCACGGTGACGGCAAGGATGGCGGCGGGCACGCTCATCCTCGCGGCGGCGAAAAACGCGGGCAGCATGGCCGGGATACGCACATGGATCAGCCGGCTGACGGGGCCGGCGGCATAGCTGTCGAACAGGTCCATGATCGGCCCCGGCGCCTGCCGCAGCCCGTGCAGGCAGGCGACGAAGGTCGGGAAAAACACCATGATCGCGACCAGCGTGATGGTGCCCGCAGCACCCCGCCCAAGCGCCAGAACGACCAAGGGTGCGGTGGTGACAATGGGAATTGCGCGCAGCGCGACCGCCACCGGCATGGCCACGGCGGCCAGCGCGGGCAGCAGGGTCAGAAAGATCGCCAGAACCGCGCCCAGCGCCAGACCGGCCAGATAGCCCGGCAGGACGTACACCCCGGTCTGCGCCAGCGCCGCCAGCAACGCCCCCCGCGTCGCCGCCGCATCGGGGGCCAGAAAAAACGCCTCGAACAGATCGCCCGGACGCTTGGCGAAGAACCGGTTCAGGCCCAGCGCCTCCATCAGCCCCCACCACACCAAAAGCGCCAGCGCGGCGATCAGCGCACCCCGGCCCAGCCCCGCCAGCCAGCCGGCACGCCAGCCGTAAGGGTCGGGTTCGGGCGGGGGCGACAGGATCACCGGCGGCTTTTCGTCCAGCACCGCCTCGGCCAGCCGTCCAAAGGCGGCATAGCTCAGGATCGAGACCAGCGCCGCCACCACCGCAACCGCCCAAAGCGCCGGCAGGTCCATGGCGCGGGTAAAGCGGATGGTCAGGACGCCAAGCCCACGCTCGGCCCCGGTGAACTCACCCACCATCGCGCCCAGAAATGCGGCGGGCGCGGCAATTTGCAGCCCGGCGAACAGATAGGGCAAGGCGGCGCGGGCACGGATATGGATCAGCTCGGCCCGCCGGCCACGGCCATAGCTGCGCACCAGATCAAGCCAGACCGCCGGCACCGCCCGCAGCCCCACCATCAGCGGGACCAGCGTCGTGTAATAGACGGCAAGCGCCGCCAGCCAGATCTGCGGCCCGTTCCCCGGCCCCAGCAGGACCCGCAGGATCGGGCCGGTGGCGACTAGCGGCAGGCAAAAGACCAGCAGCGCCAGCCCGGCGATCGTTGCCCGGCTGCGTGGCCAGACCGCGGCCACGGCGGACAACAGGATCGCCGCCAGATTTCCCGCCACGAAACCGATCGCCGCATTGGCGAAGGTCGTCGCCAGCGCCCGTCCGGTCAGCCCCGGGTGACGGGCCAGCCAGCCGATGATCTGGGACGGCGCGGCAAGGATGAAGCTGGCCGCGACCAGACGGGCCGTCACCTCCTAGATCAGCAGGATCGTCATGGTCGCGACGATGGTGCGGATCATCGCGCGTCCGTCCGGGGCGCCGGTCATGACGGCCGGCCCGGTCATCGGGCGACCCGCGCCATGCCCTGCGCCAGCGCCGCCGAAACCCGGTCGGCGATGGCGTGGAACCGGGGCGCGGTCGTGGTTTCGGCCGGTCTTGGCCACGGCAGGGCGACCGGAATATCGGCAACGATCCGCGCCGGGCGGGGCGAGAGCACCAGAACCCGGTCGGCCAGCAGAACCGCCTCGTCAACCGAATGGGTGACCAGCAGCGTGGTGGTGCCGCGCGGCTGCCAAAGCTGCGGCAGGTCCAGCGCAAGCTGGCGGCGGGTCAGTTCGTCCACGGCGCCAAAGGGCTCATCCAGCAAGAGCACCCGGGGTTCGGTGATCATCGCGCGGACGATGGCGGCGCGTTGCCGCATGCCGCCGGAGAGCGCGGCTGGCCGGGTATCGCCAAAGCCGTCCAGCCCGACCAGTGCGATAAGCCGCTCGATCCGCGCCGGATCGATCGGGCGGCGCGCCAGCTTGCAGGCCAGGGCGATATTGCCCCGCACCGTGCGCCACGGCAAAAGCGCGGGATCCTGAAACGCGACCGCGATCGCCCCGTCACGCCGCATTACCGCCGGATCGACCCCGCCGATGGTGATGCGCCCGGCACTCGGCACCTCCAGCCCGGCGATCAGACGTAAAAGCGTGGACTTGCCGCAGCCCGAAGGCCCGACCAGAGCCGTGGTCCGGCCGGCCGCGATCGTCAGGTCAAGCGGGGCCAGGGCCACGACCCCGCCGGGGAAGGATTTCGACACCCCGGCCGCGCGGATTTCGGGCGGATCGCCGGGGAACGGATCAGGCGGCATGGACCTCGTCAAGGACCGAGCGGTCCCACAGATCGGGCGTGACCTTGCGGCCCAGCAGCGCAAGCGTTTCGATATTCGCGGCGACGGCCTCATCCGTCCACCAGCCAAAGCCGTGCTGTTCGGTCAGGTCGGAAAACATCAGCGGCACCTGACGTTTGGCCTGAAGCTCCTGCGTCGGCAGGTCCAGACCCGCATCGGGAAACATCGCCAGCGTCAGCTTGGCGGCCGCGTCGGTATCGGCATGATAGGCCTCCCAGCCGCGCAGTTCCCCCTTCATCAGCGCCACCAGTTCGGCACGCCGGTTCGCAAGGCTGTCCTCGGTCGCGATATAGGTCTGGGAATGCAACGCATAGCCGTAATCGGCCATCAGCATGGTCTGGTTCGCGATGCCCTGAATGGTCATCGCCACCGGCAGATCGGTTTCCCAGCAGAGCAGGCAGTCGACCTCTCCGGCGACCAGAGGCTGGGCGGCGTATTGGGTGGGCACGATGGTGATAACGTTGATATCGACTTTGTTCAGCGTGCAAAGCGCCTGAAGAACCGGCGTGTTGGCCAGCGCCATGCCGATGCGCTTGCCGGCCAGATCGGCGGGCGTGTTGACCGGATTCTCCCGCAGCGAGGCGATGACGAAGGGGTTTTTCTGCATCGCTACGGCGATGATCCGAAACGGCGCGCCCTCGGCCACGGCGGCGGCGGTGTAATCGGCGGCGGATATGCCGACCAGCGCGGCGCCCGACACTACGGGCGGCTCGACCGGCGCATTTGGCCCGCCCTGCAACAGGCTGACCTCCAGCCCGGCGTCCCGCCACCAGCCCCGGTCCTGCGCGATATAGCTGCCGGCGAACTGGACCGAGTGCAGCCACGACAATTGCAGGCTGACCGGGGTTTGCGCCATGGCACGCGAGGGCGAAAGGCCCAGAGATGCCGCGCCAACCCCGGCCGCGCCCGCGACCAGCATCCGGCGTCTTGTCCAGTCGGTCGGGTGCATCGCGATCCTCCTGCCGTTTGGGCCAGAGTAACGGCTGGGGCGGGGCAAACAAGCATGCAAATGTTGCATGCACCCCGGTGGCGCCCTATCCCGGCGCCCCACCCGCCGGGAACGTCGGTCCATCATGCGCCACCGGCAGAACGGCCTGGCGCTCTACAGGGGTCACCGCGCTGTCACGCCGGCGATTCCGCGCCGTCAGCGCGGACGGCTGCGGGCCCCTGCGGGTCCGGGTCAGTGAATGTGCGCAAGATCATGTCGCGCATATCCTGCATCGGAATGGCCGGCGCATCGGCGGCCGGGATCAGCCCCGGCGTCAGGCCCCATGCGGCGGTGCGTTCGACCAGAGCCTTCGGTCCGATGACGTGCACCGGCACCTCGCGCCGGTCATCCAGCGCGATTCCGGCCACCGCCTGATGATCGCCCAGAACGATCATCAGCGGCGGATCCTTGGCCTGAAGCGCCGCATAGGACATCACCGTTTGTAAAGCGTAATCAATGGACTGGCGGTATTGGTCGCGCACCCGCGCCGGGTCTTTCCAAACCACCGAGGGCGGATCGCCGGCAACCGCCATCCGCTCGAAAATCCGGCCGTCGCCGACCTCCGCCCAGCCGACCAACGCCGGCACCGGCACCCATGGCGCATGCGAGGATATCAGCGCGATCTGCGCGAACAGCCGGCGCGGATCGCGCCCGTCCCGCAGCAGCCGGTCGGTGGCGGCCAGCGTGAACTGGTCGGGCATCGTGACCCAGTTGAAGGGCTTGCCGCGATAGCCCAGATCAGCCGCCGCGAATACCCGCTGAAACCCCATGCGCGCGGCTTCGGGCCAGGGCATGGTGATCGCGGGCATCACTGCCGCGGTGCGGAACCCGGCCCTTTCGGCCTGATGAAACAGGCTTTGCCGGCCGCTGGACAGGACCGCGAGATAGCGGGACTGGTCGTCGGCCCACAGGCCATTGGCGAAGGTTGTATGGGTAAGCCAGCTTTGCCCGCCCCGCGTGGGCGAGGTCAGAAAACCCGAGCGCATGGCCAGCCCGGTCTGCGCCAGATCGGCCTCGGCCCGGCGTAGCGTGGCCAGATGCGTGCCGGCATAGAACGGCCTGTCATAGCTGGTCCGGCCATAGCTTTCGACGAAAATCACCAGCACGTCGCGGTCGATCGCGTCCAGAAGGCCCGGGGCATCGGCCAGCGGATCACGCGCGGCCACCTGCCGGAACGCGGCCAGATCGCCCATCGTGCGGCGGAGAAGTGCTGCGCGGTCGACCATGAACCGGGTCGCGTCAGTGCCATGGGGCAGCCGCCAGTCGCCAGTACGGCCGCTAAGCTGAAGGACGATCAGCGCCACACAGGCAAGCGCCAGATCGGCCGGCCAGCGGATCGGCAGCGCCAGCCGCGACCACACCCCCGTCGCCCACCACAACAGCGCCGCGACCGCCAGCAGCCACACCGCTGCCAAAGCGACCGACACGACAGCCGCACCCACCCCGAACGACCCCGCGATCAGCCGGGCCAGAGCGTCGGTCAGCGACAGGTCGGCGACCGGGTTGAACGGCCGGCCCAGCACCTGTTTCATCACCAGATCGGCGAGTTTCAGGACCACCAGCAAGGTCAGGATCAGCGTGACGCCCAGCCGCACCACCGGCCGCGCCCGCGTGCGTCCCGTCGCCATCAGGATCAGCAAGACCGCCGGCAGTTCCAGCGGAAACCGCAGCAAGACCCACGGGCTCAGATCCGCCGGATCGGCGGGCAGGACCAGCGCCAGATGGACCAGCAGCGCCGCCAGAATAGCGGATAGGGTGCCGGGGCGGGCGGCAAAGCTCATCCCCGCCGTGCCCGCAGCCACATGATGTCGGCGAAGAACGACCACAGCACCGCCGCAAGTGCCGCCCGGGCCAGCAGGATCGCGGCATCGCCCGACAGGCCCGGCACCTGCAACAGGACCAGTATCGCAAGCTGCAACACGCAGATCACCTTGCGGCGGCGGCTTTCGGGAAGCGGGTCCAAAAGCCACGGCCAGACCGCCGCCGCCGCGACAAAGACATAGCGGACCATCCCCAGCGCCAGCACCTCGATCCCGGCGGCGGTTCCCCGATAGGCATGGAGCGCCAGGACCAGTCCCAGCGCCGCGTCGACCTCCATATCAAAGCGGGCGCCGAAATCCGAGACCAGATGCGTCCGCCGCGCCAGCCAGCCGTCGACCCCGTCCAGCATCAGCGCCACGGCACCGGTCAGGGCGACGCCCCAACCCGCCGCCGCGCCCCAGATGAGCGGCCCCAGCAATCCGCAGACCAGCGCGGCGCGGACCAGCGTCACGGTATTCGCGGGACCAAAGCGATCATGCGGAACGTGCCGCCGGAACAGCCCCGCAACCAGAAGCCAGACCGCGAGGAAGGCGACATAGGGCGCGATCAGCGCCGAGAGATGCAAACTCCACGGCAGCCCCGGCCGCAGCAGCACCAGAACGCAGATCAAGGCCCCTGCCCCGATCAGCCCCGCAAGGCAAAGGCAGGTCGGCAAGCGCCCGGAGCGATGGCCCCGGACGGATTTGCCTGCGCAAGGTCCTGCATGGCGGTCCAGATCGCTCATCCCTCCGACGTTATGCCAATACCGGCATCCGTCAAGCCGAATGATCCGCGTTGATTGGCGGCCGAACTGGGATAAGCTGGTGGGGGAAAGGATGTGCGGATGGCAAATCTCGTCAACGGCTATCGCCGACCGGCGCGATGGCTGCACTGGATCATCGCGGCCCTGGTTCTGCTGATGATCCCGGCCGGTCTGATCATGGTGCAGAAGGGCCTGCCCCGGCCGGTTCAGGATACGCTGTTCGTGTTTCACAAGAACACCGGCGTGATCCTGTTTTTCCTGATCGCCGCCCGGCTGATCTATCGCCTGCGGCACAAACCGCCGCCGCTGCCGGACACGATGCCCGAATGGCAGAAGCGTGCGGCCGGCATCGCACATTTCGCGCTTTATGCCCTAATGGTGATCATGCCGGTCAGCGGCTATATCCGGGTCCGCGCCGACCGGTTCCCGATCGAAGGGCTGGACGCGCTGGGGATCGGGACGTGGCTGCCGAAATCACCCGAGCTGGCGGCGGTGGCGCAGTCGATCCATGTCACCTGCGCCTTCATCCTGATCGGCCTGATCGCCGTCCATATCGCCGCCACGCTGCAACACGCGCTGTTCTACAAGGATGGTATCTGGTCACGGATATGGCCGCCGAACGGCTGAATGCCGTCGGTGGGGATGGCGGCGGGGATGCCTGCTAGGGTGGCGGGGATCCGGTCAGACGCTTCCGCCGGGATCGCGCAGGCGTTCCAGCAGCGCCACCTCATCGGCGTTCAGGTGAATACCCTCGGCCGCGACCCGGGCGCGCGCCGCAAAGCGCCGCTGCGAGGGCAGCCTTGCGCCCTGCCCGGAAATCGCGCCCAGAAAAGCCTCGGCCCGCGCAAACGGATCGCCGGGGCGGCCGGCGGCGAAACGCGCCGGCGAGAAGGCAAGGATCAACTCGCCATGATGCGGCAGGATCGCGGTCGTGCCAAGGTAATCCAGCGCCGCATCGCTGGTCATATCGCCGATCATGCAGCCGGCCAGAAGCTCGATCATCGTCGAGATGGCCGACCCCTTATGGCCGCCGAACGGCAGCATCGCACCGGCCAGAGCCGCATCCGGATCGGTCGTCGGCCGCCCGTCGCTGTCGATCGCCCAGCCCTCGGGCAGCGGTTTGCCGGCGCGGCGATGCAATTCGATCTCGCCCCGCGCAACCACCGAGGTGGCGAAATCGAAGACATAGGGATGACCCTCGCCGCGCGGCCAGCCGAAGGCAAAGGGGTTGGTGCCCAAAAGCGGCGCCGTGCCCCCGGAGGGCGCGACCGAGGAATAGCTGGGGCACATCGCCATTGCCGCCAAACCCCGCGCGGTCAGCGCCTCGATCTCGGGCCAAAGCGCGGAAAAATGCGTGCAATCGTTGATCACCAGCGCGGCGACCCCCAGCTTGTGGGCGCGTTCGGCAAGGACCGGGGCGCCAAGCGCGAAAGCGGCGGGTGAAAAGCCGCCCCGCGCGTCGACCCGCACCACCGCGGTGCCGTCATCCTCGGCCAGTACCGGCACCGCCCTGGGCTGCACCTTGCCGGCGGCCAGCGTGCGCAGACAGCCCTCGATGCGGTAAATCCCGTGGGATTTGCAATTGTCCCGCTCGCCCGCGACGATGACCGCGGCGACCGGCCCGGCCTGCTGAGCCGACAACCCGGCGCGCAGAAAGATGTCCCGGACGATATTCTCAAGTGCGTCGGTGGAATAGGTCGCTGCATCAGGCATGAACGGCTCCGCCGGGCGGGGATTGAGGGTTCAATCTTGTATACGTTATGTATGCACGATGCGCAACCCGAGGCGCGCAGGGCCGCTGCGACCGGCACATGATGCGCGCACCCGGCGGGCAGGCAGGATCTGGGCCGGCGTGGCTTCACATGGCTTCGCGTGGCTTCGCGCCCCGCCGCTTATGCGCGGTGATCATGGTTCCTCGCCCGGTCTTTGCATACAAAAAGTATTTTGTGTTTGCTTTTCGCCGTCACAAGACCGATAAAAAGGCGAGGAATCGGTCCGCGACGACCGGATTGCCAAACAGGGAGAAGAAAACAAAATGCAGACTTCGCTTCTGAGCATCGCAGCGATCGCTGCCACCGCCGTCACTGTCACCGGCCCCGCCTTCGCCGACAAGCTGGACGACATCATCGCCTCGGGGACACTGCGCTGCGCGGTGGTTCTGGATTTCCCGCCGATGGGGTCGCGCGACGCCAGCAACAACCCGCAGGGCTTCGACGTCGATTATTGCAACGACCTCGCCAAGGCGCTTGGCGTCACCGCCGAAGTCGTCGAGACGACCTTCCCGGAACGCATCCCGGCGCTGGTCTCGGGTCAGGTCGATGTCGCCGTCGCCTCGACCTCGGACACGCTGGAGCGGGCCAAGACGGTCGGCTTCTCGATCCCCTATTATGCGTTTGAAAACGCCGTCGTCGCCAATGACAAGGTCGATATTTCGAACTGGGAGGGCATGAAGGGCAAGACCGTCGGCGCCACCGCCGGCACCTATGAGGCGATCTGGCTGGAGGGCAAGGTCAAGGAATGGGGCGAGGGCGAATTCCGTCCCTATCA
This sequence comes from Paracoccus pacificus, assembly GCF_042680785.1. Lineage (NCBI taxonomy): Bacteria > Pseudomonadati > Pseudomonadota > Alphaproteobacteria > Rhodobacterales > Paracoccaceae > Paracoccus > Paracoccus pacificus. The sequence goes on from NZ_JBHUEN010000016.1 coordinate 83,773, forward strand.
GAACCAGGCCGACGTGTTCCTGGCGCTGAGCCAAGGCCAGCTTGACGCCACCGTCTCGACCGTCGAGGTGGCCGAGGCCAACGTGAAATCCGGCAACTTTCCCGGCATCAAGATCGTCGACCGGCCGCCGATGGTGCCGGATTACGTGGCGCTGATCACGCTGCGCGAGGAACAGGGGCTGATCAACTACATGAACCTGTTCATCAACCAGCAGGTCCGCACCGGCCGCTATGCCGAGCTTTACAAGAAATGGGTCGGCGAGGGCGAGCCCGCCAAGCTGACCGTCGATGGCGTCTATCGCTAAGGCTTCTGCCTGACGGGCGGCGCGGGGATCCCCGCGCCGCTTTGCCATCAAGGGGGAACGGCGGCCATGTTCAACTATCGGTTCCAATGGGGACAAGCCTGGGCAAAGCTGCCCCAGATGCTGGACGGCGCGCTTGTCACCATGAAGATCGCCATCCTGTCGATGGTGATCGGCATCCTGATCGCCGTCGTCCTTACGCTGTTCCGACGCTCGAACAGCCGGGTACTGGCCGGCTTCGCGACCGTGTGGGTCGAGATCGCGCGCAACACCCCGGCGCTGTTCCAGATCTACATGGCGCATTTCGGACTGGCCGGGCTTGGGGTGCATCTCAGCCCGTTCAACTCGCTTCTGCTGGGGATCACCTTCAACAACGCCGGCTATCTGGCCGAGAATTTCCGTGGCGCCCTGAAAGCCATTCCCGACACCCAGTCGCGCGCCGGCCGGTCGCTTGGCATGTCCGATCTGCAGGCTTTCCGCTATATCGTGCTGCCGCAGATGATCCGCATCGCCTATCCGACGATCACCAACCAGATGGTCTGGGCGGTGCTGATGACCTCGCTGGGCGTCACCGTGGGCATGAACTCGGACCTTTACGGCGTCACCCAGGACCTGAACGCGCTGACCTTCCGCACCTTCGAGCTTTTCGCCATCGCGGCGGTGATCTTCTACATCATCGTCAAGATCATCCAGTTGGGCGCGCGCCTGTTCGCCCGACGGCTGTTCCGGTATTAAGGGAGAGGCGCATATGTTCGATACCGCCCTGACCGCCAAAGATCTGTGGTTCCTTGCCCAAGGCGCGGGCATGACGATCCTTGTCACCGCGATCTCGGTCTTTTTCGGGACCGTTCTGGGGATCATCTTCGGCGTCATCCGCTATCAGATCGGGCCTTACTGGGCCGCGCCGCTGACCTTCGTGCTGGACATCTTCCGGTCCATCCCGCTGCTGATCCAACTGGTGCTGGCCTATGCGTTTCTGGGCACGGTGCTGCGGCTGGGCCTGTCGGGCCTGACCGTCGCCTGCATCGTGCTGACGCTTTACACCTCGGCCTATTGCGCCGAGATCGTGCGCGGCGGGATCGAGGCGGTGCCGCTGACGCTGCGCCGGGCCGCGCGCTCGCTTGGGATGACCTGGGGGCAGGACATGCGCAGCATCGTCATGCCGCTGGCCACGCGCGTCGCGCTGCCAAGCTGGATCGGCCTTGCGCTGGGGGTGATGAAGGATTCGGCGCTGGTCTATGTCGTGCAGGTGGTGGAGCTGCTGAAATCGACGCAGATCCTTATTACGCGCCTGCAGGAACCGCTGCTGCTGCTGACGATCTGCGGCGCGTTCTATTTCATCATCAGCTTCCCCGTCGCACGTTTCGGCGGTTATCTGGAAAAACGGTGGTCCAATGATTGAGATCGAAAACGTCCGCAAATCCTTTGGCCCGCTGGAGGTGCTGAAGGGGATCAACCTGACCGTGCAAAACGGCGAGGTGCTGACCGTCATCGGGGGCTCGGGGTCGGGGAAATCGACGCTGCTGACCTGCATCAACGGGCTGGAGCCGATCGATTCCGGCAGCATCAGGGTCGACGGGGTCGAGGTGCACGCCAAGACCACCGACCTGAACAAGCTGCGCCAGAAGATCGGCATCGTGTTCCAACAATGGAACGCCTTCCCGCATCTGACGGTCAAGGAAAACGTGATGCTGGCGCCGCGCAAGGTGCTGAAGCAGTCAAAGGCCGAAGCCGAGGAAATGGCCGTCAAGCAACTGACCCATGTCGGGCTTGGCGACAAGCTGGACGTCTATCCCGGCCGTCTGTCGGGCGGCCAGCAGCAGCGCATGGCAATCGCCCGCGCGCTGGCCATGTCGCCCAGCTACATGCTGTTCGACGAGGTAACCTCGGCCCTTGACCCGCAGCTTGTGGGCGAGGTGCTGGACACGCTGCGCATGCTGGCCTCGGAAGGCATGACCATGATCTGCGTGACGCATGAGATGAAGTTTGCGCGCGAAGTATCTGACCGGGTGGCGTTTTTCCATAAAGGCGTGATGGCGGAAATCGCCCCCCCCGCCGAGCTGTTCGGCAGCCCGAAAGACCCGGAGCTGCAAAAGTTCCTGGCGGCGACCCATTAAGGCGCGGTGAATGTCGAACCCCGATGTCATCGTGATCGGCGCGGGCGTCATCGGCCTGTCGGCGGCGCTGGCGTTGCAGGCCCGCGGGCTGGAGGTCACTGTGGTGGACCGCGAGGGCCCGGCAGCGGGTGCCTCGGCCGGAAATGCCGGCGCCTTCGCGTTTACCGACATTCTGCCGCTCGCCTCGCCCGGGATCCTGAAAAAGGCGCCGAAATGGCTGCTGGACCCGTTGGGGCCGCTGTCGGTGCCGCCGGCCTATGCGCTGCGGATCGCGCCGTGGATGTACCGGTTCTGGCGTGCCTGCGCGCCGTCGCGCGTGGCCCATTCGACGGCCGCGCAGACCGCGCTGATGGACCTGTCCAAGGCCGAGCTTGAACCCTTTCTGGCCGCCAATGGCGCAGCGGGCATGCTGCGCAAAGACGGCAGCCTACAGCTTTACGAATCCGAGGCCGAGTTCCGCGCCTCCCTACCCGGCTGGCGGGCGCGCGACGATCACGGCATCGAATATCGCCACATGGACGCGGCCGAGATGGCCGAGATCCAGCCGGGCATCGCGCCAAGGTTCATCAAGGGCACCTTCACGCCGGGCTGGTACTCGATCACCGATCCCCGGGATTACGTGCTGGCGCTGGCCGAACGGTTCCGCGCGAACGGCGGCCGGATCGAGCGGGCCGAGGTGACGGCGCTGGCGCCGGATAGCGACGGGGTCGCGGTAATCGCGGGGCCGCGTCATCTGCGCGCATCAAAGGTGGTGCTGGCGGCCGGTGCGTTTTCGCACCGCATCGCCCGCAGCCTTGGCGACAAGATTCCGCTGGAGACCGAGCGCGGCTATAACACCACCCTTCCCCCGGACGCGCTGGACCTGCGGCTGCAACTGACCTTTGGCGGCCATGGCTTCGTGGTGTCGCGGCTGACCAGCGGCATCCGCGTCGGCGGCGCGGTCGAGTTGGGCGGGCTGGACCTGCCGCCCAACTTCAAACGCGCCGAGGCGATGCTGAAAAAGGCGAAGGCCTTCCTGCCGGGTCTGAAAACCGAGGGCGGACGGCAATGGATGGGCTTCCGCCCCTCGCTGCCCGATAGCCTGCCGGTCATCGGTCCCGCGCCGGCCACCCGGCGCGTCATCTATGCCTTCGGCCACGGCCATCTGGGCCTGACCCAATCGGCGGGCACCGCCCGGCTTGTTTCCGATCTGGTCACCAACCAGATACCAGCCATCGACCTCTCTCCTTTCTCCCCCACACGGTTCTGAGCCATGACCACGCACACGTTTTCCTGCATCGACGGCCATACCTGCGGCAATCCGGTCCGCCTCGTCTCGGGCGGCGGCCCGCGGCTCGAGGGCAAGGACATGCTGGAAAAGCGCGCCCATTTTCAGCGCGATTACGACTGGATCCGCACCGGCCTGATGTTCGAGCCGCGCGGCCATGACATGATGTCGGGCACCATCCTGTATCCGCCGACGCGCCCCGATTGCGACGTGGCGGTGCTGTTCATCGAAACCTCGGGCTGTCTGGCCATGTGCGGGCATGGCACCATCGGCACCATCACCATGGGGATCGAGAACGGGCTGATCCACCCGCGCGCACCGGGTCAGCTGTCGATCGAAACCCCCGCCGGAAAGGTCGATATCAGCTATCGTCAGGAGGGCCGCTTCGTCGAAGAAGTGCGGCTGACCAACGTGCCGGGTTTTCTTTACGCCGAGGGGCTGACGGCCGAGGTCGAGGGTCTGGGCGAGATCGTGGTGGACGTGGCCTATGGCGGCAATTTCTACGCCATCGTCGAGCCGCAGAAGAATTTCCGCGACATGGCCGATTTCACCGCCGGCGAGCTGATCGGCTTTTCGCCGAAACTGCGCGCGGCGCTGAACGCGAAATACGAATTCGTCCATCCCGAGCACCCGGCGATCAACGGGCTGTCGCATATCCTGTGGACGGGCGTGCCGACCGTCGACGGGGCGCACGCCCGCAACGCGGTATTCTATGGCGACAAGGCCATCGACCGCTCGCCCTGCGGTACCGGCACCTCGGCGCGGATGGCGCAACTCGCCGCCAAGGGCAAGCTGGCCGTCGGCGACGAGTTCTGGCACGAGTCGATCATCGGCTCGATCTTCAAGGGCCGGGTCGAGGCCGCGACCACGGTGGCGAACCGGGCCGCGATCATCCCCTCGATCGCCGGATGGGCGCGGATGACCGGCTATAACACCATCTTCATCGACGACCGCGACCCGTTCGCGCACGGTTTCGTCGTGAAATGACCGCCACCCGCATCCTGCCCGGCACGGGCGAAGGCCCGGTTCTGGCGCTGGATCAGGGCATCAGCTTCTGGGGCGGCGTCGATCCCGAAGCCGCCCGGATCATCGACGAACACCATCCCGCCTACCGGGCCGCGCTTGACGGGCGCGTGGTGATGATGCCGACCAGCCGGGGGTCGTGTTCCGGCTCGGGCGTCATTCTGGACATGCTGCTGAACGGTGTCGCCCCTGCCGCGCTGATCTTTTCCGAGGCCGAGGACGTGGCCACGCTTGGCGCGCTGATCGGGGCCGAGATGTTCGGCCGCACCCTGCCCGTCCTGCGCGTCAGCGCGGCGGATTTCGCCCGGCTGGCGCGGGCCGAGCGTCTGACCATCACCGAAGACGCGATCACCGGCGACGGCATCAGCCTGCCGATTGCCGATCCGCCGCAGACCGCGCTGACGCTCACCCCCGCCGATCAGGCGCTGCTGGCGGGGGATGAGGCCACGGCGGCGGCGATGCGCATCGTCGTCAAAGCGGCGCAATTGCAGGGCGCGGCGGCGCTGACCGATGTGACGCGGGGCCATATCGACGGCTGTATCCTCGCCAATCAGGCGAACCTGATCTTTGCCGAGAAGATGGCCGATCTGGGCGCGCAGGTGCGGGTGCCGACGACGATGAACGCGATCTCGGTCGACCGCGAGAACTGGCAGCGTCAGGGCGTGCCGCCGGTCTTCGGCAGCCATGCCGCGCGGCTGGCGGATGCCTATGTGCGGATGGGCTGCCAGCCGACCTTCACCTGCGCGCCTTATCTGCTGGACGACCAGCCCGCGCAGGGCGAGGGCATCGCCTGGGCCGAATCCAACGCGGTGATCTATGCCAATACGGTGCTCGGCGCGCGCACGCCCAAGCATCCCGATTATCTGGACCTGTGCATCGCCGTGACCGGGCGCGCACCACTGGCCGGCGTCTATCTGGACGCCGAACGCCGCGCCGCGCGGGTGCTGGATTTCGACATTCCCGCCGGTGCCGATGATGCGGTCTGGCCGCTGATCGGTTATCTGGCCGGGCTGAAATCGCCGGATCGCATTCCGCTGCTGCGCGGGCTGGCCGGGGTGTCGCCGACGCCCGACGACCTCAAGGCGCTGTGCGCGGCCTTCGGTACCACCTCGGCCGCACCGATGCTGCATGTCGAGGGGGTGACGCCGGAAGCGGACCTTCCCCTGCGCGAAGGCGCCGACCGGACCCGCGTCACCCGCGCCGATCTGGCCGCGACATGGGACAGCCTGAACCCCGGCCCCGAAACGGTCGAGTTGATCGCCATCGGCAGCCCCCATGCCTCGGCCCCCGAATGCCGGGCGCTGGCGGCGGCGCTGGCGGGGCGGACAGTGGGCATTGCCACCATGATCACCGCCGGGCGCGCCGTCATCGCGGATCTGCGCCGCGAGGGGACGCTTTCGGCGCTGGAAGCCTCGGGCGTGCGGATCGTGCCCGACATGTGCTGGTGCTCGATCAGCGAGCCGGTGTTTCCGCCCGAAACCCGCACGGTGATGACCAATTCCGGCAAATACGCCCATTACGGCCCCGGCCTGTCCGGCCGCGCACTGCGCTTCGGATCCATGGCCGATTGCGCGGCCGCGGCGCTGACCGGACAGGCACCCAAAACCCTGCCGCACTGGCTTTCACAGGAAGGAACCGCCGATGCGTAGCAAGCAGACCATCCATGTCATTTCCGCCCATGCCGAGGGCGAGGTTGGCGATGTCATCGTCGGCGGCGTAATGCCGCCGCCGGGCGAAACGATCTGGGAACAGTCGCGCTGGATCGCCGAGGATGAACGGCTGCGCAATTTCGTCCTGAACGAGCCGAGGGGCGGCGTATTCCGGCACGTCAACCTGCTGGTGCCGCCAAAACACCCCGAGGCCGACGCCGCCTTCATCATCATGGAGCCCGAGGACACGCCGCCGATGTCGGGATCGAACTCGATCTGCGTCTCGACCGTGCTGCTCGACGGCGGGCTGGTCCCGATGCAAGAGCCGGTTACCCATCTGGTGCTGGAAGCGCCGGGCGGGCTGGTCCGCGTCCGCGCCGAGTGCAAGGACGGCAAGGCGCAGCGGATTTTCGTGCAGAACCTGCCCAGCTTCGCCGGGCCGCTCGACCAGAAGCTGGAGGTCGAGGGCATCGGCACGCTGACCGTCGACACGGCCTTCGGGGGCGACAGCTTTGTGTTCGTGGACCCCAAGGTGCTGGGATTTCAGATGACCCCGGACGAAGCCCATGACATCGCCGTTCTGGGCGTGAAAATCACCAATGCCGCCAACCGGCAGATGCGGTTCCGGCATCCGACCCTGCCCGACTGGACGCATTTCAGCTTTTGCCTGTTCGCGGGGGCGCTGGAGCGCGACGGCAACCAGCTTCGCGCCAGGGCGGCGGTGGCGATCCAGCCCGGCAAGGTCGACCGCTCGCCCACCGGCACGGCGCTGTCGGCGCGGATGGCGGTCCTGCATGCGCGCGGACTGATGGGCGCATCGGACCGGCTGACGGTGGAATCGCTGATCGGCTCGACCTTCGACGGTCGGATCGTCGAGACGACGACACTCGGCGACACGCCCGCCATCATCCCCGAAATCTCGGGGCGCGGCTGGATCACCGGCACCCATCAGCACATGCTGGACCCCGACGATCCGTGGCCCGAGGGCTATCGCCTGACCGACACATGGGGCGCGCGTTAATCCCCGTGGTCCCGATCATCATTGCCATGCGGGGATGGGATCAATATTCTTTGTGTCGACTGGAACGAGATGCAGATGAACAAGAACAGCGACACGGTCATCCCGGAACGCAAGCGCGGCGAAGGCGTCAAATTCGTCTATGAAATCCTGCGCGAGGATATTCTGAACCTCGTCCTGCCGCCCGGCAGCCCGATCGACGAGATCCAGCTTTCCGAACGGCTGTCGATGTCGCGCACCCCGATCCGCGAGGCATTGGTGCGGCTGGCGGGCGACGGGCTGGTCACCACGCTGCCCAACCGCTCGACAGTGGTGTCGAACATCGATTTTCTGAACATGCATCATTTCTTTGACGCGATCACCCTGATGTATCGCGTCACCACCCGGCTGGCGGCCGAGAACCGGACGGCGGCCGATCTGAAGAACATCCGCGCCCATCAGGCGCAATTCGCCCAGGCGCTGAAAAATCGCGACGCGCTGGCCATGATCGCGACCAACCGCGATTTCCACATGGCGATCGCCGAGGCGGGCAAGAACGTCTATTACACCGGTCTTTTCAGCCGTCTGCTGGATGAGGGGCGGCGCATCCTGCGGCTTTACTATTCATCCTATGACGACGAACCCCCGCAGCGCGACACCAGCGGCCATGACGAGATGATCGAGGCGATCGCCGCCCGGGATATCGAACTGGCCGACCGGTTGGCGAACAAGCACGCGGATCTGATCGTGGGGCAGATCCGATCGCTGCTGACCCAGGACCGGCGGCAGAACGTCCCGCTTTAGTGCCGGTAAAACCCCTTGTGGGTGGGGTCGGAACTTGCGTGAGTTTCTTGTCGACAAATAAAATACAAAGCATATAATGAGCCACGAAAGGCCCGATTCGCTGATCGTTGCCCGCAGTGATTGCTTGAGGAGCGCACCATGAACCCGCAGATCTTTTCCGGCACCATCCCCGCCCTGATGACCCCCTGCAAGGCCGACCGCACGCCCGATTTCGACGCGCTGGTCCGTCAGGGGCAGATGCTGATCAAGGCCGGCATGTCGGCGGTGGTCTATTGCGGCTCGATGGGGGACTGGCCGCTTCTGACCGATGCCGAGCGGATGGAGGGGGTCGAGCGTCTGGTCAAGGCCGGCATCCCGGTCATCGTCGGCACCGGTGCGGTCAACACCAGACTGGCCGCCGCCCATGCCGCGCATGCCCAGAAGGTCGGCGCGCAGGGGCTGATGGTCATTCCGCGCGTGCTGTCGCGCGGCCCGGTGATCGCCGCGCAACGCGAACATTTCAAGGCGATCCTGTCCGCCGCCCCCGACCTGCCGGCGGTGATCTACAACAGCCCCTATTACGGCTTCGCCACCCGCGCCGACCTGTTCTTCGCGCTGCGGGCCGAACATCCGAACCTGGTTGGTTTCAAGGAGTTCGGCGGCAAGGCGGATATGAGCTATGCGGCCGAAAACATCACCAGCGGGAATGACGACGTGACGCTGATGATCGGTGTCGATACCGGCGTTTTCCACGGTTTCGTCAACTGCGGCGCCAGTGGTGCCATCACCGGCATCGGCTGCGTCCTGCCCAAGGAAGTGCTGCATCTGGTCAGCCTGTGTCAGGCGGCCGCCAAGGGCGACGCCGATGCCCGCGCCCGCGCGCTGGAACTGGAAGAGGCGCTGGCCGTGCTGTCCTCGTTCGACGAAGGCCCGGATCTGGTCCTGTTCTTCAAGCATCTGATGGTGCTGAAGGGCTATCCCGAATTTACGCTGCATTTCAATGAAACCGACAAGCTGAACGACAGCCAGCGCGGCTTTGCCGAGGCGCAGTTGAACCTGTTCGACCGCTGGTATGCGGAATGGTCCAAGCAGCCCGGCGCGGTTCAGAAATACGCCGCCTGATCGGGGCTGACCGCCCCGCATGGAAACGCACCGCAGGCAGGCCGGCGGTGCGTTTTTTCATGCCCGGGATCGCGCGCCCGCCGCTGACAGCGGGCGGAACGACCTAGATCTTGCCTTCCTTCATCAGCCCGAAGCGTTTGGGGAAATACCATTGCAGCACCTCGCGGAACCGCTGCGAGCTTTCGCGCGCCCAGTTCCGCATCAGTTCAGAGCCGAATTGAATCGCGGTGACCGGGGTCGCGCCCGCCGCCCGCATGCGTTCCAGCGCCTGATGATGCGCGACGGGCGAAATCCCGCCCACGGCATCGGCCACGGGATAGACCTCGAAACCCTCGGCCAGCATGTCCAGTGTCGGAAAGGTCAGGCAAACCTCGGTCCACAATCCGGCCATGACGATCTTCTTGCGGCCGGTCGCCTTGACGGCGTTGCGGAATTCCTCGTCCTCCCAGGCGTTCACGCCACTGCGGTCGATTTCCTTCACGCCGGGCAGTTCGGCCAGTATCTCGGCGGCGGTGCCGGTGTTGACGCCCATGTCCACGCCCACGGTCGAGACGATCACCGGCACCTCATAGGCCCGCGCCAGCTTGCACAGCGCGATGACGTTCAGGTTGATCTCATCGCGCGAGGATGAGGTGACGGTCCGGTACTGCTCGGGCTGATAGTCGATCAGCACGACGGCGCAGTTCTCGGGCGTCAGAAGATGGTCCGCAACGGGATCGCGGATCGGCTCGGGTTGGGTTTTGGGCATCGTCTCCTCCTTACCTGTGAACGTTGGGTCAGGCGACGGCCGGGCGCCGGAAATCAGGCGGCCCGGCCGGCACAGGGTGAAAAAGGGGGCCGAAAGCCCCCCTTTTCATCTTGCTCAGGCGGTTTTGGCCCGCGCCGCCATGGTCGCATCGGCCCACCATGCCAGTTCGTCCAGCATCGCTTTCAGGCTGGGTTGCAGCACCGCGTCAACCTCGGACATCTCGCCGTTGGCGCCCAGTGCGCTGACCTTCATGAACTCGCCGCCGCCCAGATGCACGGCGTTGCGCGTCGGCACCATCATCAGCTCGATCGCGATGCCGCGCAGGTGCTCGACCGCGCGCGCGCCGCCGACGCCGCCGTAACCCATCGCCGCGATCGGCTTGTGGTTCCATTCCTTATACGCCTGATCAAAGGCATTTTTCAGCGAGGCCGGAATCGAGTGGTTATATTCCGAGGTCAGCACGATGAAGCCGTCGAACCCGGCCAGCTTCTTCTGCCATGCGATCGCTTTCGGATCCTGCGAGGGCACCCAAAGGTTCGATGCGACCTCGTTGAAGAACGGCAGATCGACATCGCGCAGGTCGACCAGTTCAAAATTCATGTCGTCGCGCTTCTGGGCGTTTTCCAGCAGCCATTTGGCTGGCTTGTCGGCGAACCGGGTGGCGCGGGTCGAGCCGATGATGATGGCGATATTCGGTTTGGTCATATAAGCCTCGGTTGCTTGGTGGCTGTGCCCGGTCAGGAAATCGCGGGCAACCAGCCGATCACGATCACCAACAAGCTAGCCCGCCGTTTCGTTCAATCCAAGCGAATTGAAACCTGATGCGGCGTTCGTCTGAACCGAACGCCTTCGGCATATTTCTGCCCGGCACCGGACGGCGCGCAGCGGGGCCGGACGGTCCGTGGCGCTCAAGGCATATGTGGGCCTTCGTCAGGCATGAGGGGGCGCAGGTTCCATCCGAAAACCGACCGCCGCTGCCCGGACGCGCCAGACGGATCGCCCCACACCCCCGGGTTCTCGGATCACATCAGCGACTTCACCTTTTCCAGCGCCGTATCGCTGCGCGTCGGGGGCGCGCGGATGGCCGAGGTGGGAATAGGAGATCGCCCCGGCGTCACACTGGCAGCATGCGGCGAAGCCGGGTCACTTCGGTGCGGGATACGTCCCAACGGTCAGGCGTCAGGCGCTCCGCCTGTGTTCGCGCCAGATCGCCCCCGCCCCATATTGCGGTTGACCGGCGACAGAATCATTCTTTATACATAATTCAAAATTACGCCAGAATGTCGGGGAGGGCATCCGGTCGTGATCGCCGTCAGGCACATCATGGACATGAACCGCAGCGTCGGACAGCGGCGCGCCGCGTGGGTAGCCTAGCCATGTGTCTGCCGCTGGGTCTGCGTGACGATGATCGCAAGGCACCGAGGCGCGGCCCGCTATCCGCCTTTCATACCGTCGCTCATCGGTCCCCGGCCCCGCGCGGTATGCCGAACAAACTGCCCAAGTCAGACATCAGGGAGGAAAGACAATGCGATTCAAGGGATTGATAGCCGCCGCGGTGCTTGCCGTGACCGGAATGGTCACGCCGGCCCTCGCACAGACCGAAATCAAGTTCGGTCATGTCGGCGAGCCGGGCTCGCTTTTCGACCAGACCGCAACGGAATTCGCCAAGCGCGCCAATGAAAAGCTGGGCGACAAGGCAAAGGTCGTGGTCTATGGCTCCAGCCAGTTGGGCGATGACAAGGCGATGCTGCAAAAGCTGAAACTGGGCACCATCGACCTTGCCCTGCCCAGCACGATCATGTCCTCGATGGTGCCGATCTTCGGGCTGTTCGAGATGCCCTATCTGGTTCAGGACCGCGATCATATGGCCAAGATCCGCGACGAGATCGTGACCCCGACGCTGGTCCCCGAGGCCGAGAAGGCCGGTTACCGCATCATCGGCGTCTGGGAAAACGGCTTCCGCCAGATCACCAACAACAAGCGCCCGATCGTCAAGCCCGGGGATCTGGCCGGCATCAAGCTGCGCGTGCCCAGCGGCGAATGGCGCGTGAAGATGTTCCAAAGCTATGGCGCCAGCCCCAGCCCGATGTCCTTCTCCGAGGTGTTCGTGGCGCTTCAGACCGGGGTGATGGACGGTCAGGAAAACCCCTATGCGCAGATTTACCCGTCGCGCTTCTACGAGGTTCAGAAATACCTATCGAAATCGAACCACGTCTATACCCCGGCCTATGTTGTGGCCGGCCGGTCATGGGACAAATTCGATCCCGAGGTGCAGAAAATCCTGCAGGAAACCGCGGTCGAGATGCAGCCCGTCGTCTATGAGATCGCGGCCGGTCTGGACACCGAACTGCTGAAAAAGCTCGAGGATGCGGGGATGGTGGCGAACGAGGTCGACACCGCCGCTTTCGTCGAAGCCAGCAAGCCGATCTATGAGGAGTTCTCGGCCGCCGTGCCCGGCGCCGCCGAACTGATCCAGAAAGCGCAATCGCTGGCCCCCGCCAAGTAGCGCCTGACGCCGCAATGGGCCCGGACCGATGTTCGGGCCCGCCGACTTTCCTTGCAGCCGACTTTCCTTGCAGGAGAAACTGATGGAAACGCTGACCTTCCGGCGGGGGTTTGAAATCCTGCTAGAGATCATCACCGCGCTGATCGTGGCGGCGATGACCGCGCTGATCGTCATGGGCACGGTCTATCGCTATATGGGATCGGCGCTAAGCTGGTATGACGAGATCGCCTCGGTCGGGCTGGTCTGGATGACCTATTTCGGCTCGGCGCTGGCCGCGCTGAAAGGCGCGCATATCGGCTTTCCGGGCGTGATCAACGCCTTGCCGGTGCGGTGGCGGGTCGCGGCGACGATCTTTTCCGAGCTTTGCGTTTTCGCGTTTTTCGGCCTGCTCGCCTATGCCGGATGGCAGGTTCTGGTCATCCTCGAGGGCATGACGCTGGTGTCGCTGCCAAGCGTATCGGTGCAGGTGACCCAGGCCATCATCCCGCTTGGCGCGATCCTGTTCATGATCGCCGAGGCGCTGCGGCTGCCCGAAGTCATGCGCGATGCCCGGGGCGAGGGCTTCGTGGATCACGAGATCAAAGAGGCGCTTGGCGACGTCTCGAACACGCCGTTGGAACAGGACGACGCAAGCGTGCCGGCGTCCCGCCACCGTCAACCCGGCCACAGCGGAGAAGCCTGATGACCATTGGATATATGCTGCTGGGCATGTTCGCGCTGGCGCTGTTGAACGTGCCGATCGCCGTCGCGCTTGGCATCGTCGCGATCACGGCGATCGTCGTGGTGCAGGGCGCCGACATGCTGCCGAACCTTGCGCTGACCATGTATGAGGGCGCTTCCAGCTTTCCCTTGCTGGCGATCCCGCTGTTCGTTCTGGCAGGCTCGATCATGAACGCCTCGTCGATCTCGCGGCGGCTGATCGCGCTGGCCTCGGCGCTGGTCGGCTTTGTCCGCGGCGGACTGTCCTTCGTGGTCATCGGCGCGTCGATGTTCTTCGCCGAGATTTCCGGCTCGGCCGTCGCGGGGGTCGCGGCATTGGGGTCGATCCTGATCCCGGCGATGCGCCGCAAGGGCTATTCCAAGGAATTCGCGGCGGCGATCTGCTCGTCCGCGTCAAGCCTTGCGATCATCCTGCCGCCGTCGATCCCGATGATCCTTTATGCGGTCATGGCCCAGCAATCGGTGGTGAAGATGTTCATCGCCGGTTTCGGCCCCGGCATCGTCGGCGCCATCTGTCTGGCCATCGCCGCCTATTGGCAGGCGCGGCGCCACAATTTTCCGGTGGAAGAGCGGTTCCAGCTGTCGAACGTCTGGCTGCGGTTCAAGGAAGCCGGCTGGGCGCTGATGCTGCCGGTGATCATCCTGGGCGGCATCTTTGGCGGTATCGTCACCGCGACCGAGGGCGCGGCGCTGGCGGTGGTCGCGGCGCTGTTCATCTCGGGCGTGATCTACCGCGAATTCGACGTGCGCGCGCTTTACAAGGCGCTGATCGACAGCGGCGTGCAGACCGCGGTCGTCATGCTGCTGGTCGCCTCCAGCTATCTGATCGGCGGCTTCCTGACCGAGGCGCAACTGCCCCAGCAACTGGCCCGCGCCATCGCCGGCGTGACCGAGAACAAATATCTGATCCTGCTGATGCTGAACATCGCCTTCCTGATCCTTGGCATGTTCCTGCATTCGGCGGCGGCGATCATTCTGGTCGTCCCGATCGTCATGCCGATGGTGCTGGCGGCCGGGATCGACCCGGTTCACTTCGGGCTGGTGGTGACGCTGAACCTTGCCATCGGGCAACAGACCCCGCCCGTCGCCTCGGTGCTGATCGCGGCCTGTTCGATCGCGAAATCGGACATCTGGGAAACCACCAAGGTCAACATGCCCTTCATCCTCGCGCTGCTGGCGCTGTTGATGATCTGCACCTACCTGCCCGGGATCTCGCTTTTGCTGGTCAACCTGATTTACGGAGGCTGAGCGTATGACCGAACCGCAGCCCCCTTTGCCGCTTTCGGGTATTCGCGTGCTCGATGTCAGTCAGGTGATGGCCGGCCCCTTCGCCTGCATGCTGCTGGGTGATCTGGGGGCCGATGTGATCAAGGTCGAGCCGCCGACCGGCGACCAGACCCGCAGTTCGATGGGATTCAGGCTGAAAGGCGACGACAGCCTTGGGTTTCTCAACATGAACCGCAACAAGCGCTCGATCGCGCTTGATCTGAAATCCGAGGCGGATCGCGGGATCTTTCTGGAACTGGCCAGAACCGCCGATGTGATCGTCGAAAACTATCGCCCCGGCGTGGTGAAAAAGCTGGGCATTGATTACGAGACGATCTCGGCGATCAATCCCGGCATCATCTATGCCAGCATCTCGGGCTTTGGCCAGACCGGGCCGTGGTCAGAGCGGCCGGGGTTCGACCTGATGGCGCAGGCGGCCTCGGGGATCATGTCGATCACCGGCCACCCGGACGGACCGCCGGCGAAATCCGGGGGGCCGCTTGCCGACATCGGCTGCTCGCTTTTCGCGGTCTACGGCATCCTTGCGGCCTATATCGGGCGCCAGATCAGCGGCAAGGGCCAGTTCATCGACGCCTCGCTGTACGAGGCCGGGCTGTCCTTCGCGGTCTGGGATATCTGCGACTATTGGGGCACCGGCAATATTCCGCAGCGGATCGGCACCGCCAACCGCATGGCCGCGCCTTATCAGGCGGTGCGGGCCGGCGACGGGTATTTCGTGCTGGGGGCGAATAACGACCGCCTGTATCGCCGCCTGTGCGAGACGATCGGCCGGCCCGACCTGATCGCACATCCCGATTACGCGACCAACGCGCTGCGTCTGGCCAACCGCGACGCGCTGATCGCCGATCTCGAATCGACGCTGGTCACCCGAAGCCGCGACGAATGGGTCGA
The DNA here is from genome assembly GCF_042680785.1 of Paracoccus pacificus. Taxonomy (NCBI): domain Bacteria; kingdom Pseudomonadati; phylum Pseudomonadota; class Alphaproteobacteria; order Rhodobacterales; family Paracoccaceae; genus Paracoccus; species Paracoccus pacificus. The sequence goes on from NZ_JBHUEN010000016.1 coordinate 99,184, forward strand.
GGCCCTGCTGGCGGCGGGCATCCCCGCCGGGTCGATCATGGATTACGCCGAGGCCTTGGGCAATGAACAGGCGCAAGCCCGCGACATGGTGATGAAAATCCGGCACCCGGTCGAGGGCGAGGTCAACAATATCGGCTTTCCGGTCAAACTGCGCGGCACCCCTCAACAGGTCCGGCGCCACCCGCCGCTGCTGGATGAGCATCGCGATGAGCTTTTGCGCGAATTGGGCATCAGCCCCGGAAACGGGGCCGCGGATGGCTGACGCCCCGCACACGGGCGATGTAAGCCTGCGCATCGACGGTCCGGTCGCGCATATCACCTTTGACCGGCCGGCCGCGCGCAACGCGATGACATTCGCGATGTACGGCCGTCTGGGCGCGATCTGCGACCAGATCGGGACGCGCAGCGACCTGCGCGCCATCGTCTTTCGCGGTGCCGGCGGGGCCTTCGTCGCCGGCACCGACATATCCGAATTCACCGCCTTCAAGGGCGGCGCGGACGGGGTGGCCTATGAGGATCGCATCGACGCCGCGCTTTCGGCCCTGACCCGCCTGCCCGCGCCGACGCTGGCGATCATCGACGGCGCGGCGGTGGGCGGCGGGCTTGCCATCGCCGCCGCCTGCGATCTGCGCATCGTGACGCCCACCGCTAAATTCGGCGTCCCCATCGCCCGCACCGTCGGCAACACGCTTTCAGCCGCCAATATCGCCCGGCTGGTGCGCGCCTTTGGCGACGGGCCGGTGCGGCGGATGCTGCTGTTGTCGGAATTTCTGGATGGCACGACGGTCAATGCTCTGGGCTTTGCCAGCGCCTGCGTTCCCCCCGAGGCGCTGGAGGCCGAGGCCGCACGCCAGATCGCCCGGCTGTGCGAGGCCGCGCCCCTGACCATCGCGGCCTGCCGGGCGCTGTTCGGCCGCTTGTCGGAAAACACGCCCGACGATGGCGACATCATCGCCCGCGTCTATGGCAGCGAGGATTTCGCCGAAGGCGTCGCGGCCTTTCTGGCCAAGCGCAAACCGGAATGGCGCGGGCGCTAGAACCGGGCGGCTATTCCGGCACCGCGCCCGCTTCCTGCGATTTCAGCCAGTCGCGCACGGTTTCCCGCTTGTTTTCAAGATGCCGCTTGAGGATGACCGAAAGCGCCTGCCCATCGCGCGCCTCAAGGCATTCCATGATGGCGATATGTTCCTCGGTCGCGCGCCGCCAGCGTTCGGGCGTCATGTTCGCGACATAGCGCGCGCGCCGTACCCGCGTCGCAAGCGAGCGGTACTGCGTCGCCAGCGTGTCATTCCGCGCGGCGGCAAGGATCGCCTCATGTATGCGCTGGTTCAGGGCGAAATAGGCGTCAAGCTCGCGCGCCTCGTAATGGCCGACCATGCGGTCATGCAGGCTGCGGATCGCCTTGATTTCCTTGTCGGTGATGTTCTGGCAGGCGAGTTCGCCGGCCAGCGCCTCAAGCGCGCCCATGACCGGGAAAACCTCGTCCAGATCCTGCACCGTGATCTGCGTGACCCAGGCGCCGCGATTGGGCTCCAGCGTGACCAGACCGTCCGTCGCCAGCACCTTCAGCGCCTCGCGCAGGGGCGTGCGGGACACGCCGTAAAGGTCGCACAGATCCTTTTCCGGCACCTTTCGCCCGGGCGGCAGCTCGCCCGATACGATCAGTTCGCGCAAAGCCTCGATCAGTTCCTCATGCAACGAGCGGCGGCGGAGCTGGGTGCCAGAGATTGCGGTCAGGTTCATCAGGCGGGTTTCTCCGTAAGGGCCAGTTCAAAAAGACGGGCGACATGGATCGCCTGACGGCCGGTTCCATCTGCGATCTGGTGGCGGCAAGAGGTGCCGTCGGCCAGAATGATCGTATCCGCATCAGCGGCCCGGACGGCGGGGAACAGGCTCAGCTCTCCCATACGCCGGGAAATTTCCTCGGTCTCGACGCCATAGCCGAAAGCACCGGCCATGCCGCAGCAGCTTGTCTCAATTACCTCAATATCCGTTTCCGGAACCATCGCCAATGCCTTCTGGATGGCGGGCATCACATCCATGGCCTTTTGATGACAATGGCCGTGCAGCAGAATCCGGCGGGAGGGGGCACGCAGGGCAAGGTTCAGCCGCCCGGCATCATGTTCGCGTGCCAGATATTCCTCGAACATCAGCGCCGCATCGGCGATCAGCGCGGTATCTTCGCCCGGCAGCAGGGCCGGGATCTCGTCCCGCAGGGTCAGCAGGCTGGAGGGTTCCAGCCCGACGATCACGCGCCCGGCCTTTACATGCGGCAACAGCGCCGCGACCAGACGCAGGGCTGAGGCGCGGGCCTGATCGACGAGCCCGACCGACAGGAAGGTGCGCCCGCAATCAAGCACCCTGCCCCCGTCCAGCGGCCGCGCGACGGTGACCCGGCGTCCGGCGGCGGTCAGCACGCGGGCGGCGGCGCGCAGGTTCCCGGGCTCGAACCAGCGATTGAAGGGATCGGCGAACAGCACCACATCGGCGCCTTCCGGCCCCGGCAGTTCATCGTCGCGGAACGGCCGCGCCGACCATTCCGGCAGCGGCCGGTTCGCCGCGAAACCCGTCATCCCCTGGGTCATCCGGGCCAAAAGCGGCACCCGATTGCGCAGGTTCATCAGCCAATGCAGCCGCGCCGCATAGGGCGCATAGGCCGGCAAATAGCCCACCAGCCGCTCATGCAGGGTCAACCCGCGGGTCTTGGCCCGCGCCGCCAGAACCTCGATCTTCATCTTGGCCATATCGACGCCGGTCGGGCATTCGCGCTTGCAGCCCTTGCAGGACACGCACAGCTTCAGCGTCTCGGCCATCGCGTCCGAGCGCAGCGCGTCCGGCCCAAGCTGGCCCGAGATCGCCAGCCGCAGCGTATTGGCCCGGCCGCGGGTGACGTGCTGTTCCTCGCGCGTGACGCGGTAGGACGGGCACATCGTGCCGCCGGCCAGCTTGCGGCAGGCGCCGTTGTTGTTGCACATCTCGACCGCGCCCTGAAACCCGCCGCCGGCGCCCGGCCACGCCGACCAGTCGAACGCCGTGGTCAGCGGCGCGACCGCGTAATCGGGGGCAAAGCGGAACAGGCTGCGGTCGTCCATCTTCGGCGCATCGACGATCTTGCCGGGGTTGAAGCGGCGGTCGGGGTCGAAGCGGTCCTTGACCTCGCGGAACAGGGTGGTGATTTCCGGGCCGAACATGCGTTCGTGAAATTCGGACCGCACGATGCCGTCGCCATGTTCGCCGGAATGCGACCCCTTGTATTTGGCGACCAGCGCAAAGGCCTGTTCGGCGATGGCGCGCATCCGTTTCACGTCCGCATCCAGTTTCAGGTTCAGAACCGGACGCACATGCAGGCATCCCACCGACGCATGGGCGTACCACGTGCCCTTGGTGCCGTGGCGTTCAAAAACCTCGGACAGTTCGCGCGTGTATTCGGCCAGATCGCGCAGCTCGACGGCGCAATCCTCGACGAATGACACCGGCTTACCTTCGGCCTTCATCGACATCATGATGTTCAGGCCGGATTTGCGCACCTCGGCGATCTGGGTTTGCAGGCGCTGGTCGGTGATCGCGACCACGCCGCCCCAGTTTCTGCCCTGCCCGCGCCAGTCAAAGCCCAGATCGCCCATGCGCTGTTCCAGAAGGCGCAGCTTTTCGGCGTTGGCGGTCTCGGACCCCTCATCGAATTCGACCAGCAGCAGGGCTTCGGGCGCGCCCCGGACGAATTGCTCGATGGTCGGACGGAACAGCGGTATCTGCCGCGACAGCCCGATCATCGTGGCATCGACCAGTTCGACCGACAGCGGCGCCAGCGCGACCAGATGCTGGGTCGCCTCCATCGCCTGATAGAAGCTGGGGAAATGGCAGACGCCCAGCACGCGCTTGCCGACCAAGGGCCACAGCTTCAGCTCGATCCTGGTGAAATAGGCCAGCGTGCCTTCGCTGCCGACCAGAAGATGCGACAGGTTGACCGGGTGGTTCGAGGGCACCAGCGCGTCGATGTTATAGCCGCCCACGCGCCGGGTCAGCTTCGGGATCCGGGCGTCGATCAGCGCCGCATTGTCGCGCCCCATCGCCAGCAACGGGTCGACCAGTGCCGGGCCGGGGCCGCCGGGCATGTCCGTCGGGCCGAAATGGGCGACCGTGCCGTCGGCCATGATCGCCTCGATCGACAGAACATTGTCGCGCATCGTGCCGTAACGCAGCGACCGGCCGCCGCAGGAATTGTTTGCCGCCATCCCCCCGATTGTCGCGCGCGAGGCGGTCGAGACATCGACCGGAAACCACAGCCCATGCGGCTTCAGCGCCCGGTTCAGTTCATCCAGCACGATGCCGGGTTCGACCACCACCCGCCGGTTTGCGACATCCAGTTCCAGAATGCGGTTGAAATGCACCGAATTGTCCAAAATCAGCCCGGCGTTCACCGTCTGCCCGCATTGCGAGGTGCCGCCGCCGCGCCCCGTCACTGGCACCCCCGCCGCCCGCGCGGTGGCAAGCGCCAGTTCCACATCCTCGCGGCCCTTCGGTATCGCCACACCCTGCGGGACGATCTGATAGAATGACGCGTCGGTCGAATATCGTCCGCGTGAAAAGGCGTCGAGCAGGACCTCGCCCTGAAACCCCTTCCACGATGCCTGATCCAGCATACCGGCCCCTTGTGTCACAACGTTGTTGACTCAGGGCTATCTGAAATGGATACATAATGCAAAATTAAAAACGCAAACCGGATCCACTCTCACCGCATCGGAGACCAAGGATGACACATCGCGCCGGCCGCCATTTCCTGCAAATCCCGGGCCCCAGCCCGGTCCCGGATCGCGTGCTGCGCGCCATGTCGGCGCAGGTGATCGACCACCGCGGACCCGGGTTCGCCGATGTCGGCAAGCGCGCGCTTGACGGCATGAAGACGATCTTCAAGACCGATCAGGACGTCATCATCTACCCCGCCTCGGGCACCGGCGCATGGGAGGCTGCGCTGGTCAACGCCCTGTCCGAGGGCGACCGGGTGCTGATGTATGAAACCGGCCATTTTGCCGCGATGTGGAAGAAGATGGCCGAAAAGCTGGGTCTGCGCCCGGAATTCATCGCCGGTGACTGGCGCGGGGGTGCCGACCCCGACGCGATCGAGACCCGGCTGCGCGAGGATCGCGGGCATGAGATCAAGGCGGTCTGCGTGGTCCATAACGAGACCTCGACCGGCTCGGTCACGCCCATCGCGCAGGTGCGCGCTGCGATCGACGCGGCCGGCCATCCCGCGCTTTTGATGGTCGACACGATTTCGGGTCTGGCCTCGATCGACTTCCGGTTCGACGAATGGGGGGTGGATGTCGCGGTTTCGGGCTCGCAGAAAGGGCTGATGTTGCCGCCGGGGATTTCCTTCAACGCGGTCGGGGCCAAGGCGATGGAGGCGGCAAAGAACGGCGGCATGCGCCGGTCCTACTGGGATTGGCTTGACATGAAAGCGATCAACCAGACCGGTTATTTCCCCTATACGCCGGCGACGAACATGCTGTTCGGTCTGAACGAGGCCATTGCGATGCTGCATGACGAAGGGCTGGAGAACGTCTTTGCCCGGCATCAGCGCCATGGCGCCGCCACCCGCGCCGCCGTCCGCCACTGGGGGCTGGAGGTGCTGTGCCGCCAGCAGGGTCAGGAAAGCGGCGTGCTGACGGCGGTCGTCATGCCCGAGGGCCACAGCGCCGACGCCTTCCGCGCCACGGCGTTGAAGCATTACGATATTTCACTGGGCAACGGTCTGTCGAAAGTGGCCGACAAGGTGTTCCGCATCGGCCATCTGGGCGACATCAATGACCTGACGCTTGCCGGTACGCTGACCGGGGTCGAGATGGGGCTGCGCAAGGCGGGCGTGCCGCATCAGTCGGGCGGCGTCGACGCGGCGATGAAAGTGCTGGACGATACGCCGGCGCCGGGGATCGCGGCCGAGTAAGCCCGGCATCCGATGGCGGCGGCACGCGCCGTCACCCACAACCGCGACAGCATCCCGCTTTGGCCGGCCGTCCGATACCGGCCAAAGCATTGTTCCGAAAGTCTTATCCGGCGTCGGCGGTCAGCCCAGCGGCCTCGATCGCGCGCTTGGCACAGGCCTCGTCATTATCCGAAGTATCGCCGGTAATTCCGACCGCGCCGATGATCTGGCCGTCCTGACGGATCAGAACCCCGCCCGGCACCGGCACCAACGCGCCGCCGGCCAGCGCGTTCATCGACTGGATGAAATAGGGTTGCTCCTTGGCCCGCTCGAATATCGCGCGGGACCCGAGCCCCAGCGCGACCGCCCCCTTGGCCTTGCCCTGTGCGATGTCGGGACGCAGCGTGCTGGTGCCGTCCTGCCGCAACAGAACCTTAAGCTGGCCGGCCGCGTCGATGACCGCGACGGTGATCGGCTTCAATCCCATTTCCGCAGCGATATCAAGGCAGTCGCCGGCGATCTTATGCGCAAGGTTCAGGTTCAGGTCCATGGTATTCTCCTCCGGTTCATTCGTGGCCGGGCGTCGCCGACCGGGCACCATGAACCTTCTGGGCGATAACGCCCGCGCTGACCAGTGCCTTTCGTCATCGTTACGCGGCCCCGCGCCAAACCGCTGACCCAAACGGTGAGAACACCAGTTCACGCAGCAATGGACGGACCAGATCGTCGACCCGCGCCGGTCGTGATATGCTGCCGGGTGGCAAACAGGTTCGCGGGCGATGGCGTCGATATCGCTCACATGCTCCCGAACCGGGAATGTTTCTGCCGCGCCATCCCGCGACCTCTCGCCCGCAAACTCGACCCGCGCCGAACCGCCGCAAACCGGTTCCCGCGCCTGACAGCGGCACCGGACCGGCCGGCGCGCTTCCCGGCGCGATCATGCAGGTTGACGTGGCAAAATGTTAACGTTACCATCGGCGCGGGTTAAGGATTCGGCCGCTCTGCCAAGCTGGCCCGGATTCGGCAACGCGGAGGGGGGAGGAACCATCCGATGATCGCACGCGGCACCGCAGTGATCTGGGTCCTGATCGAGGCGCTTCTGGCGCTTTTTCTGGCGGCCATGATCATCATGGTCTTTACCAACGTCGTCATGCGCTATGGTTTCAACTCGGGCCTCAGATGGGGGATCGAGGTGTCGCGGCTGGCCTTCGTCTGGATCGCCATGCTCGGCTCGGCGCTGGCGCTGCGCAGCAATGAACATCTGGCCGTCACCGAAGTGGTCGAGACCTTCATGCCCCGCTTTCGGCGGCCCATGTGGGTGCTGACCCGGGCGATCATCATCGGGTTGCTGGTGATGTTCGTGATCGGCTGCTGGCGTCAGATGATGCTGAACTGGGTCAATATCAGTCAGGTGACCGGCCTGCCGACGGCGCTTCTGTATCTGGCCGGGGTGGTCGGAGGCGGTTTGATGATCGTCATCGCGATCGGGCAGATCATGGGGCCAGTGCCTTACGCGGTAAGCGACGGCACGAGTGTGGAAAGGCCGATCGAATGACACTCGCGCTGTTTCTCGGGGTCCTGATCGGGGCCATTCTGCTGGGCCTGCCCGTGGCCTTCGCGCTGCTTCTGTCCTCGCTGGCGCTGATGCTGCAACTGGACACGTTCAGCGTCGACATCATGGCGCAGTCGCTGATCAACGGCATCGACAGCTTCCCGCTGCTGGCCATCCCCTTCTTCCTTGTCGCGGGCGAGGTGATGGCGGTCGGCGGCCTGTCGAAACGCATCGTCCGGCTGGCGACAAGCCTGCTGGGCCACCGCAAGGGCGGGCTTGGCTATGTCGCGATCTTCACCTCGGTCCTGCTGGCCGGGCTGTCGGGCTCGGCGGTGGCGGATGCGGCGGCGCTGGTGTCGATCCTTTATCCGATGATGAAGCAATCGGGCTATCCCGAGGGGCGCTCGCTTGGCCTTCTGGCCGCGGGCGGGATCATCGCGCCGGTCATTCCGCCCTCGCTGCCGCTGATCGTGCTGGGCGTGGCGGGCAATATCTCGATCGCCAAACTGTTCATCGGCGGGATCATCCCGGGTCTGATGATGGGCGGGGCGCTAATGATCACCTGGTCCATCGTTACCCGGAAAGAGGAACTGGCCGTCGCGCCCCGGGCGAGCGCGGCCGAACGCTGGGCGGCGCTGCGTGACGGGGTCTGGGCGCTGATCATGCCGATCCTGATCATCGGCGGGATCCGTTCGGGCATCGTCACCCCGACCGAGGCCGCCGTGGTCGCCGCTGTCTATGCGATCATCGTCTCGATGCTGATCTACCGCGAAATGACGTGGAAAATGCTGTTCCACACGCTGATTTCGGCCGGACGGTCGACGGCGATGGTCATGTTCCTTGTCGGCTCGGCCATGGTCGCGGCATGGCTGATCACCATCGCCCAGCTTCCCCAGCAACTCGCGGTAGCGCTTGGCGGTCTGGTCGAAAGCCCGCGCCTGCTGATGCTGGTCATCATGATCATCGTCTTTCTGGTCGGCATGGTCATGGACCTTGTGCCCTCGGTCCTGATCCTGGTGCCGCTGATGCTGCCGGTGGTGAAGCTGGCGGGGATTGATCCGGTCTATTTCGGGCTGATGTTCATCATCAACTCGTGCATCGGGCTGATCACGCCGCCGGTCGGCTCGGTCCTCAACGTCGTCTGCGGCGTCGGCAAGGCGCCGGTGTCCAAGGTGGTGCGGGGCACCCTGCCCTTCGTGACGGCCTATCTGATCCTGCTGGGCCTGTTCGTCATCTTCCCCGAACTGATCACCGTGCCGCTGCGCGTGCTTGGCGGCTAGGTCCCACGACAATTGCATAACAGAGAGGAGATCCACATGAATACGTTCTTCCGGGCGACCGGGCTGGCTGCGGTGCTGGCGCTGTCCGCCTTGGCCGCACAGGCCCAGACCACGCTGAAATTCGCCCATCCGGTTCCCGAAACCGATCTGCAGCAGAAGCTCGCGCTGGAATTCAAGCGCGTGCTGGAGGAAAAGACCGGCGGCGAAGTCACCGTCCAGATTTTCCCGAACGGCCAGTTGGGCAATGATCAGCAGATGATCGACGGCACCCGGTCGGGCATCATCGACGTGACTCTGGTCGGGCTGAACAACTATACCGGCCTCGTGCCGCAGGCCGGCGCGTTCGAGCTGCCCTTCATCTTCCCGACCCGTGAGGTCGCTTATAAGGTGCTGGACGGCGCCCCGGGGCAAGAGGTCGCCAAGCAGATGGAGACCCATGGCCTGAAACTGTTGGGTTACGGCGAAAACGGCTATCGCAACATGACCAACAACCGCGGTCCGATCCGCGTGCCCGCCGATCTGAAGGGTCTGCGGATGCGGGTCAACAACTCCAAGGCGCTGAACGACATGTTCGAGCTTCTGGGCGCCAACCCGCAGCAACTGCCGGTGGCCGAGCTTTACACCGCGCTGGAAACCGGCGTCGTCGACGCACAGGACCACCCGATCGGCGTGGTCGTGTCCTTCAAGTTCAACGAGGTGCAGAAATACCTCAGCCTGACCCAGCACGCCTATTCGGCGCTGGGGCTGACCATGAACAAGGCCAAGTTCGACGCCCTGACCCCCGAACAGCAGACCGCCGTGACCGAGGCCGCGAAAGCCGCCATCGACCTTCAGCGCGGGCTGGTGAAGGACAAGGAAGAAGAAATGATCGCGGGGCTGGAGGCCGAGGGCATGGAGGTCAACCGCGACGTCGATGCGGCCGCATTTCAGGCCGCGATCAAGCCGGTCTGGGACAATTTCGTGACCGAGAACGGCGACGAGATGCTGAAAATGATCGAGGCCAACGCCAAGTAAACCCTAACCCGCGCCGGTCGAGGCGCGGGCCACCAGTTGCGGCGCGACCTCGATCAGGGTCGCGCCGTTTTCCGTGGCGGTTCCCCGCAGAATATCGGCGATGAGCCCACCGGCCTGATCGCCGATCCGGGTCGGAAACGGGTCGATGGTGGTCAGCGCCGGCACCGACACGCCCGAGATCTCGAAATTGCCGAAACCGGCGATGGCCATGTCATCGGGAACCCCTACCCCCCGCCGCGCGCATTCGGTCAGGGCGCCGAAAGCGGCGGGATCGGCGACGGCGACCACCGCCTCGGTGTCGGGCAGCGTGTCCAGAAGCCGCGCCATGGCGGCCGCCCCCTCGCGCATCGACACCGGCGGCGGTCCGACCATGACCAGCCGCGACGGATCAAGCCCGGCTTCCTCCATCGCCGCGACAAAGCCGCGGCGGCGGTCCGCGCCACGGGTGTCATAGGCGGAATCGCCGCCGATGAAGGCGATCCGCCGATAGCCCCGCCGGGTCAGATGCGCCACCAGAAGCCGCATCGCCACCGCGTTCGAAAATCCGACCACGTGTCCCAGCGGCCGGCACGGCAGATCCCATGTCTCGACCACGGGAATGGCGGCGTTCTGCATCATCCGTCGTGCGCGATCGGTGTGATGGCCGCCGGTGACGACCAGCGCCTCGGGCTGGCGGCGCAGAAGCTGGCCGATCAGGCGCTCCTCCTCGGCCATGTCGTAATTCGTGCGACCCAGCAGCACCTGCAATCCGGCCGCGTCCAGCCGCCCGGTCAGCGCCGCCACGGTATCGGCGAAATTGGCGTTGTTGATCGAGGGGATCGTCACCGCGACAAAGCCGCTGCGTTGCGAGCGCAGGTTCGAGGCGACCGCGTCGAAGACATAGCCCAACTCGTCCGCGACCTTGCGGATATGGTCGCGCGTGGCATCGCTGATCGAGGCATCGCTGCGGAATGCGCGCGACACCGTCATGACCGACACCCCCGCCCGGCGGGCGACATCCTTCATGGTTGGTTTTGCATTCATCCCGGCACCTCTGCGGCGGGAATAGAGCGTCTCAGGCAGGGAAATCCAGCATCTCGGTGACGTGATGGTGAATTTTTCCCTCGAACCGGCCGGCGATGGCCGCCTGCGTGGCGGCTCGGCTGGACAGACGGATCGGGTGTTCCAGCGCCGCCTCCATCGTCGGGCGGTCGGGATAGGTGATGGCGAGAATCAGAGGATATTCGGGCGCGCCCTCGTCGCGTTCCAGTCCGAAGGTGATGCGCAGCCCGGTCTGACCGGGGAATTGCCGCCACATCGGCACCAGTTCGTTCACCACCGCCTGACGGAAGGCGTCTTCCTGTCCGGGCAGCAGATCGCCTTCGAAAATCGCGTAACGGGTCAGCATCAGGATACCTCCGGGCTGGGCAGGGTTGCGGTGAAATATTCCATGAGCGCGGCCTGATCCTCGGCCCCCAACCCGGCGCGGGTCAGCATCCGGTGCACCTCGGCGCAGGCCGAGGTCAGCGGCATCGGCGTGGCGGTGGCGCGGGCCATTGCCAGCGCACCGTCCAGATCCTTGACCATGTTATCGATCCGCCCGGTGCGGCGGTAGTCGCGCGCGGCATAGCGCGGCATGTATTCCTGCAGGATGGCGCTGTCGGCGCGGCCGCCGCGCAGGGCCTGCGGGATGCGGTCGGCGGCGATGCCTGCGGCTTCGGCCAGCGCGGTCGCCTCGGCCACCGCCAGAAAGTTCAGCCCGCACAGCACCTGATTGATCAGCTTGGTCGCCTGCCCGGCCCCGACCGGCCCCATATGGGTGATGTTGCTGGCGACATGGGTCAGCACCGCGCGGGCGCGGGCCACATCGGCATCACGCCCGCCCAGCATCAGCGTCAGCTCTCCGGTCGCGGCCTTCGGCGCGCCGCCCGACAGCGGGCTGTCGACCCAAGCCAGCCCCGCCGCCTCGGCCCGCGCCGCCAGATCGCGGGTGGCCGCCGGATCGATCGAGGACATGTCGATGATCAGCGTCCCCTGCGCCGCGCCCGTCGCCACGCCTTCGGGGCCAAAGACCGCGGCTTCGACGATACGCGGACTGTTCAGGCTTAGGATGACCGCATCCGCGCCCCGCGCCGCTTCGGCGGCCGAAGGTGCGGCCTCGGCCCCGGCCGACACCAGCGCCGCGACCTTTTCAGGGTCCAGATCAAAGACCCTCAGAGGCTGGCCCGTGGCGCAGAGGCGCGCGCCGATGGCCCCGCCCATCGCCCCCGCACCGATCAGCGCCAGTTGGCCGCTCATAGCGATACCGAGATGCCGCCATCGACGAACAGCGTATGCCCGTTGACAAAGCTGGACGCATCCGAGGCCAGAAAGATGCAGGCGCCGACCAGTTCCTCGACCTGCCCCCAGCGACCGGCGGGGGTGCGGCCTTCCAGCCAGGTGCTGAACTCGGGGTTGGCGACAAGGGCCGCGTTCAGCGGCGTGTCGAAATAGCCCGGCGCGATGGCGTTGCAGTTCAGCCCCAACCGCGCCCAGTCGGTGGCCATGCCCTTGGTCAGGTTGCCCACCGCGCCCTTGGTCGCGGTATAAGGCGCGATGCCGGGCCGCGCCAAGGCCGTCTGCACGCTGGCGATATTGATGATCTTGCCACGCCCGCGCCCGATCATGTGGCGCGCGACCGCCTGCCCGACATGAAAGACGCTGGCGATATTGGTTTGCAGCAGACGCTCGAACGCATCCGCCGGAAAATCCTGCAAGGGCGTGCGGTGCTGCATTCCGGCATTGTTCACAAGAATGTCGATCGGCCCCGTCCCGGCCTCGAAGGCGTCGACAGCGGCGCGCACGGCCTCGTGGTCAGTGGCGTCGAACCCAAGCGTCTCGACGTTGAACCCATCCGCCCGCAGGGTCTTTGCCGCATCGGCCAGCCGGCCTTCGTCGCGCCCGTTCAGCACCACGGTGGCCCCCGCTTCGGCCAGCCCACGGGCAAGAGCCAGCCCTATGCCCTGCGTCGATCCGGTCACCAGCGCACGCCGCCCGGTCAGATCAAACATCTTCACGCCCTTGGCCTCAGACTGCATCGCCCGTCACTCCCCACTTTTCAAACCGTGCTTCCCTTTGTATGTTATCGTTAACAAACCTTGTCAAGCGAATCGTCCATGCCGGTTCGGGTCAAAGCGGGGGTTGCCCGCGTGGTCGTTCGGCTGCGGAAACCGTGTCCCGTGCGCCCGCCGGCGCCGTTCGCAAGCGGGCCTGAAGCGAAGGCAAACCGCGAAGGCAAACCGCCCTGGCAAGGCGCAGATCGGTTTCGAGGAAAAGGAACGGCCCGAATGACCCAGACCATCGCAATCGGCGCCTATGACGCCACCGACGCCAAAGCCCTTGCGACCGATCTTGACGCGCTGATCCTGCCCGATCTGGCCGCCCTCGGCCGTCTGCCCGAGGCGACACGGCAAGGCGTTCGCGCGCTTGCCTATAAGGGCCACGATCCGCTTGGCGGGGCGCAGATGGATCTGTTGGCGGGCCTGAAGGTGATTGCGAATTACGGCGTCGGCTATGATGCGATCGACGTCTCCGCCGCGAATGCCCGCCGCGTGCTGGTCACCAACACACCCGATGTCCTGACCGATGATGTCGCCGATCTGGCGGTCGCCCTGATCCTTGCCCATGCCCGCGGCGTCGTCGAGGCGGCGCAATATCTGGGCCGTGGCGATTGGGGGCGCGGTGTGCCGCTGCCGCTGGGGCGCAAGGTCTCGGGCGCCCCCGTGGGGGTGCTGGGGCTGGGCCGTATCGGCGCGCAGATCGCCCAACGCATGGCGGGCTTTGGCTGCCCCGTCCATTACTGGTCGCGCAACCACAAGGACACGCCCGGCTGGACCTATCACGACAGCCCCGCATCGCTTGCCGCAAGCAGTGATTTCATGGTGGTCGCTTTGGTCGGGGGCGCGGATACGGCGGGTCTCGTCTCGGCCGAGGTGATCGCGGCGCTGCCGCCGCAAGCCGTGGTCGTCAACATCTCGCGCGGCTCAACGGTCGATGAAGAGGCGCTGATCGCCGCGCTGGAGCAGGGCCGCATCCGCGGCGCGTCGCTTGACGTGATGGCACCCGGATCCGCGTCTTCTGGCCCATCCCAATGTGCTGCTGCTGCCGCATATCGGATCGGCGACGGTCGAGACGCGGGCGGAAATGGGTGCCCTTCAGCGCCGGAATATCGCGGCGGTTCTGGCGGGAAAGCCCGCCGAAACCCCGGTGAACACGGGGTTTGGCACCCGCTGACACCTCTCGGACCGGGGCGTCCGTGGCTTCGGGGCCGGCGGCTTGATGAAATGAAGGCGGGGGAAGCGGCCCCGGCGATTTCGCGATGATCGCGTTCAGATCGCAGGCCGATTTTCATGGTCCGATGCGCCGCGCCTGTCCCCGCCCCAATCCTACAACGCGGTCATCATCGGGCGAATCCGGCCCTCGAAGAAATCCGAGAACGCCGCGATCCTTGGCGGAAGCTGTTGATAGGGCGGATAATACAGCGTCAGCCAAAGCTGCGGCGGGGCCCAGTCGGGCAGCACCTGAACCAAACGCCCGCTGTGCAGGTATTCCGCCAGAATAAAGGCCGGCAGCAGCGTTACCCCGGCGCCACTAGCCGCCATTCGGGCCAGCAACTCGCCATTGTTCGCGCTGATCGAACGCCCGGCCGAGATGGTGACGCTGGCGTTCCCGTCCGAGAGTTGCCAGCTTTCCCGGCGGCTGTCCGCGCTATAGGCCAGACAGGCGTCGGGCGGCAGATCGCTGGGATGCTCGACCCGGGCATGGGACGTGCCCGGCGCGGCCACCAGCAGCCGCTCGACCGGGCAGATCTTGCGCCAGATGGTGAACTTGTCCGAGGGCGCCTCGGAAATGCGGATCGCCAGATCGAAATCTTCCTCGACCATGTCGAGCAGACGGTCGGTCTGACGTATCTCGAAGGTGATCCGGGGATGAAGGTCGCGGAAATCACACAGGATCTGTGGCAGCACGCGCCGACCCAGCGACATCGGCGCGTTGATGCGCAGGCGCCCCTCATCGGCCTTGTTGGCATCCGTCATCTCGGTGCGCGCGGCGTCAAGCGCCCGGACGGCAGGCGCGACGCGCGATGCGAAAAGCGCCCCGTCGCCGGTCAGCGAAACCTGCCGCGTCGTGCGAACGAACAACTGGACGCCAAGCGTTTCCTCCAGCGCCGCGATGGTCCGGGTCACCGAAGCCGGGGTCATGTCCATCTCTCGCGCGGCCTGCGCAAAACTGCGCTTTTCGGCGACGAGGAGGAAGGTTTTCAGCGCCTTCAGCTCATTCATGCTATCCTCGCGGCACATCCGCACATCGCATTATTACGCCTGATGCAATTCATTCACAATGAATGTTGCAATTATCGACAAGTATCGGCGGCGCTATCTTTATCGGGACAGTAATCATCAGCGGCAAGCCCGCAGAAAGGCAGAGATCATGCTTAATCAGATCAACGGCCTGCACCACGTCACGTCGATGGCCGCCGATGCCCGCCAGAACAACGCCTTTTTCACCGATACGCTGGGATTGCGACGGGTGAAGAAGACGGTGAATTTCGATGAGCCGAGCGTCTATCACCTGTATTACGGCGATGAGATCGGCACGCCCGGTTCGGTGATGACCTATTTTCCCTTTCCGCATCTGGTGCGCGGACGCCGGGGCGTGGGCGAGGTCGGCGAGACCCAGTTCGCGGTGCCCAAGGGCGCGTTGAGCTTCTGGCGGGATCGGCTGGCGGCGCAGGGCGCCCAGGGTCTGGAACTGGGCCAGACCTTCGGCGCCGACCGCCTGCGCTTTCTTGGCCCGGACGGCGATGGTTTTTCGCTGATCGAGTCGGCGGACGATCCGCGCACGCCCTGGACCGAAGGCGGGATCAGCGAAGACGCCGCCATCCGGGGCTTCAGCGGCGCCCGGCTACGGTTGCAGGATACCGCGGCGACGGCTGAACTTCTGGGGTTCATGGGCTATCAGCGCGCCGAAACCGAAGGCGACGTCACCCGCTTCGTCATCCCGGGCGGCAACGGCGCCGACAGGATCGACCTTGAGGCGCTGCCGCAATCGCAATTCGCCCGCCAAGGCGCGGGTTCGGTTCATCACATCGCCTTTGCCGTCCCCGACCGGGCCGCGCAACTCGAGGTGCGCAAGGCGTTGATGGATACCGGTTATCAGGTCACCCCGGTCATCGACCGCGATTATTTCTGGGCGATCTATTTCCGCACGCCGGGAGGTGTGCTGTTCGAGGTCGCGACGAATGAGCCGGGTTTCGACCGCGACGAGGATACCGCCCATCTGGGCGAGGCGCTGAAATTGCCGGCGCGTTATGAGCCCGCCCGCGACCGGATCGAGGCGCATCTTGTCCCGCTGGGCGCCTGATACACCCTTCTCTCCGACGCGAAAGGCTTCGGGGACCGCATCAAGGAAACGCTGCATGTCGGAAAATATCTATCACAGCTATCAGGAGGCGGGTCTGCCGGGCAGCCCGCTGATTCTGGCCCTTCACGGCACCGGGGGCGACGAACACCAGTTCACCGGTCTGGTGCGGAACATCCTGCCCGATGCCGGGCTGGTCGCGCCGCGCGGGGATGTTCTGGAAAACGGGGCGAACCGCTTTTTCCGCCGCACCGGCGAAGGCGTCTATGACATGAAGGATCTTGCCTATCGCACCGACAGGATGCTGAGCTTTGTCGAGGGCGTGCGGGCCGATCATCCCGGCCGCCCGCTGTATGCCTTCGGCTATTCCAACGGCGCCAACATCCTTGCGGCGATGCTGTTCAAGCGGCCAAAGCTGTTCGACCGTGCGGCACTTCTGCACCCGCTGATCCCCTGGGTCCCCGATCCGCAGCCGGGGCTGGCCGGCATGCCGGTGCTGATCGGTATCGGCCTGAACGATCCGATCAGCCCGTTGCCGCTGTCACGCCGGCTGATCGACTGGTTCATCGCGCAAGGGGCCAAGGTCGAGGTCGAAACAGCCTCCCAGGGCCATCAGCTTCATCAGGCCGAAATCAACGGGCTTGCAAGGCTTTTGCGCGCGGACACGGCGGCAGAGACACGGACATGAGCAACCTTCAGCTCTAGCTTGCCTTGCCTGTCGCGGGTCGCGCGATCGGGGCAATCTGCGGGTTGCTTTCGGTGCGATCGCCGGCACCGCGGCGATCGGCCTGCCGGGGTAGCTGGCATATAGGCCGGAGAGGCCGCCGTCCAATGGTGGAAAGGCTATAGGGGCTTTGCGCTTCGTGCCGGTGACGAAGCGGCGAAGGCGTCATCCCGGTGACGTGGTTGCAGGCGTTGCTGGCATGGCAGCGCGGCTGAGTAGGCAGGGGAACGCCATGAGGCCGCGCTTGCCGTCGTAAGGCAATATGTCGGCGCCGATTCCGCCTCTCACAAGGCACCATCGCGGCAGCGGCCACCGCGGCCCCCGTCTTGACGCCAACCCCGCACGAACCCCGACCGCGCCGCGCCACGGCGGTTCGTGTCGCCCTGCCCCTTTCGTGCGCGGGAGGGATCTAAGGCCCTTCGGGCCTGATCCCGCCAATCCCGCCCTGCGCATCGCCCGGGGCTTGGGTTGTGGACATCCCGGCGCGCGCGCAGGCATCATCGCAGGATGCCCGTTTTTCCCGGTAAGAGGTGATGTGATGGCCGAATCGAAAGCCGGAGCTTCCGGCCCGCTGAGTTTTCCCGTCTTTCGGGCGCTGTGGATCGCGACGATCATCTCGAACATTGGCACATGGATGAACGATGTCGGCTCGGCGTGGCTGATGACCTCGCTGTCGCCCAGCCCGCTTCTGGTCGCGCTGGTGCAATCGGCGACGACGCTGCCGATGTTCCTGTTGGCGCTGCCGGCGGGGGCGATGGCCGATATCGTCGACCGGCGAAAACTGCTGATGGCGGCGCAGATGCTTGGCCTTGTCGCGGCGGCGGCGCTGTCGCTGCTGACCCTCGCGGGGCTGACCTCACCCTGGGTCCTGCTGGCGGCGACCTTCATGCTGGGGGTTTCGGCGGCGGTCAGCGCGCCGGTGTTTCAGGCCATCGTCCCGGAACTGGTCGACAAGAAAACCCTGCCCGACGCCGTCGCCCTGAACAGCCTTGGCGTGAACATCTCGCGCGCTATCGGGCCGGCGCTTGGCGGGATGATCGTCGCGATGGCCGGGCCGCCGGCGGTGTTCGCGCTGAATGCGCTGTCGGTGCTTGCGGTGCTGGGGGTGCTGTTCTTCTGGAAACGCGAGAAAACCGTCCACGGCCTGCCGCCCGAGCATTTCTTCGGCGCGCTGAAGGCCGGCTATCGCTATGCGCGCCATTCGCCGGCCATGCGGCTGGTTCTGGTCCGGGCGGCCGGGTTCTTTCTGTTCGCCAGCGCGCTTTGGGCGATGCTGCCGCTGGTCGGGCGTCAGATCCTTGGCCTGACCGCCTCGGGCTATGGCATGCTTCTGGCCTGCATGGGCGCGGGCGCGGTGCTGGGCGCGCTGATGCTGAAGCGGCTGCGCAAGACCATCCCCGCCAACACCATCTCGATCTGGGCGACGCTGCTTTTCGCATTGGCGACCCTGCTGCTGGGCCTTGTCCCCAACGGCTGGATCGCGGGGGTGGTCATGTTCGTGGCCGGCATCGCCTGGATAGGGATGCTGACCTCGCTGAACGTGGCGGCGCAAATGGCGTCCCCCGGTTGGGTCAAGGCCCGGGCTCTGGCGGTTTATCTGCTGGTCTTTCAGGGCGCGATGGCCGCCGGAAGCGTTTTCTGGGGCACTGTCGCCTCTTGGGCGAATGTGCCAACGGCGCTTGTGGTCGCGGCGGCCGGACTGACGGCATCGGTGCTGCTGGCGCGCGTCTGGCGGCTGCCGAAGGACGCGACGACCGACCTTGCGCCGTCGAACCATTGGGCGGAGCCGGTCGTCGCGGTCACGCCCGATGACGATCGCGGCCCGGTGCTGATCGAAATCGAGTATCGCATCGCGCCGGCCAAGGTCGCCGAATTCATCGCCGCGCTGCGCAAGTTCAGCACCACGCGTCAGCGCGACGGCGCGATCCGCTGGGATGTCTGGGAGGATGTCGCCGACCCCGGGCGCATCGTCGAGGCCTTCGTCGTGGAAAGCTGGGTCGAACATCAGCGCCAGCACGCCCGCGTCACCCATTCGGACCAGTTGGATCAGCAAACGCTGAACGCCTTTCACATCGGCAAGGGGGCGCCCGTGGTTCGGCATTTTCTGCGCCCGCTTTAGGTTCAGCGGCGGAACAGCGGCGGGCGCGGCCCGGCTGGCGCGGTCCTCACGGCTTACCGATGCGCGATGCGGCGATCGCCGGTCCCGCCTGTCGTCCGCAAACCCGCGCGAAGCTGCGGCTGCCGTAGCGGCATGCAAAACCGGAAATACGCCATGTCGCGCGGCGCCTAAAGATCTACCCGCTTCAGCCGCAGCGCATTGGCGATGACCGAGACCGAGGACAGCGACATCGCCGCCGCCGCGATCATCGGGGACAGCAGCAATCCGAAGACCGGATATAGCAGCCCCGCCGCGACCGGAATCCCCGCCGCATTGTAGATGAAGGCGAAGAACAGGTTCTGACGGATGTTGCGCATCGTCGCCACCGCCAGCTTGCGGGCGCGGATGATCCCGGTCAGATCGCCGCCGAGCAGCGTCAGCCCGGCGCTTTCGACCGCCACATCGGCGCCGGTGCCCATGGCGATGCCGACATCGGCGGCGGCCAGCGCCGGCGCGTCATTCACCCCGTCGCCCGCCATGGCGACCTTGTGGCCCTTGGCGCGCAGCCCGTCGATCAGATCTTTCTTGCCCTCGGGCAGCATGCCCGCGCGCACCTCGTCAATGCCAAGGGATGAGGCGACCGCCTGCGCGGTGCGTTCGTTGTCGCCGGTCGCCATGATCACCTTCAGCCCAAGCGCGTGCAATTCGCGGATCGCCGCCGCCGCTGTCGGCTTGATCGGGTCGGCCACCGCGACCAGCCCGGCCAGCTTGCCGTCAAGGGCGACGAACATCGCCGTCTTGCCCTCACCGCGCAACCGGTCGGCTGTCTCCTCGCCGGTGTCGCAGTCGATGCCCAGGGATTTCATCAGCGCGTTGTTGCCAAGCGCCACGTCGCGGCCATCGACCTTGCCGATAACGCCCTTGCCGGTCACCGCCTCGAATTCCGTGCCATCACCCAGACGCAGCCCGCGCGCCTTGGCGCCCTCGACAATTGCCTCGGCCAGCGGATGTTCCGAGGCGCGTTCCAGCGCCGCGGCAGCGGCCAGCAATTCATCTTCGGGGGTCGCGCCGAAGCTGGTCACATCGGTCAGCGCCGGCTTGCCTTCGGTCAGGGTGCCGGTCTTGTCGACGATCAGCGTATCGACATCGGCCATCAGTTCCAGCGCCTCGGCGTTCTTGACCAGAACCCCCGCCTGCGCCCCCCGCCCCGCCGCCGTGGTGATCGAGATCGGCGTCGCCAGCCCAAGCGCACAGGGGCAGGCGATGATCAGCACCGACACCGCCGAGGCGATGGCAAAGACAAAGGCAGGCTGCGGCCCGAAGATCAGCCAGACGACGAAGGCGAGAATGGCGATCGCCACCACCGTCGGCACGAAGATCGCCGAGACGCGATCGGCCAGCCCCTGAATCGGCGCCTTGGAGCGTCGCGCCCCCGCCACCATCTGCACGATCTGCGCCAGCACCGTATCGGCGCCCACATCGGTCGCGCGGATGGTCAGCGACCCGTTCTTGTTGATCGTGCCGCCGGTCACCCGGTCGCCCTCGACCTTCTCGACCGGCACGGGTTCCCCGGTGATCATGCTTTCATCGACGGAGGAACGGCCCTGAACCACCTCGCCATCGACGGGCACGCTGTCGCCCGGCCGCACCCGCAAGAGATCGCCCGCGTGGACGTTTTCCAGCGGCGCGTCATATTCGCTGCCATCCGGCAGGATGCGGCGCGCGGTCTTGGGCGTCAGGTCCATCAGCGCCCTGATCGCGTCGCCGGTACGCTCTCGCGCCCGCAGTTCCAGCACCTGACCCACGAAGACCAGCGCGACGATGACCACGGCGGCCTCGTAATAGGTGCCAACGCTTTCGCCCATGCGGTATTCCGCAGGGAATATCCCCGGCAGGAAGGTCGCGAACAGGGAATAGACATAGGCCGCGCCCACCCCAAGCGAGATCAGCGTCCACATGTTGGGCGAGCGATTGCGGAAGGAATCCAACCCCCGCTGAAAGAACGGCCGCGCGGCCCAAAGCACGATGGGCGTCGCCAGCAGGAACTCCAGCCAGATCGCCGCCCGATGGCCGATCCATTGGCGGACCGGGATCCCCACCATCTCGCCCATGGTCAGGATGACCAAAGGCACCGCCGCCGCGACGCTGATCCACAGCCTGCGGGTGAAATCGGTCAGCTCGGCGCTGGGTTCGTTCGAGGGGATCATCGGCTCCAGCGCCATGCCGCAGATCGGACAGGCGCCGGGTTCGTCGCGGATGATTTCGGGATGCATCGGGCAGGTCCATTGCGTGCCCGCCGGAGCCTGCTTTTCCACCTTGGCGGCGGCACCCGAGGCATAGAACCACGGGTCGCCGTCGAATTTCGTCCGGCAACCGTCCGAGCAGAAATAGAAGGTCTTGCCGTCATAGTCGCGCTGGCGCGCCTCGGGTTTGATCGTCACCTGCATGCCGCAGACCGGATCACGGGCTTTGCCCGGATCGGCAGCCGCCTGCCCATGGTCATGAGCCCCGTGACCGTGGGTTCCGTGATCGGGGGTTCCGTGATCGTGGGCCCCGTGGTCCTGTTGTCCGTGCGGATGGTTGTGCTGACGATCCATGATTCTCTCCCGGCGCGATACCTATAGGGGGTATATTGGACTTGCTGTATACCCCTTGCGGGTATAATACAAGCGCCGGATGTGAAGGATCGGAGCCCGCCTTTGGCGCATGACAAGCAGAACCGGGAAGCGATCCAAAAGCGCCTTTCGCGGCTGAACGGTCAGGTGCAGGGCGTTTCGCGCATGGTCGAGGACGGGCGCTATTGCGTCGATATCCTGAACCAGACCGCCGCCATCCGCTCGGCCCTGCGCGCGGTCGAACGCATGCTGATCGAGGATCACGCCCGAAGCTGCATGGAGGATGCGATCGAGTCCGGCGATCAGGACCGCCAAAGGGTGATGTTCCGCGAAGTCGTCGAGCTTCTGGAAAAGGTGCGCGACTGATGCGCGGCCTGCTGGCGGGTCTTCTGGCCATTCTTCTGGCGGTCACGACGCCCCTGGCATTGCAGGCCGCGACCTCGGGGGCGGCGTCGCCCGGAACCTCGGTCGCGGAATCGCATGTTGCGCCACTGGTCGGCGAATGCTGCACCGCGTCGGACAAGACTGCGTCGGACAAGACCGCGCACGGCCATTGCGCGGCCTGCGTCGCGGCCATCCAGCCCGCGCCTGATCCGACCGGACCCGGGTCGCCCCGCGCCGTTCGGCTTCGCCCGCTGTCGCTGGCGGCGAAATCGGCGGCGCCGCGCCTGCCGATCCCCCCTCCGCGATACAGCATCGCCTGACCTCGCCTGGTCCCCGACGGGCCAGACCATGTTCGGTCGCGCCACGCCTCGGGCAGATGACCCGAATGACGGGGCGCATAATTCGCAGAAGGAAATCAGCCATGAGCATCCATTCGTTCTCGCGCCGCGGGGTGATCCTTGCCGCCGCGGCGGTCCTGTCGACGCCCGCAAGCCGCGGATTTGCGGCCGCCGGCGCGGAAGAAAGGCAAAGCCTGCTCCGCATCGCCAAAGACCCCGGCTGCGGCTGCTGCAGCGCGTGGGCGGATCTGGCGATCGCAGCGGGTTTCAGGGTCCAGATCACCGACACCGGTGATTATGCCGGCATGAAACGCGCGGCCGAGGTGCCGGAAAAGCTCTGGTCCTGCCACACCGCCCGGGTCGGCGGCTATATCGTCGAGGGGCATGTGCCCTTTGCCGCCATCCGGCAGGTTCTGGAACAACGCCCCGACATCCGGGGAATCGCCGTTCCGGGCATGCCCGCCGGCTCTCCGGGCATGGGGGGCGGGGTCGACGCCACCGCCGATGTCATCGCCTGGGGCGGCGTGGCCGGGGACGGGCGCGCATTTCCGTTGGACGGGTGATTCATGGCGCGTCCGTCATTCATCCTGTTCACCGCCGCCGTTCCGTCAGCCGAGGCGTTGATCATGTGGCGCTGCAAGGCGGCCCCGACAGCGTCAAGGCCGAAGGATACGGCAATCGCCAGCGGCCGGAACACCCGCCCCAGAACCGCCACCCGAACCGCACCCGAGCGTCACGGCGCGGATCCGCTGCGCGGCAAGGATAGCCTGACGGCTGCGCCCTCGCCGGGCGGCACCGGCGACAGGTGGCATCAGGCCGATGCATTGCTTGACCAGATCGTCGGCCACGGCGCGGCGCCCGTGGCCGGCATCGCCCATGAAAACAGCGGGGGTATGAGCCGCCGCGGGGCCACCACGCCGCCGGCAACCATGAATTCCACGAAGCCCGGGCGCAACGGCGCAACAAAAAGCCGTTTCCCTCAAGACGACGGGTCGTGACAACCGGCGCGGACCGCAATACCAACCAACCAATTCAAGGAGAAACCCATGCAGAAAAGAACCGTCGCAATCGCAATGTCACTTCTGGCCGCAGCCGGCTGTACCACTGCGGGCAATACCGCCGCCGAAAAGGCCTCGCCCTACCCGATCCCCGAGCAGGTGGTCGCCATCGCCGGCCCCAATCAGGACCTGACGACGGCAAGGCTCGACCCGGCGGACAATTGCTATTGGTATTATTACGCCGGCCCGGTCGAGACGACGCTGGTGCCGCTGCGCGCCGCGAACGGCAACCAGATCTGCAAGGTGTCCCCGACCTGATGCGGTGACCGCACCGGTCGGGTGGCACCCGGCAAAGGCGCTCAGCTCATCGCCGACACGCCGGGTTCCGCGGGATAAAGATGCGCGGTCGCGCCGATCTTGACCAGCGGATACAGCTGATTGATATGCGCCATGACCATACGGACGCAGCCGGAGCTGGCCCGGCTGCCGATCGAGGTCGGGAATGGCGTGCCGTGGATCCGCAGATAGGTGTCGCGGTCGCCCAGATAAAGATACAGCGCCCGGGATCCCAGCGCGTTCTGGGGGCCCGGCTCCATCCCATTGGCGAATTTCCCGTAAATCTCGGGTTCGCGGTTGATCATGTTCTGGGTCGGGGTCCAATGCGGCCATTCGACCTTGCGCTTGATCGTGAAGGTGCCCGGCTCGTAAAGATCACCCTGACCGATGGCGACGCCGTAACGCATCGCGGTGCCGCCCTGTTCGATGTGATAAAGATAGCGCGCCACCGCATCGACATGGATGTCACCGGGGACAAGGCCGGGGTTCGCGACGACCCGCTGCGGCATGAAACGCGGGTGAAGCCCCCAAGGGTTCGGCACCGAGGGCGTCACCTCGGCGTCCCATGCCGCCTTTTGCGCCGCATCGGGATATGTCGAAGCCATCAGCGGCGTGGCGACAGCGGCCGAGAACAGCGCGGTCGTCGTCTGGATGAAATGTCTGCGTGTCAGCATATGTATACTCCTGTGTAAATCCTGCTTCGGGTGTTTGGCGCGGTGAGGTTCGACACACCGTCACCACATTGAAAATTCCACCGGCCATCGACTTCGGGCGCCGTGGCGCGACCATCGGCCGGTCTGCGGACCCCCGATAGCGGCGAATGGCAGGCGATTGCAAGATCGCCCGGAAAGACCCGCGCGGGTATCGGCGGTGCGGCCCCCCGAAACCCTGCGGCGCCCGGCCGTGGCGATCTTCCGGTGACGCGGTGCTGCCGGGGCGCCGTTGGCGCAGCCCGCATGCCCGCCGCGGGCGGATAAGCCAAACCTGCGGCTGTGGGATGATCGGTATGCGCCACGGCCCCGCCTCAACCCGACACGGCGAAGGTGGTCATCATGCCGCTGGCCATATGCGGCATGTGATGGCAATGCAGCATCCATTCGGCCGGCTCGCCCGCGTCAAGCGCCACCGTGACCATCGCCATCGGCGGCACATAGACCGTGTCGCGCATCGCCCCCGGGAACCGCTTTCCGTTGATCGCGACGACCTGAAAATGATGGCCGTGCAGATGCATCGGATGCCCCATCATCGTCATGTTGTGAAATGTCATCTCGACCCGCTGCCCCGTCGCCGCCGTGACCGGAACCCGATCCTCGAACACGCGATCGTTGATGGTCCAGCGATAGGGCTGCATCTGCCCGCCCAGCATCACCATGGGCGCCACATCGGCCGCGCGTTCCGGCAAGGGCGCGACCGCCCGGAGCGCGGCCTCTTGCGCAAGATCGGTATCGAATGCCGGCGCGGGTTCATCCGCCATGCCGGAAAGAACCTTCACCTGCGCCCCCGCCGAGGCGAGGATCAGGCCGCTGCGCTCTGCCGCGCCTTCACGCAGCGCAAGGATCGGCCATGCCCCGCCGCCAGCGGGCAGATCAAGCTCGATATCCAGACGCTGGCCCATCGCCACGCCAAAGCGCGGGCCGGGCAAGGGCTCAACCGGCTGACCATCCACCGCGACGAGCCGCGCCGAAACCGCGCCGCTGTCGAGCCAGAACACCGTGGCGGCGGCGGCGTTTATGACGCGCAGCAGGACCCGGCCCCCCTTCTCGACCGCCACGATCTCGGGGTCGCCCAGCGTGCGGTCATTGACCAGATAGGCGTCGAAATCGAAATCGTTGAGGTCCATCTGCATCCCGGCCGTCCCGGCCATGGACATGCCTTCCATCCCCTGCATTCCGGTCGCCGCCATGTCGCCGCCCGTGTTGCCGCCCATGTCGCCGCCCATGTCATGGCCCGCTGCCGCCCCCCCGGTCTGCATCGCATCGGCTTTGGCCGCATCGG
The DNA here is from genome assembly GCF_042680785.1 of Paracoccus pacificus. Classification (NCBI taxonomy): domain Bacteria; kingdom Pseudomonadati; phylum Pseudomonadota; class Alphaproteobacteria; order Rhodobacterales; family Paracoccaceae; genus Paracoccus; species Paracoccus pacificus. The sequence goes on from NZ_JBHUEN010000016.1 coordinate 124,816, forward strand.
CATGTTCGCCGCCCGACCTGATTTCATCCAGCACATCCTCGGGCGCGCGGAACGAGAAATCATGCAGGAACATGGTGACCTCTTGCCGGTCGGCGCTCAGATCCTCGGGGCGGCGCACGATCAGCGGCGCGGCAAGCAGTTGCATTTCCTGAATGGGCACGTGGCTGTGCATCCAGTGCGTGCCGGGTGCCGTCGCAAAGTCGAAGCTGCGGCTCTCGCCCGGCTGCAACAGCGGCATTGGCAGATCGGGCGCCCCGTCCTGCGCGTTCGGCGGGATCTGCCCATGCCAGTGGATGATCGTCGGCTCCGCCAGATCGTTGATCAGATCAAGCCGAAAGCGCTGCCCCGGGTCCAGCGTCAGCCCGGGCGTTCCGTTTCCGTTGATCAGACCGAAAACACGCCCGGCGCGGCCGTCGATGTCAAGCGTGCGGGTTGCCGCCCGAAGTGTCGGCGCGGCGGCTTGGGCGATACTTGCGCGCGGCGCGGCAAATGCCGCCGCCATGGCGCCGGATGCGGCCAGAAAGCCGCGGCGGTTCATTATGTATGTCATCTAAGCAATCCATCATTTCCCTTGGGATGAACATATTCGGCATCTTGGAAAGATGCGGCGAAGCAATGTTCAGACGGATTTCGGAGGCCGGTATCCGGGGCCGACGAAACGCCCCTCAAGCGTCACGGCGGTGAAACGCCACCGAAGCGAGCGTTCCGTTTCGACCGGCGCAAGCTGCGCGGCGGCGGCCCAGGGCGTTGGCGTGCCCAGACAGATGATCACGCAGGCATCGGGCATCACGGCGCGCCGTTTCTGCTGCGGGTTGTGGTGATCGGCCGGGGCCAGCATGCCGGGATCGGTCATCGCGGCCATGACGTGATTGCCCGGAATATCAGCCGCCTGCGCCTTGCGTCCATGCTGCATCATCCCGCCCGAAGCGATCAGAAGAATGAGCAATGAACATATCCAGCGACGCATCATTGGGTCTGTGGTCCGAACCTGTCACGACAAGCGGACAGTAAGCAGCCCGCCCCCCGGTTGCAATTCACGGATTGCTCAACAAGCGCTTGGGTTTCGGATGTGTTGCGGGCGCAACGGTTGTTTGGAGTCGCGGGTTCAGGGCGCCTTTGCCGTCTCGCGGTTGGCCGGCGGTTTCTGACCTGTCTGGCATGACCCGCATTTCGACGCCCGCACAGGACGGTTGCGGCAGACCTGCGGGATCGGGGCATTTGTCGCCGAAAGATTGCCGGCGCGACCTGCGTGAAAGCGGGTCATCTATACTTCGCGGGCGGCGTCCTGACGCCACGCCCAACATCTCGAAAAGACGCGCCCCTCGCCGTTGCCGGGCGGGGGGGCGTTTCCAGATACTCGCGCGCGGAGGTGGTGCGGAGAAGTGCGATCCCCTCCGCCACCCCCCGCGTCAGAACAACGCGCGCGCGATCAGTCCTTCGGGCAGGCGCAGGGTCATGGCCCAGGTGATCAGGCTGATGAAGCCGACCGCGCCGGCCGTCATCAGCGCGGCCTGCAACGGGCGGGCGTGGCCGGCGAGGATGAGAAAGGCCGGGAAGAATACCAGCATCGCCGGGATAAAGCCGATCAGCCAGATCAGCGCGACGACCCCCGCGAAAATCGCCAGATACAGCTCGCGCCCCGATGATTTTCCGGCAAGCGCCGCGCCGGCGTCGTCATCGTGGATTTCCGCCGTGCGGCCCGAACGGATCCGCAGGATCACCGCCAGCGCGGCGACCAGCGCCAGAACGCCCACGATCAGGGGGAAAACCATGCCGAGGAAGGTCAGTTGCACCGCCTCGAACACGCAATAGGCGGCCATCAGGGCCAGAAGCCCGGCGAATGCGATCTGGCGGCCGCGGGTCTGCTGATCGGCGGCGTCGCTTTCGCCCTCGCTGGAAATCTCGGCGCCGAAGCGCAGGCCCAGATAAACCGAGACGACCGTGATCACGCCGATGATGACGACGCCCGGCCGGGTGACCCAGTTCCAGTCATAGAACTGCACCGCCTGATACAGGTAATTCTCGGCCCCCGGCGCCAGCACGAAGCCGATCAGCAGGGCCGGACGCGGCCAGCCGAAGCGGCGCATATAGATGCCGACCGCCCCCATCACGATCAATGCGACCAGATCGGCGATGGACCGCGAGGCCTGAAAGGCCGCGAACATCGCGATCATCACCATGAAGGGCGCCAGATAGACGAACGGCACCTGCGTCAGCCGCGCCACCGGCCGCGCCATCAGCACGCAAAGCCCCGCCCCGACGACATTGGCCAGCGCCAGCGACCAGATGATCGCATAGGTAAGGTCCAGCCGGGTTTCGACCATGGTGACGCCGGGCTGGATGCCAAGCAGCACCATGCCGCCCAGAAACACCGCCATCGAGCCCGATCCCGGCACGCCGAACAGCAGCGTCGGGATCAGCGCGCCGCCCTGACAGGCATTATTGGCGGATTCGGGCGCGATGACGCCGCGCACGTCGCCCTTGCCGAATTGCGACTTGTCGCGGCAGGTCTGCACGACATGGCTATAGGCGATCCAGTCGACGACCGCACCGCCCAGACCCGGCAGCGCCCCGATCATGCAGCCAAGGCTGGCGCAGCGCGCGACCAGCCAGGGATGGCGCAGCACGTCGCGCACCCCCCTGCCCCAGCCGCCCCCCAGCCCGGTGGTTTCTGAAATCGCACTGCCGCGCTTCAGCAGGTCGATCACCTCGGGGATGGCGAACAGACCCATGGCGATGACCACCAGCGGCACCCCGTCATAAAGATAGTCGATGCCGAATGTCATCCGCGCCTCGCCCGTCGCCGGCGCCGTCCCGATCGAGCCGATGACCAGACCGATCCCGGCCGCGGCGATGCCCTTGGTCAGGCTGCGCCCGGACAGCACCGCCACCATGGACAGGCCGAAGATCGTCAGCATGAACAACTCGGCCGAGGAAAAAGACAGGACCAGCGGCCGCGCCATGACGATGGCGAAAGACAGGACCAGCGCCCCGACCAGCCCGCCCAGAAGCGAACTGGTGAAGGCCGCCGACAGCGCCCGTGCCGCCTCGCCGCGCTTGGCCATCGGAAAGCCGTCCAGCACCGTCGCCTGACTGGCGCTTGAACCCGGTATCCCCATCATGACCGAGGTGAACGTGTCCCCCGTCGGGATGACCGCGACCATGCCGATCAGCATGCCAAGCGCCGAGGTCGGATTCATCCCGTAAAGAAACGGCAGCAGGATCGACATGCCCGCGATGCCGCCAAGGCCCGGCAGGATACCCACGATCAGCCCGACGCAGACCCCAAGCACAAGAAAGGCAAGATGGCCCAGGGACATGACCTGCCCAAGCGCCGAAAGCGCGACATCAAACATCGTTATCTCCTCCGAAGGAATTGCGGCGGGATCAGCCGCCGGGCCGGTTGTGCCGGTCGCGCCGGTCGGGTCGGTCAGTCGGTCGGGTTACATCCGCACGTTGTAATCTTCCGACAGCCAGTTGGTCAGAAAGTCGCGGATGGCCGGATCAAGGGTCAGCGCCTTTTTCAGCGCCGCGTCCGCGTCAGCTCCCACAAGCTGCTCGTAATCGCCCAGCTCCTCGCCGGCCCGCGCGCGGAAATCGGGCGCCTCGACGATGGCACGCGCCGCGTCGCCATAGGCGGCGATCACCTCGGCCGGCGCGTCCTTCGGCAGCACCACCATCTTCTGCAGCGAGAATCCCGCCAGCATCAGCGCCTTCCACGCCTCGAAAGCCTGCCCCTCGGGCTTGGCGCCGGTGGCCTGTTCGTAGAACTCGACAAAGGTCGGCAGGTCGGGGAAGGACGGATCGCGGCTGACATTGCCTTGGGCGTCAACCACGCCAAGCGCGAACAGCGGCACCGCCTTGCCCGCGTCGATAAGCGGTTTGACGCTGCCGAGATAGGCCGAACTGGTCTGGAAATCTATCCCGGCCTCGCCGCGCTCGAACGCCAGACGACCGGCGCCGCGGCTTTCCATGCCGAAGACCGGCTTGATGTTCAGCCCCATCATCTTGAAGGCCAGCAGCACCGGCATTTCAAGCGCCGTCGCCCCCTGGCTGGCAAAGCGGATTTCCTCGGCGCGCAGCTTTTCGATATCGGCGGGGCCGGTCACGCCATATTTGGGGTCGATGTAGACGACACCGCCCGTAGGCGAGGCCAGAACGGCCGTCCAGTCGGCATAATCATAGCGCACCCGCGGATCGCCCAGGATCGCCGGGTACTGGGTCGAGGCCGAGGTGCCGAGGATCGAAAGCCCGTCATCGCTTGCGCGCTGCGCGAACTGGTTGGCGCCGGTGATCGAGCCGCCGCCGGGGACGTTCAGCACCACCACCGTCGGCTTGCCCGGAAGGTTTTCGGTCAACTGCGGCGCAAAGAACCGCGCCCAGACATCGGTGCCACCGCCCACGCCGAACGGAATCGTCCATTCGACCGTTTTGCCGGCGAAATCCTGCGCGCTCAGCGACAGCGAGGTGGCAAGGACGGCGGCCGCGCCCAGCAGCATCGACCGAACGGCGGATTTGTTCTGAAATATCATGTCGTTTCTTCCTCCCGTGAGAATAGTTTATGCGACTTTGTCGCGGATATGCACGAAGCCCTCGAACAACCGGCGGGCGGTTCGGATGACCGAAACGCGATGGATCTCGCCGGTCTCGGCGTCCTGCTCGATCTCGACCGGCGTGCGGCCCGAGGGATGATCGATGATAAGCAACCGGCGCCCCTGCGCATCCGGCGCGGGCAGAACCGCAAGTTCGTTCGCAACGGTGCCTTCGGTGCAGCAGGCCGCGGCGATGCAGACGGCGCCGGTTATGGCGACGGCGGTGTGGCAGGCATGCGGCATGAAATAGCGCGCGGTGATGGTCGCCCCTTCGGTCGGCGGCGCCAGCAGGATCGGCTTTGGAATGACCAGATTGGCCACATCGCCAAGCCCCATGCGTTGCCCCGCCTCCAGCCGCAGATTTTCCAGCCGGGCCATGAAGGCGCGATCGGCATCCAGTTCGGCCGGGGTTTCGCTGCCGGTTTTGCCAAAGCTTTCCGCAGCCGCCAGAACCGCCGCCACCGCCATGTCGAAAAGCGTGACGGTGATGCCCTGAATCTCGTCGCGCAGCGCCCCGGTGGGCAACAGCTTGCCCGTCTTTGACCCCGCCGCGTCCAGAAACGCCAGCCGCACCGGCGCCGCTGTCCCCGGGACGCCCGCAATCGCGGTGTCGCCCTCATAACTGACGATGCCGCCCGGTGTCTGAACCGTGGCCTCGATCCGCTTGCCGGTGTTGACGTTCAGAATCGTCAGCCGGGTTTCGGGATCGCTGGCGGCGACCAGCCCCTGCTCGATCGCGAAGGGACCGACGGCGGCCAGCATGTTGCCGCAGTTCGGCGCGGTATCGACCAGCGCCTTTTCGACATTCACCTGACCAAACAGATAATCGACATCCGTCCCCGGCTGCTGGCTGGGCCCGACGATCGCCACCTTGCTGGTCAAGGGGTTTCCGCCGCCGATACCGTCGATCTGCAACGGATGGCCCGAGCCCATCGCCGCGATCAGGACGGCATCGCGGGTGCCCGTATCCCGCGGCAGGTCGGAAGACAAAAAGAACGGACCGCGTGACGTGCCGCCACGCATCAGGACACATGGAATTCGGGTCATGATCTTGGTTTTCCTCTGGCGGGTCGTCAGCCGCCCGCGATGAAAGACCCTTGCCATGACGGTGGGGTATGTGTGAAATGCAATTATCTGAATTATAATTGCGTATCTTGCATGAATATTGACCTGGAAGATCTGAAGGCTTTTGTCGCCACGGCCGAGATGCAAAGCTTTCGCGCCGCTTCCGAAAGCATCCACCTGTCCCAACCCGCCCTGACCCGGCGCATCCAGAAACTCGAGGCAACGCTGGGTGTGGCGTTGCTGGAACGCACCACCCGCCGGGTCTCGCTGACCGTTGTCGGCCGCGATTTCCTACCCCGCGCCCGGCGGCTGCTGGATGATCTGGAAACCTCGCTTCTGTCGGTGCGCGAGATCGCCGAGCGCCGTTCGGGGCTGGTCAGCATCGCCTGCATTCCGACGGCGGCATATTACTTTCTGCCCGATGTGATCCGGGAATTCACCGATGAATACCCCTCGATCCGGTTTCGCATCGTCGATGCCGGCGCGAATGAGGTGCTGCAAAGCGTCATCAACCGCGAGGTCGATTTCGGGATCACGCTGCTGGGCGCCAAAGATCCCGAGGTGATTTTCGAGCCGCTGATCGAAGAACCCTTCTATCTGGCCTGCCGCCGCGACCATCCCCTTGCCAGCCGCGATGAGGTCACCTGGGCGGAATTGGCCGATCACCGTTTCATCACCGTCGGCCGTGCCAGCGGCAACCGGCTGATCATGGATCTGGCGCTTGCAAGTGCGCCGATACGGCCCCGGCCCTCTTACGAGGTGCAGCACCTGTCGACATCGCTTGGTCTGGTCGAAGCGGGCTTGGGCGTCGCGGCACTTCCCCGCATGTCGCTGCCGACCGACCCGCATCCGCTTATTGCCGCGGTCCCGCTGAAGGCCCCCACGGTCAACCGCACCGTCGGCGTTGTCAGGGCGCCGCAAGCCAAGGCACCGCCCGCCGCTGAACAGTTTTACCGAATGCTTCTAAGTCGCTGGCAAAGCCTGACCGATGCGGAGATCGGCGTGGAGAACTGACGCGGGGTCGGATGTGTCGTAACGGACGACACGGCACAGCCCGGACATATGCCCAGACGCTGCCGCGCGCGCCGGCAATGCGGCACCCGAACCCCGGCCCGAATTTCATCGGTCCGGGAGAGCGGCGATTACAAGGGTTTTGAAAAATTCAGGACCGAGCCGCGTCCCAGCATCACAAAACCAAAGGAGATGCGGCGTTCAATGCCTCATGGTCTTGCGACGAAAGCCGACCATCGCGGGCATTCCTTTCGGGATTGAATGAAACCTCAGGTCGGGGCCGGTTCGGGCGTGGGCGTGCGGGCGTCGCCGGTTGCGGCAAGACGACGGGCCAAGCGGCGGGTATTTTCCTCGGCCCGCGCCACCGACCGGGCATGGCGCGCGTCCTTGAACTCCTGATATTCGATGGCAACCGTTTCGATATCCCTGAGGGCAACGCCGAAATAATGGGCACAGGCCGCGATTCCGGGGTCAAGCGCGTTCAGATGGCCGCGCACCTCGCCCGCGCCGAAACCGAATTCGCCGCGAGACGACAGGACGACCAGTTTCTTGCCGAACAGGATCGGCTCGATGGGGAAATCGCCGCGCGACAGGTCAAATGAAAACGTTCGGCCGATCCGCGAAATATGGTCGATCCAGACCTTCAGCGTCGAGGGCATGCCGTAATTATACATCGGCGCGCCCAGCACGATCACATCGGCGGCGGTGACCTCGTCAATCAACCGGTCGGACAGCGCCAGCCGCTGGTTCATCCAGACCTCGCGCTCGGCCGGGGGCGTGAAGGCGGCGTGAATGAAACGGTGGTCGATCGGCGGGATCGGGTCGGCGCCGACATCGCGGGTGATGACGCGGACCTGCGGGTCGGCGCTTCGAAATGCCTCGGTGAACAGCGCGGTCAGTTTGCGGGTCAGCGATCGGTCTTGCAATTGTGCGCTGGCATCAATGCGCAACAGGGTCGTCATGGTATTCTCCTTCGGCAACGCGGTTGGGAACCCTTGTGCAAAAGGCGATACCGGTCCCGTTTCGCGTTGGCCAAAGCGAATATTTCAGGCATATGATGAATCAGATTCATCCAACCCGTCGCCATCCGCCGAGAGAGCCCTTGCGCAAACTGCCGCCCCTTCACGCATTACGCGCCTTTGAAGCCGCGGCCCGGCATCTGCATTTCACCCATGCCGCCGATGAGCTGGGCCTGACGCCCACGGCGATAAGCCATCAGGTCCGCCAGTTGGAGGAAATGCTGGGCGCCGATCTGTTCCAGCGTTATCCGCGCCCGATCCGGCTGACGGACAAGGGCGCGCAGCTTTATCCGGTGCTGCAGGACGCGCTGGACCGGATCGCCGTCGCGATCGCCGGGCTTGCGGACCATGATACGGAACCGCCCCTGCGGCTGTCGGTGACCGTCGCCTTCGCCAGCCGCTGGCTGATGCCGCGCCTTGCGACGTTGCGGCGGCAGACCGGGTTGTTCATCGCGGTCGAAGCGAACGACGAACCCGCCGATCTGCGCCTGTCCGGCGTCGATATCGCCATCCGTTACGCCGAGAAGCCCGCCGGCGATGCGGAATGGCATCGCCTGTTGCCGGACCGGATCATTCCCGTCGCGGCCCCGGGCATCGCCCGGCAGGACGCGCCCCTGTCACCCGCTTCGATACTGGCCTTGCCGTTGCTGCATTATCGCTGGAGAAGCGGTGCGGCCAATGCGCCGAGCTGGCCCTATTGGAAAAGCCTTGCGGGCGTCGCGGGCGCCGACCCGCCGATCGAACAAAGCTTTTCCGAGGAAATACACGCCATCGACGCCGCAGCTGCCGGGCATGGCGCGGTGCTGGCGTCCGAGGTTCTGGTGGCCGATCTGCTGCGCAAAGGGGAACTGGTGCGGCTGTCGGATATCGCGCTGCCGGCGCCCAGCTATTGGGTGGTCTTTCTGCCCAGCCATCCGGCGCAGAAGCGACTGGCAATGCTGCTCGACTGGATCCGCCAACAGGCGTGATATCCCCACGGGTGTGACAGGCGCCGCGTCACGACAGGATCATGACCGCCAGATCGCGCGGAACCGCGTCTTCGCCATTGATCGGCAAAAGGTCCATGGGACAGGCCGAGATCACCGCGATCAGGTCCATTTCAGCCCGGAAGGTGACCTGATCGCCGGGACGCGAGACCGGCGGAAGCCAGACCATGTCGCCGTTCCCCCGCGGCGGCGTGTTCATCCACAGGTTCAGCGGACAGGGCACCTCGGGCAGTTTCACCCCGATGGCGGACAGCGCCATGCGCAGATTGTCGGTGCAATTGTCGTGATACCCCTGATGCCCCAGCTTGTGATACCGGCAGACATCGCATGAGGCGACCAGCGTATCATGCACGCCCGGCGAACTGTCCTCCAGCAGGGTCAGGATCGGCCGTCGCCGGTTCGTCACCAGCGCATCCCCCGCCCGCGGGGTAAGCTTGCGCAGATCGGCGCGCATATGCTCCATCGACAGATGCTCGCCCGGATCGGCTTCGGCGAAGGCCCAGAAATCGCCGACCTGACTGCCTTGCGGGTTGATCACCCGCAGCCGCTCGCCACGACGCAACCGGACCGCGCGCCCCTGTCGTGCGGGGATGGTGTGGCGGGTTTCCAACTCGGGCCGGCCGCACTGCCCCAGCACCGCGACGGCCGAAGGGTTGGTGCCGTCGGGGTGATGGGCGGCGAAGCGATGGGCAAATTCGGTCATTTTCGTGCCTTTGCAAATGGCGCGACCGCATAGGGCCGGGCGGGTTCGACAAGCGGCGTCCAAGTGCCGCTGGCCCGCAGCCGTGCGACAGGGCCGCGATCTCCTCCAGCGGCGCGAACCATACATCACCGAGCGCCAGAACCTGTTCCAGCCACGCCTCGACCACGCGCCAGCGCGACAGGCGGCCGGTCAGGAACGGGTGCCAGATGGCGACCCACAGACCGCCCGCCTGATACTGCGCCACGAACTCGGCGAATGCGGATTCCGGCCCGCGCGCCGGGCTCATCACCGGCATCATATAGCCGATTTCGGCGTAATGGGCGAAGGGCGGCCAGTCGTCGCTGCCCCAATGGACCGGAATCTCGATCAATTCGCCGCCCTCGCCTGTCACGACATAGGGAATGTCGTCAGCCATCATCGAGGAATCATAGGTCAGCCCGTGCCGGATGGCGAGGTCGATCACCTCGGGCGTGACATTATAGACCGGAGCGCGATAGCCGCGCGGGGTCTGGCCCGTCGCCCGGCGGCAGACCTCCAACGCGCGTTGGAACCAGAAGCCCTGTTCGGCGCCGTCGAGTTCCGTCGGATCTTCATGCAGATAACCGTGCATCCCGATCTCGTGCCCGTCCTTCGGGATCGCGTCGACCATCCGGGGATAGGTCTCGATCACCCAGCCGGGAATAAAGAAGGATTGCCGAAGCCCCAGCCGGCGGTAGGTGTCCAGGATGCGCGGCACGCCGCTGTTCGGGTCATAGCGGCCCATGCGGATCGGATACAGCCGGCGATGGCTGTCCCGCGGCCGGGCGATGTGGATCAGGCGTCGGCATCGACGTCGAAGGTGATGGTGCAGGCGCAACGGGCGCCGTTCGGCCACGGGATCGGCTCGGCCCCGCGGCGCATCTTGTTGCTTCTTTCAGTTCACCACGACCTGCCGGGATGCAGCCTTGAGATAGCGGGCATAGGCGGTGCGCAGTTTTTCGGTGTCACCAACGGCGGGCACGGCGACGTCCCACCATTGCCCGGCATCGCCGAAGCCAGGGCCTTCGGTCGGGTCGGTCTCGATCACGATCACGCTTGGGATGTCACGTCCGCGCGCGGCGCGGATTTCCGCCTCCAGATCGGCAATGCCCGCCGCCTTCACCGCATGCGCCCCCATGGACGCGGCATGGGCAACATAGTCGATTTGCGGCTGAACCTCGACATTGCTGCTGGTGTAAAGGTTGTTGAACGCCTCGCCGCCGGTCGCCTGTTGCAGCCGGTTGATGCAGCCATAGCCGCGATTGTCGGTCAGAACCACGGTGAAGGGGATGCGCCGCATCACCGCCGTCGCCAGTTCGGAATTGGCCATCATATAGCTGCCGTCGCCGACGAAGCAGATCACCTCGCGGTCCGGCCGGGCGAGTTTCAAACCCATCGCGCCCGCGATCTCATAGCCCATGCAGCTAAAGCCGTATTCCATGTGATATCCGCCCTGCCCCGCCTGCCACAGCAGTTTCAGCGCCCCGGGCATGGTGCCGGCCGCGCCCATGGCGATGGCATCGGGGCCGGTCGCGCGCTGCACCGCGCCGATCACCTGCGCGTCGCTTGGCAATGCGTTGGTGTCGGCGGGCGCGGCGCAATGCGCGTCGACCGCATCCAGCCATGCCGCCCGCGCCCCGGCATCGGCCGCATCCGCCCGGTAATCCCCCAACAGCGCCCCCAACCGCTCCAGCGCGACGCGCGCATCCGCGACCAGAGCCGCGCCGCCATGCTTGCCAGCGTCATAGGGCTGCACGTTGATCCCAAGCAGCCGGGCATCGCCGAACAGGCTGCGCGAGCCGGTGGTGAAATCCTGCAGCCGCGTGCCGACCGCGATGACCAGATCGGCGCCCCGCGCCGCCCGGTTGGCCGATGCCGCCCCGTCGACGCCGGCGGCGCCATGGTTCATCGCATGGGATTGCGGCAGGGCCGATTTGCCGGCCTGGGTCTCGATCACCGCGATGTTGTGGCGGCTGGCGAAATCGGACAGGGCGTCCTCGGCGCCGGAATAGATTACCCCGCCACCGGCCACGATCACCGGCGCTTTCGCGGCGCGGATCAGCGCCGCCGCCCCGGCCAGCTCGGCGGCATCGGGCTCGGCGCGGCGGATGCGCCAGACCCGGGGTTCAAAGAACGCCTCGGGCCAGTCAAAGGCCTCGGCCTGCACATCCTGACAGAAGGACAGACAGACCGGCCCGCAATCGGCCGGATCAGTCATCACCCGCAGGGCGCGCGGCAAGGCGGTCAGCAGATGCTCGGGCCGGGTGATGCGGTCGAAGTAACGCACCACCGGGCGAAAACAATCATTGGCCGAAACCGTGCCGTCGTCGAAATCCTCGACCTGCTGCAGCACCGGATCGGGGCGCCGGCTGGCAAAGACGTCGCCCGGGACAAACAGGACCGGCAGCCGGTTCACATGCGCCAGCGCCGCCGCCGTGACCATGTTCGTGGCCCCCGGCCCGATCGAGCTGGTCACCGCCTGCGCCCGCCTGCGCCCGTGCCCCTTGGCGAAGGCGATGGCGGCATGGGCCATGGTCTGTTCGTTCTGCCCGCGCCATGTCGGCAAGGCGTCGCCGATGCCGTGCAGCGCCTCGCCGATCCCGGCCACGTTGCCATGGCCGAAGATCGCCCAGACCCCGTCGATGAAACGCGCGCCATCCTCTGTCATCTGCACCGAGAGCCAGCGCACCATCGCCTGCGCCGCCGTCAATCTGACCGTGCCGCTCATCGCCTCACCTCATCTTCCTTGCTGAAATATCCCGGGGAGTCCGGCGCGAGCGCCCGGCGCTTGCGTCGGACGGGGCAGCGCCCCCCTTCCTCCTCCCCTGACACCGCCGCCTTCACACCGCCGCCGGGGCGCCGACCCGCGCCGCGTCCCAGATCCCGCACAGACGCCCGAATCGCGCCGCCATCGCCGCCACCGCGCCGGCATCGTCCAGATCCCCCCCCAGCCATGCCCGCGCCGCATCCCCGAAGATCGTCCGGCCGACGGCGAAGCCGCGCACCAGCGGGAAGCCGGCCGCGACCTCGAAACAGGCCGCCAGTTCCGCCTCGGGCGCATCGAGCCCAAGTACCACGATACCGCGCGTATGCCGGTCATGCGCCTCGATCGCCGCGATCGCATTCGCCCAGGCCGCGGGGCTTCGCATCGGCTCCAGCTTCCACCAGTCGGGATAGATCCCGGCCGCATAGAACTGCCGGATCAGCGTCGCGGTGGTCATGTCGTCGACCGGACCGACCTTCGACGGGATGATCTCCAGCAGAAACTCCAGCCCGTTGCGCCGCGCCGCCGCGAACAGGCGCGCGACCGTCGCCTCTTGCCCGGCGCGCATCGCGGCATCGTCGTCCGGATGGCAGAAACACAGCACCTTCACCACCTGCGCGCGGGGCCATGCGTTCAGACCGCCGCAATCGGGGCCCAGTTCGGGTTCCAGTTCAAGCGGCCGCGACCCAGGCCATTCGCAGGGTCGCCCGACCCACAGCTCTGACCCCGAGGCCGCATGCAGCGCCGTCCGCCCGATGCGGTCGTCGCACAGGATGCCATAGCCGCTCTGCCCGTCCGCGACCGCCCGCGCCGCCGCCAGACACAGCGTCTTGAAGGCGCCGCCCTTCGCCGGCGTATAGCCCGGCATCGCCTCGAACTGCCCGCGATGATCGAAGGCGAAGATCCGGATGTCCGGCCCGGCGCCCGCGCCCGCCCCCGGATGCCGGCGATTGGTCGCCCAGTGGATCTGTTCCAGCGCGGCATCGTTGCGCAGATCGGGCCGGATCACCCCGCGCGCCAGAAAGAATTCCAGCTCGGCCAGCGAGGGATAGGCCGGCGTGCAGCCGTGGCGCGACACCGCGAAAGCCCCACAGGCGTTGGCATAGGCAAGCGCCGTCGGCCAGTCGCGATCCTCGAGCCAGCCCTTCAACAGCCCGGCGAAGAACCCGTCGCCGGCGCCCAGAACGTTGAACACCTCGATCGGAAAGCCCGGGCCGGTCTGGCCGTCGTCAAGACTGTCCGGGATCGCGCGCTCGAACGCCACCGCGCCCGCGGCGCCGCGCTTGCAGACTAGCACCGCATCGCTGACGGCGCGCACCGCGCGCAACGCCGCCACGGTGTCGGTGGTGCCCCCGGCGATGTGAAACTCTTCCTCGGTGCCGACGATCAGGTCGAACAGATGCAGCACCGATTGCAGCTCGGCCGTCACCTTGTCGCTTTCGACGAACCGGCTTTCGCCCGCATCGTGGCCCGCCACCCCCCACAGGTTCGGCCGATAGTCGATGTCAAGCGCCGTCCGGGCCCCGTGCTTCTTCGCCAAAGCAAGCGCCTTCAGCACCGCCGCCCGCGTCCGGGGATGGGAAAGATGCGTCCCCGTCGCCAGCACGCTTCGCGCCCCGGCGATGAAATCCTCGTCTATATCCGCTTCGGTCAGGCCCATGTCGGCGCAGTTCTCGCGGTAGAAGATCAGCGGAAACCGCGTCTCGTCCCGGATCCCCAGAAGCACCAGCGCCGTCAGCCGCTCGGGGTCGGTCTTAACCCCGCGCACGTCGACGCCTTCGCGGATCAGCTGCTCGCGGATGAACCGGCCCATATGTTCGTCGCCGACCCCGGTGATCACCGCCGACCGAAGACCAAGCCGTGCCGCCCCGCAGGCGATATTCGCCGGAGATCCGCCGATGTATTTGCTGAAAGACCCCATGTCCTCCAGCCGGCCACCGACCTGGTCGCCATATAAATCGACCGAACTCCGCCCGATCGTGATCACGTCCAGTGAACGCATCGTCTCCCCCTTTTCCCTCGGCCCCTCCGCGTGGTCAGAACCCCAGCGGCTCGAACCGGCCCGAGACGGCCGAGACCTTCGCCGCCTCGCACATCAGCATGGCGCGGCGCCCATCCTCGGTTCCGACCGAGGGTTGGGTGCCGGTTTCGATACAGTCTAGGAAATGGTCGAGTTCGGCGAAATAGCTTTCCTGATAGCGTTCGATGAAGAAATGAAGCGGCTTGTCGCGCGAGACCGCCGCGGCGGACGAAAGCTCGACCGAGGTCGGCCGGCGGTTCCCGGCGCTGAGCATGCCGCCCGACCCGTGAACCTCGACCCGCTGGTCATAGCCGTAAACGGCGCGGGCGGAATTATTGATATGGCACAGTTTTCCCGATTCCGTGCGCAGAATGAACATGGCGCTGTCCACATCGCCGTGCCGCGCGAAATAGGGCTGGATCAGGCAGGCGCCGGCGGCGAACAGCTCCACCGGCTCCTCGCCCAACATGTGCCGCGCCATGTCGAAATCATGGATGGTCATTTCGCGGTAAAGCCCGCCGCCGGCGGCGACGGCGGCCTCGGCCTCGGGCTCGGGGTCGCGGCTGGTGATGACGACCTGTTCGACGGCCCCGATCTCGCCGTCAAGGATGCGCTGTTTGAGCGCGGCGAAACTTGGATCGAAACGGCGGTTGAACCCGATCTGGAACAGCGCCCCGGTTTCGCGGATCACCGCAAGGCAGGCATCGGTCCGGGCGATGTCCATGTCGATCGGCTTTTCGCAAAAGATCGCCTTGCCGCTTTGCGCGGCGGCGATGGACAGGTCGGCATGGGTCCGGGTGGCCGAGGCGATGATCACGCCGCGGATCGCGGGATCGGTCAGGGCGGTTTCGACATCGGTGACCTCGGCGCCGGTTGCCGCGGCGATACGGGTCGCGGCTTCGGCATTCGGATCCACCACGTATTTCAGCCGCGCACGCGGATGGCGCCGAACGTTACCGGCGTGCACCGCGCCGATCATTCCCGCGCCAAACAGACAGATGTCGATCATGGTCTTTCTCGCTTCCTTTGTTCCGTGCGGCCGGGGATCGCAACGCGGACGCGCAACGCAAGGGCGGCCATGCACAGAATTCCGCCAAGGCCGTGCCAAACAAAAGCGCCAGTTTCGCGGGAATTTCAGGAACCAGTCCGCGGATCCGGCGCCCGGTCCGGCGCCCTGTCCTGAGCCCGGTCCAGCGTCTCGAACAGGCGCCGCAGATTGCGCAGCCCCGGCGGGATATTGCGTTCGTTCACCGCCGCAAAGCCGATCACCAGTCCCTGTCGGCCGGGCTCGTGGCGGTATTGAATCGAAAGCGGCGAAAGATTGACGCCAAGTTTGCGGGCCTCGGTCGCGATCATGTGGTCGTCCAGCGCGTTCTTCAGCGTGCAGACGAACTGAATGCCCGAATCGGTGCGCGGAACATGCAGCCACTCGCCCAGCAATGCCTCGCAGTTTTCGATGAAGCACAACCGCCGGCCGGCATAAAGCCGGCGCATCTTCCGCAGGTGCCGGACCAGATGGCCCTCGGCGATGAAATCCGCCAGCGCCGCCTGCGAGATCAGCGGCGCGAACTGGCCGGTGACGCTCAGCGCGGCGGCGCTGGCTTCGGCCAGCTCGGCCGGCAGCACCATGAAGCCCAGCCGCATGGCCGGGAACAACACCTTGGCGAAGGTGCCGACATAGATCACCCGCCGCGAATTGCTGATGCCGTGCAGCGCCGGGATCGGCTGACCCTGAAAGCGGTATTCGCTGTCATAATCATCCTCGATCACCCAGGCGTCGAAATCCTCGGCCAGCCGCAAAAGCCGCAGGCGCTGGTCCTGCGACATGGTCAGGCCAAGCGGATGCTGGCATGACGGCGTCACATAGATCGCGCGCGGGTTGCCGGCGGTTTCGGGGCGAAGCTGCCAGCCGTCATCGTCGACCCGAAGCGGGCTAAGCCGCGCCCCGGCGCTGACAAAGGCCGAGGCGGCGCCGTAATAGCCCGGTTCCTCCATCCAGACGGTATCGCCGGGGTCAAGCAGCAACCGCGCCAGAAGGTCGAACGCAGCCTGCGCGCCATTGGTGACCACGATCTGTTCGACACGGCAGTTGACCCCGCGCGAGGTGGCCAGATAGCGCCGGATCATCTCGCGCAGTTCTGGATGGCCGCAGATGTGATAGGTGCCGAAAAGGCTGCTGCGGGCGTGCTTGGCGCGGGCGGCCAGCATCTTCGACCAGACGCTGAAGGGAAAATGCTCGGCATCCGGCATCCCCGGATGAAAGCCCGGCTGGCCGGGGTCGCCGTGGTGAAAAGGCTGGGATACCAGCACTTTGCCCCGCTGCGACAGCCGGCCGGCCGAGTCCTGGCCCGGTGCGCGGCCTTCCTCGGGGATCAGCGGCAGGTCGGCGACCTTCGGAACCGCGCCGCGCCGGACGACCAGATAGCCTTCGATGGCCAGTTGGTCATAGGCCGCGATGACGGTATTGCGCGCCAGCCGAAGATCGGCGGCCAGCACCCGCGATGCCGGAAGCTGGCTGTGCGCCGGCAGCGTGCCGTTTTCGATCAGCCGCCGGATCTCGAAATAAAGCTGGCGCGGCAGCGGCGCAGCACCGTTACGGTCAAGAAAAATGCCCTCGCTTGGAAAGAGGTTGCTCATGACCGTACCAATCCCTCCGCCGCCGCATCCGAAGAGGAACGCCCGCAGAACCCCGGATGACCCGACTGCCCGCCGGATGATCCGTTCGACGGCCCTTCCTCAGCCGGGCAGATTAACCTCATTGAGCGTGGCTTCCAACGCTTTCAGCTCGCGCTTGCCGGCCATGATGTCCAGAACCTCCATTTCGGTGATCTGGTCCTTGCGGAACGTCCCGACCGAGGTGCCGCGATTAAGCAGGGTGAACTTGTCCCCCACCGGATAGGCGTGATGGATGTTGTGAGTGATGAAGATCACGCCAAGACCGCTGGCCCGCGCCTGCACGATATAGCGCAGCACCGTCGAGGCCTGATGCACGCCCAGCGCCGAGGTCGGCTCGTCAAGGATCAGCACGCGGGCGCCATGATAGACGGCGCGCGCGATGGCGACGCATTGGCGCTGGCCGCCCGACAGCGTGCCCACCGCCTGTTGCGGGTCCTTGATGTCGATCCCGATCTTGGCCAACTCGCCAAAGGCGATGCGATCGGCGGTTTTCATGTCGATGCGCCGCAGCGGCCCGTAGCCCGTCGTCGGCTCGCGGCCAAGAAAGAAGTTGCGGGTGATGCTCATCAACGGGATCATCGCGAGATCCTGAAAAACCGTCGCGATACCTTCGTCCAGCGCCGCACGCGGGGTGGCGAGGACCTTGGGCTGCCCGTCGATCCTGATTTCCCCGGTGGTCGGCTGATAGACCCCCGAAAGGATCTTGATCAGGGTCGATTTCCCGGCGCCGTTATCGCCCAAGAGGCAATGAACCTCGCCCGGTTCGACCGCGATGTTGATATTGGTCAGCGCGGTGACCGAGCCGAAGCTTTTGCTGACGTCGCGCAATTCGATGATCGGGGCGGTGGTCATGGTCATGCCTCCGTGGCCTTGCGGCGGACAAAGTTGTTCACCAGCACCGCGATCAGCACCATCACGCCCAGAAAGACGTTGAACCAGTCCGAGTCGATACCGGTGTAGAAGATCCCCATCTCGACCGTGCCGAAGATCAGCGCGCCGAACATCGCGCCGATGGCCGAGCCATAGCCGCCGGTCAGAAGGCAGCCGCCGATCACCGCCGCGATGATCGCCTGAAACTCTTTCAGCGTGCCGCGCAGCGTATCGGCGGAACCCGCCTCAAGCACCTGAATGGTGGCGAACAGCGTCGCGGCCATGGCGGTGCCGATGAACAGCAATATCTTGACCCGCGCCACCGGCACCCCGACATTGCGCGCCGCATTCGCGTCGCCGCCGACGGCGAAGATCCAGTTGCCGAACCGCGTCCTGAGCAGGATCCACGTCGCCACCGCGACCAGCAAAAGCCACCACGCGACAGCCATCGACAGCCCGGCGACCAGCGGTGTTCCGTCGGCCTTCACGTCGATCCAGCCCATGTTCCCCATCCATTGGAACAGACCGCTGAGCCACTTGCCGCCGAACAACTGCACGAAGAACGAGTTTTCATAGCCCTCGGTGATATAGGGGATCTGGGTGCGCCCGGTGATCGAGCGGGTGACGGCCAGCGTCAGCCCGCGCAGGATGAACAGGCTGGCCAGCGTGACGATAAAGGACGGAAGGCCCGTCCGCACGACCAGAACCCCGTTGATCGTGCCCACGATCGCCGCAAGAACGAAGGCCACCAGCACCGCCCCCCAGATCGGCAGGCCGAAATGGGTGACACCAAGCCCGATCGTGACGCTGGCAAAGCCGATCATCGAACCGACCGAAAGGTCGAACTCGCCCCCGATCATCAGCAGCGCCACGGCGACCGCGAGAATGCCGAGCTGCGCCGAAACCTGTAGAAAGTTGGCGATGCCCAGCGCACTGAACAGCCCGCTGTTGCCCGCGAAGATCGCGAACAGCAAGAAGACGAGGATCGTCCCGCTAAGCGCGCCCAGCTCTGGCCGGCGCATCAGCCGGGCCAGCCGCCGCCCCGTATTCCGGGGCGGCATTGCCTTGGGGAGCGTCGTCTGCGCTTCTGTCTGATCCGACATGGTGCCCATAGTCTTTTCTTCCCCGTTGTTGCGCTGCGTCCTGATCAACGGAAGCCGGCCTTGCTCAGATCACGGACGGCGGCGGCATCTTTCTGCATGATGAAAGCCGGTCCGGTGCGAACGGCCTGCGGCGGGAAGGTATGGTACATCGCCTTGGCCGTCAGGAAAACGACCGGATAATACCCCATCAGGAACTGCTGATTGTCGATCGCAAACATCATCTTGCCCTGATCGACCGCGTCGAGAACCTCGGGCGACAGATCGAAGGTGGCCAGCTTGAACTTGTCGACCGTGCCCCGGTCCTCGAGCATCTTCAGGATCGGCGCGGCGACGGTCGGCCCCAGCGTCAGGATGCCGGTCGCGTCGGGATTGGTCGAGATCGCCGCATCGACGCGGCGCGACGCATCGGTCGGATCCATCGTCACCGATACGACCGTGGCCTTGCCGCCGCTTTCCTCAAGCCCCTTGCCGAAGCCCTCGCAACGGCGGTCAAGGCTGACGTTACCGACCTCGTGGTTGACGCAAAGCCCCTGCTTCACGCCGGCCTCGCCCATCATCTTGCCGGCGCGGACACCGTTGTCATATTCCGAGCCGCCGCCGACGAACAGATCAAGCCCCCATTCATTGACCTGATCCTCGCCGCTGTCGATGACGATGACCGGGATGCCGGCCGCCTTGGCGTTCTCGATCGGCTGCTTCAACGCCGCCGCGTCCGGAATCGAGACTACGAGCCCGTCGGGCTTCGACGCCGTCGCGGCCTCGATCATCCGGGCCATGCGCACCACGTCGAAGGTTTCCGGGGCCTGATATTCGACGGTCACGCCAAGCGCCTTGGCGGCCTCTTGCATGCCGTTCTTGACGATGGTCCAGTACACATCGTTCGCCTGGCCATGGGTCACGAATACGACGCGGACATCCTTGGCCTCTTTCACCTGCGCCTCGGCGGCGCTGAAAGGCTGCGCCAGAACGGCGAAGGCGCCCAACGACAGAACGGCAAGACCACGACGGGTCATCTGTACGATTGTTTTCATGATTTCTCCTCTCCTGATAAGTTTGGGATCCGGCACCTTGAACGGCGCTTCTTGGTTAATGTTCAGCGCGGCAGGGTGCCGCGGCTGAAGCTCTGCCCCTCGAGCCAGCGCCCGAACTCGTCGCTGGCCAGAAACTGGTATTCCTGAATGCGCACCTCGGCCGATTCCGGTTCGATCAGCGAGATTTCTCCGGGCGCGTTCACATGCAGGGCGAAATAGTTCACGCCGCCGCCGATCTGGCCGAACAGGTCGGTATAGCGATCCGCCGCGGTACCCCGCAGATGCCACGGCGTTTCAAGCACCCGGTCGACCAGCCCATGACCCGACGCCGACAGCACCTCGGCGCGCTCGCGGTAGAACCCGTCCTCGACCTCGCCCAGATTGTGATAGGGGCCGTAAGCCACGATCGAGGCGGGATAGAGCGTCGGCAAACCGTATTCCTGACCCAGCCGGATGTAGATGTCATAGAACTCGGGCGAAAAGACCGCGCCCATATGGCCGTCCATATGTGCCGGGTTCAGCCCGGTGCCAAGGAACCGCTCGATCTGGGCGCGAAGCTCGTCCTCGACCGCCGACGGGTCGGCGTTGCGCCGCAATTCGGGAACGCTGCGCCATTGGTAGCCATCGTCATCGACCAGCCCCGACGCCTTGCCCGCCGCGGTCAGCGGACGCCAGCGATAGTATTTCTTTTCCGAGGTCAGCGTCAGGTGAAGGCCGATGTTCAGCGACGGATCGTCAAGCCCGAGGTCAATCATCTCGGACGCCCATGGGCAGGGCAGCATCAGCGAACCGGAATCGACCCGTCCCGCCTTCGACAATTCGACAAAGGCGGTATTGGCGCCATGGCACATGCCGATATCGTCGACATTGATGGTTACATGCGGAACGCTCATCATGCGGCCCTCGCCTCGGTGACGGTAAAGCCCGCGCGCCGCGCCATATCCAGCAGATTGCGATAGCCCATCGTCGCATAGGTCAGCGGCTCGGCCTTTTTCGGGTCCTGTTCGGCCTCGACGACCAGCCAGCCGTCATAACCACGCTTGGCCAGTTTCGACAGAAGCGCGGTGAAATCGAGGCTGCCATCGCCGGGGACGGTGAAAATCCCCGCCAGCACCGCGTCCATGAAGCTCATATCCGTGGCGCGGGCGCGGGCGAGGATCTCGGGGCGCACGTCCTTGCAGTGGAAATGCACGACCCGGTCGATATGCCGATCAAGCAGCGCCGCCGTATCACCGCCCGAGAACAGGCAATGGCCGGTGTCGAACAAAAGCCCGGCGGAGTCGCCGGTGTTCTCCATCAGCCGGTCGATTTCCGTATCGGTCTCGACGATGGTGCCCATGTGGTGGTGAAACGCCATCCCGACCCCGAAATCGGCGAAACGGTCGGCAAGCCCGGTGAGTTTGCGGCCGTAATCGCGCCATTCATCG
Organism: Paracoccus pacificus; assembly: GCF_042680785.1. Taxonomy (NCBI): domain Bacteria; kingdom Pseudomonadati; phylum Pseudomonadota; class Alphaproteobacteria; order Rhodobacterales; family Paracoccaceae; genus Paracoccus; species Paracoccus pacificus. The sequence goes on from NZ_JBHUEN010000016.1 coordinate 146,101, forward strand.
TCGCCAAGGCGCGGCCGCTGCGAGATCGGCTGAAAAATGCCGTCATGGCGTCCGCGCGAGGTATCGGCATAGACGACGCGGCGGGCGCCGCAATCGCGCAGCAACGTCAGATGCGGCAGGATCGCCTGAAATTCGTCGTCAACGCTCCGCTCCAGAATGCGGCCGTCATACCAGCCCGAGACCAGTTCCAGCCCGTATTCGCCAAGCACTTCCGCCAGAGCCGCGCTTTCCCGCGGAAATTTCCCGCCGAGTTCGGTGCCGCGATAGCCGGCCTGCCGGGTTTCGGACAGACAGGTTTCCAGCGGCGTATCTCCGCCAAGGCTGGGAACGTCGTCATTCGTCCAGGTGATGGGGTTGATGCCGATCTTGATGGCCATGGGAACCTACTGCTTTGAAGGTGGAAGTTCGGGATTGTCGATCCAGCCCGGGTTCTCCGAGGAATCGAGGATGGCTTCGCACAGGCGCGCGATCCGCGCCGCCTCGGCCAGATCGGGATAGACATTGCCGCCCGCCGCGATCGCCCGCAGGAAGGCGGCGATTTCGATGGTCTTGAGATCGTTGAAACCAAGCCCGTGCCCCGGCGCCGGCAGAAAGGCGGCATAATCGGGATGGTCGCTGTTGATCAGCACCCGCCGGAATCCCTGCACGCCGTTATCGGCGCCGTCCTGCAAATAGACCTGCAATTCGTTCATCCGTTCGGCGTCGAAACGCAGCGTGCCGCGTTCGCAGGTCAGCTCAAAGGCAAGATCCATCTTGCGGCCGGGGGCGACGCGGCTGGTCTCGATCACGCCGGGAACGCCGCTTTCAAAGCGGATCTGGGCCGAGGCGTAATCTTCGTTCTCGACCGTGCGCAATTCGACCGCGCCGGGCGAAACCGGCCGTTCGCGATGGACGATGACGCTGTTGCCCGCAACGCCGGCGACCGGGCCGCACAGAAAACGGGCGATCGAAAGGATGTGACAGCCAAGATCGCCCAAGGCCCCGCAACGCCCGGCCACGCGCCGGTCAAGCCGCCAGGTAAAGGGCGCGGTGGGCGAGGCCAGATAATCCTCGAAATGACGCCCGTAAAAATGGACCGGCCGGCCCAATGCGCCGCTGTCCAGAAGGTTCCGCGCATGGGCGACCATCGGCGCGCGCAGATAGGTGAAGCCGACGGCGTTGGATACGCCCCCGGCCTCGGCCGTATCGGCAAGCGCCTGACATTCTGCCCCCGACAGCCCGACCGGCTTTTCGCAAAGCAGCGCCTTGCCAAGGGAAAGCGCATAGGCGGCGATCTCGGCATGGAACTGGCTTGGTACCGCGATCACCACCGCGTCGGACATCTCGACCGCCTCGCGCCAATCCGCCGTGGCGCGGGCAAAGCCGGTCTGCGCGGCCAGACGAACCGCCTTGTCCAGATCGGCGTCGCAAAGCACATGCGGCTCGGCAATGGCGGGAAGGTCACCGAAGGTCGCGTTGACGGCGCGGATGGCCAGCGCATGGGCACGCCCGATGAAACCGGCGCCGATCAACCCGAACCTGATTCTGGCCACTTGCGTCAATTCGCTCCCCCGACCGTCGCACAAGTGTCGTGAAGACTATGCCTGCGCTGGCATTGCGCAAAGGACCAGATTCCGGGGAAATCGAGGAACCAGTTGGCGCGCGCCCGTGATAGGCCGCGGAAGCCCGACCGCCCGTGCATCGCTGACGCGCGCCGGGTCAGACGGTCGGAAGCCGCGGAACACGCCTGCCATTTGGGCTTTCCGGTCCTCGGCTTCGGTTCGGCATGAACGGCGTCCGCCAAGGGCGTGAAACGGTTCGGCGCCTTGACGCCCCGTCCGGGGCCGACATCGAATCCACAGTGCACAGCCTATCGGACCCGGTTTCGGCTTTTGCGACCGCGCTGGCAGAACCCCGGCACCCCGGCAAGTTCAGGTCCGGCAAACTAAGGCCCGGCAGGTTCAGGCCCGGGGCGATGACGGCGGGGGATGAAATTCCGGGCTTTATCATCTCGCGCGACGTACCCGCACGGGAAGGAGACCCGCTCGAGTATGCGGCGGCGGTTCCGCCGAACCTCACACGTGGTCAGCGGTCAGGCGCAATCCCTTCGCTTGCCCGCATCTGGCCGGGCGGGGGCGGCGCGGATGGTGCCGCGCCGACCCAAGCCGGAAGATCGGCTTACCTAAACCCGCTCGGGGTTGAACCGCAGCAGGCGAAGCGCGTTCAGCGTCACCAGAACCGTGGCGCCGGTATCGGCAAGGATAGCGATCCACAGACCGGTAAGGCCGATGACCGAGGTGACAAGGAACACCGCCTTCAGGCCAAGCGCGATTGTCACGTTCTGCCGGATATTGCCCATCGTCGCGCGCGCCAGCCGGACCGTCGCCGGAATATCGGTCACCCGGTCGCGCAGGATCGCCGCGTCGGCGGTTTCCAGCGCCACGTCGGTCCCCGACCCCATGGCGACCCCGACGCTCGCCTGTTTCAGCGCCGGCGCATCGTTGATGCCGTCGCCGATCATCATCACCCCGCCCCGCGCGTTCATGTCGCGGATGACGCGCAGCTTGTCCTCGGGCATCATGTCGGCCTGAAACTCCATCCCCAGACCGCCGGCGATGGCCGCCGCCGTTCGCGGGTTGTCGCCGGTCAGGATGACCGAGCCGATGCCGAGTTCCTTCAACTGCGCCACCGCGTCGCGCGCATCGGCGCGGGGCTCGTCGCGCATCGCGATCAGGCCAAGGGGGGCGCCTTCGCGGAACACCGCGACCGCGGTCTTGCCCTCATCCTCGAATGCCGTCGCGCGGGGAAGATCGGCGTTATCGAGCCCGCCGTTCTCCAGCGCGTGGCGGGGCGAGGTGACCCATGCCGGCGCGTCGCCGACCATCGCGGTCGCGCCCTTGCCCATCAGGGCCTTGGCGTCCTTCGAGGGCAGGACCGCGACGCCCGCTTCCGACGCCTTGTTCAGGATCGCCACGGCGAGCGGATGGCTCGACCCGGTTTCCACCCCGGCCGCGACGGCCAGAAGCTCGGCCTCGGTCGTGTCGCCGAAGGTCACCAGATCCGTGACCACCGGCCGGCCATGGGTCAGAGTCCCGGTCTTGTCAAAGGCGATCCGGTCGGTCTTGGCGGCAGCCTCGATCACCGCGCCGCCCTTCATCAGCAGCCCGCGACGCGCCCCGGTCGAAAGCGACGAGGCGATGGATGCGGGGACCGAGATGACCAGCGCGCAGGGGCAGCCGATCAGCAGCAGCGCCAGTCCGCGATAGATCCACGTATCCCAGGGCTGCCCGAAGGCCAGCGGCGGAACCACCACCACCAGCGCCGCGATCAGCACGATCGCCGGCATGTACCAGCGGCTGAAGCGGTCGATGAAACGCTCGGTCGGGGCGCGCGCCTCTTCGGCTTCCTCGACAAGGCGGATGATGCGGGCGATCGTGTTATCCTCGGGCGCCTTCGTCACCTTCACGCGCAAGGCGGCCTCGGTGTTGATCGACCCGGCATAGACGGCATCGCCCGGTCCCTTGGTGACGGGCACGCTTTCGCCGGTGACGGGGCTGTCATCGACGCCCGAGGTTCCTTCGGCGATCTCGCCATCCGCAGGGACGCGATCCCCGGGGCGGACAAGCACGGTCTGGCCGATGCTCAGGCTGGATGCGGGAACCTCGCGGGTGCTGCCGCCCTCTTCCAGAAGCGCGGTCTTGGGCACCAGATTGGCAAGCGCGCGGATGCCGTCGCGCGCCTTGCCGGCCGCCACGCCCTCAAGCACCTCGCCCACGGCGAACAGAAAGACGACCAGCGCCGCCTCTTCGGCCGCGCCGATGAACAGCGCGCCGATTGCGGCGACGGTCATCAGGCTTTCGATGGTGAACGGCTGGCCAAGGCGCAGCGCCGCAAATGCCCGTTTCGCGACCGGCGCCACGCCGATCACACAGGCGGCGACAAAGGCCCATTTGCCGATCTGCGGCGCGACAAGCTCGACCAGCCAGGCCGCGCCAAGCAGCAGCGCGGTAAAGATGACCAGCTTGCCCTTGCCGGTCTGGAACCAGCGTTTGCCGCGGTCGGCCGGATCATCATGGACATGGCCGGGACTGCCATGACCGGAATCGTCACGCTTGGCGGCGGTTTTGGCTTCGCCGGTTTTGGCATGGGAATGACCGGCGTGATCATGATCATGGTCGTGGTCGTGGTCGTGATCATGGTCATGGTCGTGATCGTGGTCATGGTCATGCGCGGTTTTATTCGCGGCGCGGTTTGCGGCCCCGGCAGCATCGCCTGTGCGGGGCACAATGCCATAACCAAGCGAGATCACCATCTTTTCGACCTTTTCGCGACCGGTCTTGGTCTCATCCAGCGTCAGGCGCAGGCGCTCGGACATAAGGCCAAGCTCGACTTCGCTGACCCCCGGCAGACGCCCGACCGCATCCTTGATCTTCCTTGCGCAAGACCCGCAATCCATACCCGAGACGGTCCAGTCATAGGTGGTTTCTTTCTTTGCATTCGTCATCGCGGGCCTCTTTACGCAGGAAGGTGCTTTTATCGAATCGTATATCTAGGGTCTCTAGTGGCTATAGGTTCAAGGGGGAATCTGACCCGGATCGCCGGAAAACCGCAGCCATCCCCGGGCGAGGCGTCCGGAGCGTCCGCTATCACCGGAAAAGGGGCGATGCGGCCGCGGCTATTCTACCCTATTGCCACCGACATCGCCGTCAAAATCCGAATTTTACCCTGTTCCGACCAGCCGCACCGCGATGCGCAAGCCGGGGCCTTCAGCGCGTTTCTGTCCATTACCCATACGCGCACAGCGGCGGTCGACCACCGTTGATCGCGTTCGGGACCTGATCGCGCGAAAAACCATCGCTGGCTTGGATGCCGTCTTTCTCAGCCATGCCCGCCGGCCCGAGGCGCTTTGCAAACGACGCCCGGACGGGACGCAGGGTCCTGCGTGGAGCCTGCCTAAACCCGGGTCTCGCGCGCCAGATCCAGAAGCCCGGTCAGGTAGTCGGGCCGCTGTCCCTTGCGCAGACCCAGATGGATGGATTTGGCGATTCCGTCGCCCAGCCTTACCCCGCGCACGCCTTTGGTGCCGCGCACCAGCCAATCCGGAGTGGCGCTGACCGCCCGGCCCGAGGCCACCAGCCGCAGCATCAGATCGGTGGTCTCGACCGTCCGGTGCCGCCGCGGCAAAGCGCCCGCTGGCACCAGAAACTGCGTGAAAATATCCAGCCGCTCACGCGCGACCGGATAGGTGACCAGCGTCTCTGCCGCAAGATCCTCGGGCGCCACGCTGTCGGCCCGCGCCAAAGCGTGCTGTTCCGCCACCGCCAGCACCAGTTCGTAATCGAACACCGCGATATATTCGAGCCCCGGACGCGCGATCGGATCGGGGGTCACCAGCACGTCGATTTCATGCCCGATCAGCGCCGCCAACCCGCCGAACTGAAAGGCCGAGGTCACGTCCAGCTCTACATCCGGCCATTGCGCCAGAAACGGGTCGACGATGCGCATCAGCCAGTCCTGACAGGGATGACATTCCATGCCGACCCGGATCGCGCCGCGCCTGCCCCGGGCGTAATCGTCAAGAACGGCCGCGCCATGTTCAAGCTGCGGCAGCACGCGGTTCGCCAGCCCCAAGAGATAATCCCCCGCCGGGGTCAGCCGCAGACGACGCCCTTCGCGCTGCCACAGGCTGACGCCGTGGCGATCCTCGAAGCGGCGAATGGCGTGGCTAAGCGCCGATTGCGTCAGGCACAGCTTGTCGGCGGCCAGTGTCAGGCTGCCGGTGCGGTCGATCTCGCGCAGGATCGCGAGCGGTTGGGTGTCGATCATTCAACATGACTCCGTGTCATCAACACCTGAAATATTCCCATTTTCAGTCATGATCAATTCCGGGCTATCCCCGCCGAAACATTGCAGGAGAAGAACATGGTCACGTCAGCAAACCTCGGCTATCCCCGCATCGGGGCCAAACGGGAACTCAAGAAGGCCGTGGAAGCCTATTGGAAGGGCGAGATCGGTGCGGCGGCGCTTGAAAGCGTCGGCGCCGATCTGCGCGCGGCGAACTGGGCGGCGCAGGTCGATGCCGGAATTCAGCGCATCCCGTCGAACGATTTTTCGTTCTATGACCAGATCCTTGATACCACGGCGATGCTTGGTGCGGTTCCCGAACGGTTCAGCGGGTTGCAGGGGCTCGACGCCTATTTCGCCATGGCGCGCGGCACCGATGCCGCCCCGGCGATGGAGATGACCAAGTGGTTTGATACGAATTACCACTATATCGTGCCGGAACTGACCGATCGGACGCGCCTGCGTCTTGCCAGTGATATCCCCGTGCGGCGGTTCACCGAAGCCCGCGCGCAAGGCATCCAGACCCGCCCCGTTCTGGTCGGGCCGGTGACGTGGCTGGCGCTTGCCAAGGCCAAGACCGAAGGCGTCACCCCCCTGTCGCTGCTGGATCAGGCGATTGCGGCTTATGCCGAACTGCTGGCGAGCCTTGCAGCCGCCGGCGCCGATTGGGTGCAGATCGACGAACCGATCCTTGTGCGCGACCTGAGCGGGGATGAGGCCGAAGCCCTGCGCCGCACCTATGCCGCCCTCAGCGGCAAGGGCCCGAAAATCCTGCTTGCGACCTATTTCGGGGCGCTTGGGGATAATCTGGAGCTTGCCTGCCAATTGCCGGTGGACGGTCTGCATGTCGATCTGGTCCGCGCGCCGGGTCAGCTTGGCGGCGTGCTGGCGGCCATCGGCGACAAGACCCTGTCGCTTGGCCTGATCGACGGCCGCAACATCTGGCGCGGCGATCTGACACCGGCGCTTGCGCTGGCCGATCAGGCGGTGCGGGCGCTTGGCGCTGACCGGGTCGAGATCGCGCCGTCCTGTTCGCTTCTGCATGTGCCGGTGGACCTGGCGCATGAAACGGAGCTTGACGCCGAACAGCGCGGCTGGCTGGCCTTCGCGCGGCAAAAGCTGGACGAGGTGACGGCCTTGGCCCGCGCAGCCGGCGATGGCCGGGCAAGCGCCGCCGCTGCCTTCGACGCGGCCGATGCCGCCATCGCGCGGCGCGGGGCCTCGGCCCGTATCCATGACCCCGCCGTCAAGGCCCGCCTCGCCGCGGTGACCCCGGCCGACCTGCGCCGCCAAAGCCCGTTTGCGACCCGCATCAAGGCTCAGAAAGCCCGGCTTGGCCTGCCCGCCTATCCGACGACCACCATCGGATCCTTCCCGCAGACCGCCGAGATCCGAAAAGCCCGCGCCGCCCATCGCAAGGGCGATCTGAACGATGCCGGCTATCGGGCCTTTCTTGAGGACAAGACCCGCGACTGCATCCGCCGGCAAGAGAAAGCCGGGCTCGACGTGCTGGTCCACGGCGAGTTCGAGCGCAACGACATGGTGGAATATTTCGGCGAGCGGCTTGCCGGCTTTTTCTTCACCAGAAACGGTTGGGTGCAGTCCTATGGCTCGCGCTGCGTGAAACCGCCGGTGATCTTCGGCGATGTCTCGCGCCCGGCGCCGATGACGGTGGACTGGGCGCGGTTCGCAGCGGCGCAGACCGACCGGCCGATGAAGGGGATGCTGACCGGGCCGGTGACGATCCTGCAATGGTCATTCGTGCGCAACGACCAGCCCCGCGCCCAGACCTGCCGCCAGATCGCGCTGGCGATCCGGGACGAGGTGGCCGATCTGGAAGCCGCCGGGCTGCCGGTCATCCAGATCGACGAGGCCGCATTCCGCGAGGGGCTGCCGATCCGCAAGGCCGAATGGCCGGAATATCTGGACTGGGCGGTCGACTGCTTCCGCCTTGCCTCGACCCCGGTCGCGGACGGGACGCAGATCCACACCCATATGTGCTATTCCGAATTCAACGACATCATGCCGGCCATCGCGGCGATGGACGCCGATGTGATCTCGATCGAGACCTCGCGGTCGGACATGGAGCTTCTGGAGGTGTTCCGCGATCTTGCCTATCCGAACGAGATCGGGCCGGGCGTCTGGGATATCCACAGCCCGCGCGTGCCGGATGATGCCTCGATGGTCGCGCTGCTGAAGGCGGCGGCCGAGTTGATCCCCGCCGAACGGCTTTGGGTGAACCCCGATTGCGGTCTCAAGACCCGCGGATGGCCCGAGGTCGAGCGTGCCATCGCCCATCTTGTCGCCGCGGCAAAGCAGATGCGCAGCGCGGTCCGGGACGCCGCAGCGGAGGATTGCTGGATCGCCGGCTGAGCAATGAGGCTTGGGAACGACGCTGGCGGGGGTGATTTTTGCCCCCGCCTGAACGCCGTCTTTGCGCCGACGAAGGCGCTTTTGCATCATACGAGCGCGCCTTCCCGGAAGATTGGGTCCATGTGGCGGAAAAGGGAATTTAGACAGGCAATCGAAGCCGTTGCGCCCGGTATCGGCTGGCTGCATATGACGATGCCTTTTGCGGACATGCCGATGCGGTCATGCGGGTTCGGGCGTGGCGCGACAACAGCCGACCCAAGCTTGACCCGCCGATGAAGGGCCGCGCGTGCGCGACGTTCAGCCCAAGCCCGACAGGCCGATACCGCGATCGCCGCACGAAACCCGACCACCGGCGCCGGACCCTGCGCAACCGCGTCCGCGCGATGCGTGTGCTGTCGGGCCGACCTTACACCTTCGCCAGCACGGTACGGATCAGCCGGCATGACGGAGGGTGCCGCCGGAAACGGATGGCGGATCCCGGCCAACGTCGTTCTCGATTTGACTTCGCGCCGATTTCGCCAATGCTGGATCAGGGAATCGGACGATCCTGCGGGGCAAGGTTCCAGGCCATGGCGCGACGACAATCCGGTGCAATCCTGTCGGGGATCAGTCTGGACCGACAAAGCGCGTCCACCTTGGCGCGCCAGTTGGAGGATCAGTTGCGGGCCGTCATCCTGTCGGGCGCGCTGCCCGAAGGCAGCAAACTGCCCTCCAGCCGGACGCTGGCCGCTGAACTGGGGGTGTCGCGCCCCACGGTCACCGAGGCGCTGGACCGGCTTGCGGCCGAAGGGTTTCTCGAGACGCGCGCCGGTGCCGGCACCTTCGTGACCAGCGCCCTGCCCCGGCATCTGCCGCAAGGCGCGCCGCGTCAGGCGGCATCCACGCCGGTCGGCGCGGCGGCGAATGTGTCGGGATTCGGCGGCCGGCTGGGGACGCTGGACGCGGATATCGACGTCCACGACTCGCGCCCTTTCCTGCCGAACAGCCCCGCCTATGATCACTTTCCCTTTGCCGTCTGGCAGCAATGCGTGAACCGCCAGACCCAGATGAGCTATCGCGGTCAGATGGGCTATTCCGAACCGCAGGGGCATCTGCCGCTGCGCCAGTCGATCGCGGATTATCTGGCGCTGCATCGCGGTGATGTCTGCACGCCCGAACAGATCGTTATCACGCCGGGCGCCCATGCCGCCTTCATGCTGGCCGCGCAGGTTCTGACCGAGCCCGAGGATGCGATCCTGTTCGAGGACCCGGGTCCCTTCATCGCCCGCAACCTGTTCCGCTCGCTCGGCCGGCGGCTGCTGGATGTGCCGGTCGACGCCGAGGGCATGGATTTCGATGCAGCGCTCCTTGCCCATCCCGATCCGCGCATGGCCTTCGTGATGCCCTCGCGCAACCATCCGCTGGGCCGGACCCTGTCGCCGGCGCGGCGGCAGAAGCTGCTCGACTGGGCCGAGGCCACGGGCGGCTGGATCATCGAGGACGATTATGACAGCGAGTTCCGCTATCAGGGCCGCCCCCTGCCCTCGATGCACAGTATCGACCGGGCCGGGCGGGTGATCTATGTCGGCACCTTCAGCAAGGCGCTGTTTCCGGCCCTGCGCATCGGCTATCTGGTATTGCCGCCGGATCTAGTCGGGCTGTTCCGCAACGCCGTGGCGCTGATGTTCCGCTGCGCGCCGCTGCCCGCGCAGATGGCGCTGGCCGAGTTCATCGCCGAGGGGCATTTCGCCACCCATCTGCGCCACATGCGCCAGCTTTATGCGGAGCGTCGCGATCAGTTCATGGCGGCGGCGGAACAGGCCGGTGCCGGGCTGTTTCAGGCCGACCGCCCCGACAGCGGCATGAATGCGGTGGTCTGGTTGCCGCAGGGGCTGGGCGACCGGGTGATAGCGGAACGCGCAGCCGCCGCCGGGGTGCATGGCTATGCGCTCAGCGATTATTGCGTGGCGCGGCCCGAACGGCCCGGGCTGTTGCTGGGTTTCGCCGGGGTCGCAGAGCGTCAGTTCGCCCCCGGCATGGCGGCGCTGGCCCGGGTAGTGGCCGAAGCGGCGCGATAGAAAAGGGGCCACCCCATGGGGCGGCCCCTTTCTTAAGGCATGGCAAGGCGCGGTCAGGCCGCCACGGCGTCGGGGGGAACCGCGGTTTTGCGGATCATCTGCGTCAGCACGCTGGCCACGATGAAACCGATCACGGCAAGGACGCTCATCAGGGCAAAGACATAGGTATAGCCCTGCTGCCCGGGGAAACGGTCAAGGATCGCGCCATAGACCGTGTAGGCGAACATGCCCGGCGCATAGCCCATCAGGCAGCCAAGGCCAAAGGCCGAGCCGGTGATGTTCGAGGGGATGCCGATCTCGCTCATCGGGGCCCAGAACACGCCGCGCATGGTGAACACGATGAAGGCAAAGGACAGCGTCGCCGCCATCGCCGGGAAGATATAGCCCGGCCCGGTCGGCAGCATCACGATCAGCCCCATCACCGGCAGCAGCGCCAGAAAGGCCCAGCGGATATAGCGGCTGGCGCTGTGGAACTTCTTGTCGGCCAGAAATCCACCCGTCGGGCCGCCGAGCACTTTCAGGAAATACTGATTGATGATGCCGTAAGCGCCGACCAGCGCGACCGGCAGGCTGTACATCTCTTTCAGGTAGGGGATGAAATAGGTCAGGCCGCAATAGACGATATAGACCATGAACACGTTCAGGCTGACCAGCCAGATCGCCGGGACGCGGATCGCCGCAAGGATGCCCGCGGATGCGCCAGAGGACGGGGCAGCCGTGGTGTCGGCGGTCTTGGCCGCGGCGCCCTGCAGCAGGAACCAGGTCACGATGCCCGCGGCGATGTCGATCAACGCATAGAAGATGATCGCCGATTTCAGACCCGCGGCGCCCGACCCCATGGCGACGAACACCCCAAGCGCCGAGAAGGCGACGATGGTATCGACGACCCCGCGCCCGCCTTCCAGAAAGCCGAACATCCGGCCCTGTTCGTCGTCATCGCCCAGATTGCGGATCGCCTTCAAAAGCGCCGGCCAATAGATGCAGTCGGCGCAGACCGCGAGCAGCGCGAAGATGACCAGCATCCCGCTATAGCCCGGAAACGTCGCCATATAGAGACCCAGCAGCCCGGCCCCGATCAATCCGACCGGGATCAGCTTGCGGGTGTCGAAACGGTCGGCCAGCATGCCGCCGACCACGAACAGCACCGTGGCGACGATGGCGTTGATGCTGAGCAGCGTGCCGATCTGGGTATGGCTCAGCCCCATGATTTCCTGCATGGGCACATAGAAGGCGTCCTTGATATTGGCCAGCTTGTAAATCGTGCCGCCACCAAGGATCAGCACGATAAAACGCAGCCATTTGGCCCGGCTTGCAGCGGTCATTGCGGTTCTCCCATAAGTTCGGTGGATCGGGTGACGGGCTGGGCGGCCTCGGCCAGCACCAGTTCCGCCAAAAGGCGCAGCTCGCGGATCAGGCCGCGCATATAGGCAAGCTGATTTTCCAGCCAGCGGTGTTCGCCCGCCATCATGCTGTCCAGCGTCAGGCCGGGCGGCAGGCCGGTGTCGCTCATCTCGCGGTAGGGAATGAACGGATCCGCGCCCTCGTCGGACTGGCGGAACGCCGGCGCGACATAGTGGTTTTCCTGCTCCAGCGCGAAGGCCACGACCTGCGCCGTCTGCTCGCCCAGCATCAGCAGTTCATAGAACATGCGGGGGCCGGGCATGTCGTCCTCGGGGCTGCCCTGCAACACGCCGTAATGGCCGGTGCCGTTGCCCTGCGGGACGATACGGATGCCCTTCAGGTGGACCTGCCGGATGAACGGCGCCAGCGCCCGCAGCGCCGGCAAGGGCCGCTCGTTGGCGTTGATCATGTTGCCAAAGTCGAACAGCGCGTTCAGGCGCGGATGATCCACCTTGCGCAGCAGCGCCGCGATCTCGTGGCTTTTCAGTTCCTCATGCTGTTCAAAGTCGAAATTCAGATCGTAGCGGTCGGCGAGAAGCGCCAGATAGCGCAGATCCGCCTCGATCCGGTCCATGACCTCGGACAGACGGCCCTCATACCGCGAATAGACCCGGATATTGCGCGAACCGATGCTGCGCGCGATGTGGACGGCGCGGTCGACGCTGTCGTGCTGGGTGGTGCTGATCTCGACATGCAGATCCAGCCCCAGATCGCGGGCCCGCGCGCCAAAGGCCCGCAACTGGGCGTTGTTCATTTGCGACAGGCTGTTTTCCTCGCCGTCGAGAACATGCAGGCAAAGCCCCTGCAACTCGTGATGCCAGGCGAATTCCAGCAGATCCGCCGGCCGGATCTGGCCTTGCGTCAGATTGGTCAGCAACGCATAGCCATGCGCGAACAGCCGAACGCCGTCCAGACGCGCGATCAGCTTGCGCGCCAGCGCCGGCGTCAGCACGGGCGGCGGCTCGGTGCCGGCCTTGTGGCGCATCAGCGCCGCGAACTGGTCCTGAATGGCAGACATCTTCCCCCCTTCATCCTCGACCCGCCGTCGGTCTAGCAGCTGAGGCCTTGGGCCGAACTGGCCAGAATCGGGGTTTGCGACTGACCACTCGGCGCTGGCGCATGCGGGAGGGCAAAATTGGGAGGGGGCAAAATTGGGGAGGGGCGGCGACCGGACGTGACCGGCGCCGCGTGAACCGGGCATGGCCGGGCGGGATCAGACCCGCCCGGTCTCCTTGTCCAGAAGCCCCTGCAACAGCGCCATGCGATCGGCGCCGAAATCACCGGGTTGCGGGGTCAGCGCGGTCATGGCGCGCACGAAGAACTGGCGAAAGCCCGCGCGTTCCTCGCACCAGGCCAGCAGCTTGACGCCCTGAGGCGGGTGGACCAGCACCAGCGGCAGGACCCTGCGCGTGGTCTCGTTCCCCGACAGGTCGGTATAGCCGAAGGCCACCGGCTGGCAGGCACGGATGGCCGCGTGCAATACCGCCAGATCGGCCGCCGCCGCCTCGGGCACATCCTCGGGCCAATACCGCGCCGGGCGCACGTCGAGGATCTGATAGATGCGGCCCAGCAGGGCGGCCTCGGGGTCGGTTGCCGCCAGCCGGTCCAGCGCGGCATTCGCCGCCGCCGCCGTCACCGGGTCGCCGCGATAGCCGGCCAGAGCCAGACCGCGCAGCGCCGCATCGCGCAACTCGGGGTCCAGGACCGGCGCCGGGTTCACCGCCTGCCGCGCCACCGCGCTATCCCCGATGCCGATCACGGCGGCAGCGCCGGCCAGCCGGTGCGCGAGCGCGCGGCGGGTCAGGTTCAGGGTCACGGGCGGGGTGCGACCGGGTCGCATGGCGATTCCTCCTTGGGATTGAAAAAGGCGCCCTTGATGACATGATCGGGGCGTTCGGGTCCAGAATTTTCGGGGTTTCCACTGACCCGCGCAGCCGACTGTGCCGCCGCCGCCACGGTTCAGGCATGGGTTCACATCAGAATGTGTCCAACGAATTGCAGTCAACACATTGAATAATAATATTTTTATTGGCTAACCGCAACCCAGGCGACCCTCGGCCGGGTCATCGACGCATCAGTCCCGAAAGCGGACAGACGCGCGGTGGCCTGCGTTTTCAACGGCAGGTTCCGCCCTGCCCCGTCAAGCTGGCCTTGGCGGCACGCCGGCGTTGCCGCCTGCGACCGGCATCGTCGCCGTTACGCGGAACCATGCCCCTGCATAGCCGCCGTTTCACAACGAGCGGCACATCCCGCGCCGAAACATCCGTAAGGCTCGGTGCGGATACATCCGCGTCATTCCGGAACCGCGCTGATGATCCCGATATTCTCGACCTCCGCCGCCAGCTTCGCCAGCGCGCCCGCATCGGGCGAGATCGCCACCAGTCGGTTGACCGCGACGCCCTCGGGCGCGTCGACGGGTTCCAGTGAAAGAACGCCACCCGCCAGTTGCAGCAGGTGGATCTGCGCCATATCCGGCAACTGAACATACCCCTTCAGCCGGTGGATCGCGCCGGCATGGCGGGTCAGGATCGCGGTCAGGTCTTGCGAATCCGGGATCGCGCCGACCGCGATGGTGCGGCTGGCAAACAGGTTCTTGTGATTTTCGCCCACGGTCACGGCCGCAAGGCTTTTCGCGTCATGCGAGGCGGCCAGAGTGGTCATGAATCCGCCATCCAGCCGCTGGTGCTGGCTGGCCAGCGGGTTGATGCCGCCAACAAGCCGGGCGGCGTGGCGCATCGCGGCGGGCTCGGCGACATCGGCGCGGGACAGGAATACCGCGTCGGCGCCGGCGATCTGGCGCTTTACCACCTTGCCGATCCGCGGGTCCGCCAGCCGCTCCGCAAGGCTTTGTGGATCGACAACAGCGATGACGGCGCGGCAATCCAGATCACGCTCGGCGCGGGCGAAATTCGCCAGTCGGTCGGGTTCGGCGACACCGCTTGCCTCGATCACCAGCCGGTCGACGCGGTCGCGCAGCGCCAGCGCGCGTTCGAACGCCTCGAACAGGCCCCCCCCCATCGAACAGCAGATGCAGCCATTGCTGAGCTGGATGGTTTCGGCCGAACGGCCCGCGATCATCGCGGCGTCGACAGCGATGTCGCCGAAATCATTGACCATGACCAGAATGCGCTGATCACCCTGTTCCAGCAGCCGGTTCAGTAGCGTGGTCTTGCCCGCGCCCAGATAGCCGCAGAGCAGATTGACCGGCAGGGCCGCGTCCATTCAGAACGATCCCGTCTGGACCGGCTGGCCGCCGAACACCGTCCCCCAGACCCGCACCTCGCGCAGCCGCTCGGGGCCGAGGGCATGGGGATCGTCCTCCAGCACGACGAAATCGGCGCGCTTGCCGACCTCGACCGAGCCGATTTCGGCATCGAGCTTCAGCGTATGGGCGGCGCCGAGCGTGATGGTATAGAGCGCCTGATCCAGCGAGATGCGTTCGGAGGTGCCAAGCTGCCGTCCGCCGTCGGTCTGGCGGTTGACCGCGCACCATGCGGTGACCAGCGGCGCCAGCGGGGTGATCGGGGCATCAGAATGGATTGCCAGCGGTATGCCCAGTTCCAGCGCGCTGGCGCAGGGGTTCATCCGGCAGGCGCGTTCCGGGCCGATGGTGATCTCATAATGCTTGTCGCCGAAATAATAGAGGTGGTTCGCGAACAGGTTCACGCAGCATTGCAGCGCGGCGATGCGGCGCAATTGCGCCCGGTCGGCCATCTGGCAATGTTGCAGCGTGTGGCGATGATCGGGGCGGAAATGGCCCGCCAGCGCGGCCTCCAGCGCCTCGATCGCGGCAAGGCTGGCGCCGTCACCGTTGACGTGAATATGCATCTGGATGCCCTGCCGGTTCAGGTCGTCGACCATGGCGTTCAAGGCCTCGGGGGCGATGTTCCAGATGCCGTTATCGGTGCCGCGATAATAGCCCGGCGCCAGCAATTGCGCGGTAAAGCCCTGAATCGAGCCATCGGTGATGATCTTGACGCCGCCCATCCGCAGCCGGTCGGTCGAGCGCGCGCGCAGTTCCAGCGCCCGCGGACCGACCTCGGCCGGGGGCAGCGCCAGTGCCGACAGCATCGGCACCACGCGCAGCGGATAGCCGTCCTCGGCGGTCGTGGCCAACAGATCGGCCAGCGTTTCCTCGGCCAGATCGCTTAGCAGATCGGTCGAGGTCGTCACCCCGGCCCGGCAGGCCGAGCGGGCGAAATTCCAGATCGATTCGGGGTCGCCGCCCAGATTGCGGAAACTGGCACCGACGCGGCGCATGACCGGGAACATCGCGGCCATTTCGTGCAATTCGCCATGCAACTGGCCGTCGGCGCTGTGCAAAACACCCGGCACGTCGGTGGTTTCGTCATAGCCCGCCAGTGCCAGTGCTGCGCTGTTGGCGGTCAGCAGGTGCATGTTGGAATGCAGCACCACCACCGGCTGCGTGGTCGAAACCCGGTCGAGATCCAGCCGCGACAGCCGCTCGCCGGGGACGAACAGCGGATCGAAACCCCAGCCGACCACCGGCCCGTCGCCCAGTTCCGCCGCCCGTTCGCGCAGCCGCGCGATCAGCGCATCGGTGCTGGTGATGCCGTCCCAGTGGCGGCCATCGGGGGCGATGCGACCGTAATGACCCAGATAGGTAAAGCGCCAGACCGAGCCTTCCATCATATGCGCGTGCCCCTCGACAAAGCCCGGCATCAGGATCTTGTCGGCGAATCGGTCGTCACGGGTCGCCTCGCCCCAATCCCCCATCTCATCCGGGGTGCCCACGGCGAGGATCCGGCCGTCGCCGGATACAAGGACATGCGTGGCCTCGGGGCGGGACGGGTCCATGGTGATGATGCGGCGGGCGGAAAAAAGGGTCGGGGTCATGCAACTCTCCGTCGGATGGGGCTGAGATGCAGAATAATCGTGACAAATATCCTGCGTGAAATGCATAATTACGGGGTAATTCCTCTATTTCGCTGAGGATGAGATGCATTACACGCTGAAGCACCTGCGCTATCTGGAAGCGGCCGAGCGGCATCAGTCGATCACCGCGGCGGCCGAGGCGCTGGCGGTCTCGCCATCCTCGATCGCCGCCGCCATCGACCATATCGAGGCGCAGGCCGGGCAGCCGATCTTTGCCCGCGTGCCGTCGCGCGGGATCGCGGTCACGCCGTTCGGCCGCAAGTTTCTGGACGAAATCAGGCTGTTGCTGGCGGCGCAGGCGCGGTTCAACAGCAAGATCACCGATCTGGAACAGATCGTCGACGGCACCGCCCGGATCGCCTGTTTCACGCCGCTGGCGCCGATCCTTTTGCCGACGATCCTGTCCGAGGTCCGCCAGCGTTACCCCGATCTGAAGATCGACGTGATCGAGGGAAACTCCGAGGAAATCGGGCGGATTCTGGATAGCGGCGACGCCGATTTCGCGCTGTGCTACGGCCCGGTGCATGAACTGGCCTATCGCTTCCTGTCGCTGTTCGTGGGCTATCCGCACGCGGCGCTGCCGGTGTCGCATCCGCTGGCCAGCGGCCGTTTCGTGACGCTTGAACAGCTCGCGCCCGAGCCGCTGGTGGTGCTGGATCTGGAACTGTCGCGGCGCTATCTGATGGACCTGTTCGCGGCGCGCGGGCTAAAGCCGAACGTGGTCTATTCGGCGCGCTCGACCGACATGATGCGGGCGCTGATCGCGGCCGGAATGTGCTATGGCGTGTTCAACATCCGCCCGATGAGCAAGCAGACCTATGCCAGCGGCGATCTGGTCCGGCTGCCGCTGGCGGGGGATCACGTCGCACCCCGGGCCGGTTTTCTGACCCGACGCGACGTCAAGCTTGCACCGGTTTCCGAAGCGATTATTGCCACTTGCGAGATGCAGGCGGTGCGCGGCGAATTCGACCGCGCCTTTGTCCGCCCCTACATTCCACAGGATTTCTGAGGAATTCGGCTGCAAAAATGCATTTGCCGCATGGCACCCTTGTGGCGGATTCATGACCTGTCCGCGACCGGCACAAAGATCCGGCGCATGTCCCGACAGGAGAGACCGATGAAACTCACCCCCAACTTCAGCCGTCGCACCCTGCTTGGCGGCGCCGCCGCCCTGACCGTTCTGGCGTGCTCGTCGCCGCTTTTCGCCCAGGACCAGCCGCAGCGCGGCGGCACGCTGGTCGTGGCCTCGATCCAGAAGCCCCGGCACCTGAACGCCGCGGTGCAATCCGGCATCGCCACCGCCGTGCCGGCCGCGCAGATATTCGCCACGCTGCTGCGCTATGGCGAGGATTTCACCCCGCAGCCCTATCTGGCCGAAAGCTGGGAGTTCAGCCCCGACAACAAGGTGCTGACGCTGAAGCTGCGGCAGGGCGCGACCTTCCATGACGGCAAGCCGATCACGTCCGAGGATGTGATCTGGTCGCTGGGCGTGGTCAAGGACAATCACCCCTTCTCATCCATGCTGGCGCCGGTCGAGGCGTTCGAGGCGCCCGATCCGCAGACCGTGGTCATCCGCATGAAAACGCCGCATCCGGCGATCCTGCTGGCGCTGTCCTCGGCGCTGACGCCGATCCTGCCGAAGCATGTCTTTGACGATGGTCAGGACATCAAGTCGAACCCCAAGAACAACCTGCCGGTCGGCTCGGGCCCGTTCAAGGTCACCCAGTTCGAGCCGGGCCAGTATATCGTTCTGGAACGCTATGACGGCTTCTTTCTGGAAGGAAAACCCTATCTCGACAGCATCGTGATCAAGCAATATCAGGACGCGAACTCGGCCGTTCTGGCAATGGAATCGGGCGAGGCGCAGCTTTATCCGCTGCTCGATTCAACCCGGCTGATCCGGCGTCTGGAGAAGGCTCAGGGCATGGGTCTGACCGACAAGGGTTAAGCCGGTATCGGCCCGATCAACTGGCTGGCCTTCAACACCAAGCACCCGGCGCTGTCGGATGTGCGCGTGCGTCAGGCGATCGGCTATGCCATCGACCGCAATTTCGTGACCAAGGCGCTGCATGCCGGGCTGTCGAAGCCGGCGATCGAGCCGGTGGTCTCAAGCAGCCCCTTCTTCACCGAGGATGTGGCCCGCTATGATTTTGATCTGGACAAGGCCAAGGCGCTGTTGACCGAGGCGGGATATGGCGAGGGCGGCAAGAAGCTGGAGCTTCAGATCGACTATATCCCCGATAACGAGGAACAGCAGCGCGCCGTCGCGGAATATGTCAAGGCGGCGCTGGCCAAGGTCGGGGTCACGGTCAGCGTCCGCGCCTCGCCGGATTTTCCGACCTGGGCGCAGCGCATCTCGAGCTATGATTTCGACATGACCATGGATCAGGTGTTCAACTGGGGCGACCCGGTGATCGGGGTGAACCGGACCTATCTGTGCTCGAACATCCGCGAGGGCATCATCTGGTCGAACACCCAGCAATATTGCAACGAGAACGTCGACAAGCTGCTGAACGAGGCCGGGGTCGAGGCGGATCAGGCCCGTCGCAAGGACCTTTACGCGCAGGCCTTCAAGCAGATCACCGACGACATCCCGATCCACTATATCAACGAAGTGCCCTATCACACGGTCTACAATCAGGCGGTGCAGAACCCGCCGATCTCGATCTGGGGTCCGATGGGCCCGATGGACGAGGTCTGGCTGAAGCAATAGGCGGAGATTTCCGATGGCTTATCGTATCCTGCGGCAGCTGCTTTACGCAGCCGCCCTGATCCTTGCCGTGCTGGTGCTGAACTTCCTGCTGATCCAGCTTGCCCCCGGCGACCCGGCCGAGGTGATCGCGGGCGAGATGGGCGGCGCCAATGCCGAGGTCATGGCCGCCATCCGCCAGCAATACGGGCTGGACAAGCCCATCCTGACGCAGTTGGGGCTGTATCTGGGCCGGGCGCTGCAGGGCGATCTGGGCACCTCGTATTTCTATAACCGCCCGGTGGTGGAACTGATCCTGTCGCGGCTGGGGCCGACGCTGCTGCTGGTCACCGCCGCGCTGGCCTTCGCGCTGATCGTCGGCACCCGGCTGGGCGTCATGGCGGCGCGGAAGCCGCGCGGCATCGCCTCGACGCTGGTCACGGTCCTGTCGCTGGTCGGCTATTCGGCGCCTGTCTTCTGGACCGGGCTGATGCTGGTGATCCTGTTCGCGGCCAAGATACCGCTGTTCCCGGTCGCCGGTATGATCAATATCGTGAAACAGGGCGGCCCGCTGGTCCGGGCGCTGGACATCGCCCACCATCTGGTGCTGCCCGCGCTGACGCTGGGGCTGGTCTATCTGGCGCAATACAGCCGGTTGACCCGCGCCTCGATGCTGGAGGTGCTGGGCGCCGACTATATCCGCACCGCCCGCGCCAAGGGCGTCAGCGAAAGGCGGGTGCTGAACCATCACGCCTTCCGCAACGCGCTTCTGCCGGTCGTCACCGTGGCCGGGATGCAGTTCGGCGCCATCATTTCCGGCGCGGTTCTGGTCGAGACGGTGTTCAGCTGGCCCGGTCTTGGCACGCTGGCCTTTCAGTCGATCCTCGCCCGCGACTATCCGACCGTGCTGGGCATCCTGTTCTTTTCCACCCTGCTTGTCATCATCGCGAACCTGCTGACCGATTTCGTCTCGCGTCTGCTGGATCCGCGCCTTGCCAAAGGACATTGAGCCCATGATCGCGCAAGCCAGAACCTCGGTTCCAGCCGCCCGTGGCCCGATGGCCGAAGCCTGGGACATCTTTCGCCGCAGCCCTTCGGCCATGCTGGGGCTGCTGCTGCTGACGCTGGTCGTGCTGATGACCTTTGCCGGGCCGTTCCTGTATCACGTCGATCCGTTCGAGATCGTCTGGGCGCCGCTGTCGCCGCCGGGCGAGGATCCGACGATCCCGCTGGGCACCGACAACCTTGGCCGCGACATCCTTGCGGGGCTGATCGCGGGCGGCCGCGCCACGCTGGCGGTGGGCTTTGCCGCCGCGCTGATCACCATGGTGATCGGGGTGGTGATCGGCGCCTATGCCGGGTTCTATGGCGGCTGGGTCGACGATCTGCTGATGCGCGTGACCGAGTTCTTTCAGGTGCTGCCGCCCTTGCTGTTCGCGATGGTGGTGGTGACGCTGTTTCAGCCGACGCTGATGAACGTGGCGCTGGCCATCGGCATCGTCAGCTGGCCGCAGACCGCGCGCCTGACCCGGGCCGAGTTCCGCCGCATCCGCACGCTGGAATATGTCAGCGCCATGCGCGCCATCGGCGCGGGCGACGGCAATATCATCTGGCGGGTGATCCTGCCCAATGCGCTGCCGCCGCTGATCGTCTCGGCCACGCTGACCATCGGCATGGCGATCCTGTTCGAGGCGGGCTTGAGCTTTCTGGGTCTGTCGGATCCGAACGTCATGTCCTGGGGGCTGATGATCGGCTCGGGCCGGGAATATCTGCTCGACGCGTGGTGGGTGGTGACGCTGCCCGGCGTGATGATCTTTCTGACCGTGCTGGGCGTCAGCCTTGTCGGCGACGGCCTGAACGATGCCTTCAACCCCCGTCTGAGAGAGCGCTGAGCCATGGCCGATCCCGTTCTGGACATCCGTAACGTCAAGGTCGATTTCGCCACCCGCCGGGGCGTGGCCCATGTGCTGGACGATGTGTCCTTCACCGTCGCACCGGGCGAGTTGCTGGCCATCGTCGGCGAATCCGGCTGCGGCAAAAGCATGACCGCGCTGTCGATCCTCGGGCTGATCCCGTCACCGCCCGGCCGGATCGTCGGCGGCAGCATCGGCTTTCAGGGCCGCGACCTGACCAAGCTGCCGCAGTCGGAGCTGCGCAGGATCCGTGGCGGTGACATCGCCATGATCTTTCAGGAGCCGATGACCTCGCTGAACCCGGTCTTTACCTGCGGCGAACAGATCGCCGAGGCGGTGCGCCTGCATCAGAAGGCCAGTCCCCGCGCCGCCCGGACCCGCGCGGTCGAGATGCTGCGCGCCGTCGGCATCCCGGAACCGGAACTGCGCGCGGACGCCTATCCGCACCAGTTGTCCGGCGGCATGCGGCAGCGGGTGATGATCGCGATGGCGCTGTCCTGCGAACCGAAGCTGCTGATCGCGGACGAACCCACGACCGCGCTGGACGTGACCGTGCAGGCGCAGATCTTCACGCTGCTCGACGATCTGCGCCAGCGCACCGGCACCGCGATCATTCTGATCACCCATGACATGGGCGCGGTGGCGGAAATGGCCGACAAGGTCGCGGTCATGTATGCCGGCCGGATCATCGAGCGTGGCCCGGCCGATGCGGTGCTGGACAATCCCGGCCATCCCTATACGCGCGGGCTGCTGGCCAGCATCCCCCGCATCGACGCCGATCCCGACGCCGATCTGCCGGAAATTCCCGGCATCGTGCCGGCGCTGACCGATCTGGGCCGGGGCTGCGCCTTTGCGCCGCGTTGCCCGCTGGCCATCGACGCCTGCCTTCTGGCCCAGCCGCGCCATGTCGCGATCTCGGCCAATCACTCGGCCGCCTGCATCCGGCTTGAACCCCAGGAGGTTCCGGCATGAACCAGCTTCTTTCCGTCCGCGACCTCAAGGTGCATTTCCCGGCGCCGAACGGGCGCACCGTCCACGCCGTCGATGGGGTCAGCTTCGACATCCTGCGCGGCCAGACGCTGGGGATTGTCGGCGAATCCGGTTCGGGCAAGACCACGACCGCGCTTGCCGTCATGCGGCTGGCCCCGATCACCGCCGGCGAGGTCGACCTTGACGGCACCCCGATCAGCCGCATCGAGGGCGAGGAGTTGCGCCGCGCCCGCCCGCGCTTTCAGATGGTGTTTCAGGATCCGTTCTCGTCGCTCAACCCGCGCGAAAGGGTCGGGCGCATCATCCGCCAGCCGATGGACCTGCTGGGGCTGGGCGAGGCCTCGGGCCGCGATGCGCGGGTCGAGGAGTTGCTGACGCAGGTGGGCCTTCGGGCCGAGCTGAAATCGCTTTATCCGCATCAGTTTTCCGGCGGCCAGCGGCAGCGGATCGGGCTGGCGCGGGCGCTGGCGACCCGGCCCGACCTGATCGTCTTCGACGAGCCGGTCTCGGCGCTGGATGTGGCGGTGCAGGCGCAGGTGCTGAACCTGATCCGGCGGCTGCAGCGCGAAACCGGGCTGACCTATCTGTTCATCAGCCACGATCTGGGCGTCGTGCGCCATATCTGCGACGAAATTGCGGTGATGTATCTGGGCCAGATCGTCGAAAAGGCCCCGGCGGCAGAGATCTTCGCGCGCCCGCTGCACCCCTATACGCAGGCGCTGATCGCCGCCGCGCCCTCACTTGCGCCGGAACATCGCCGGCGTGGCGGTGGGGCGCGATTGCAGGGCGATCCGCCCAGCCCGGTCAACCTGCCGAAAGGCTGCCGCTTCGCCTCGCGCTGCCCGATCGCCATCGACATCTGCCGGCAGGAGATGCCTCGCCTGCGCGAGCTTGGCCCCCGCCACGTCGTCGCCTGTCACCGGGCCTGAAGTTCCGGTCAGGCAGCTCAGGCCAGTTGCGACAGTTCCTCGGCCGCGGCACGCAGGTCGGGCAGGTATTTCATCGCACCCTCCAGCGTTAGCCGCTGGATCGGGGCATGGAACGAGACCGTCGCTATCAATTCGCCCACGCGGTCCAGAACCGGAACCGCCAGCGCGATCATGCCCGGCACCAGTTCCTGGGAATCGGTCGAATATCCCTGTTCGCGGATCTGGCGCAGCGCGTCGCGCAACCGCTGCGGGTCGGTGATCGTCTGCGGGGTATAGGCCTTCAGCTCGGCACGCTTCAGATAGCGTTGCAGCTTGCCGTCATTCATCTGCGACAGGCACATCTTGCCCGCCGACGTGGCATGCAGCGGCACGCGCGAGCCGACATGCAGCTGAATGCGCAGCGGCCATTGCGTTTCGACCCGGTCCACATACAGCATCGCGTCGCCATCCGGGATCGCCAGATTGCAGGTTTCGCCGACCCTCTGGTTCAGGCGAATCAGCACGTCGCGCTGTGGCAGGTCCTGATGCCAGAAGCGGATGACGCCCCGCATCATCTGGCGCAGTTTCGGCCCCGGTTGATAGCTGCGCCCGTCGATATGGCGGATCAGATAGCCCTCGGCCTCCAGATTGCCGACCAGACGGTGAATGGTCGGGACCGGCAGCTTCAGCTCGGCGTTGATCTCGGTCGCGGTCAGGGGCCGTCCAAGGGCGGCAACCACTTCAAGAATCTGCAGATTCCGGAAACTGGGGGGAAGGGTGTTTTCGTCCTGAATGGGCCGCATGGTCCTGGGTTCCGTCGCTGTAGGTTGCGATCTTACAACGTCGCCGTCGTGGGTCCAATTGGCCATAGCGTCGCATGAATTTCAATAAATGAGAGTAGAACTATCAAAAACCTTTTGACACGGTTTGGTGACGCAGCGTAAATTTGGTAATTACCGGCATGGCGGAGGAGTCGCCGGGGATAGCTGAACAATTGGGCAGCATCGCAGCATTCAGGGAGGATATCATGGCGGCAACTATTGGCCAGGCCAAACCGGCTGGCGGCCGAGAGAACGATGTCAGAAAGGTGGTCTTTGCAAGCCTCGTCGGCTCGACCATCGAATGGTACGATTTTTTCCTTTACGGCGTCGTCGCCGGGATCGTCTTCAACAAGCTTTACTTCCCCTCGGACGATCCGACCGTATCGGTGCTCTTGGCCTATGCCACCTTTGCGGTGGGTTTTGTCGCCCGCCCGCTGGGCGGCCTGATCTTCGGTCATTTCGGCGACCGCATCGGCCGCAAGACCATGCTGGTGCTGACGCTTCTGCTGATGGGCGGCGCGACCGTGATGATCGGCCTTCTGCCCACGTATGAGACCATCGGCATCCTTGCCCCGATCCTGCTTCTGGTGCTGCGCGTGCTGCAGGGCATCGGCATCGGCGGCGAATGGGGCGGCGCGGTGCTGATGGCCTATGAGTTTGCACCCGAAGGCAAGCGCGGCTTCTATGCCTCGATCCCGCAGATCGGGCTGTCGCTGGGCCTGTTCATGGCTTCCGGCGTGATGGCGCTTCTGACCATGCTGCCGGACGAGTCGTTCATGGCGTGGGGCTGGCGCGCGGCCTTCATCGCCTCGGTCATTCTGGTGGTGCTGGGCACCTGGATCCGCAGCAATATCGGCGAAAGCCCCGAATTCAAGAAAGCACGGGCGGAATCGCGCGGGCGCGATGAGGGCCTGCCCTTCATGCAGATGCTCAAGCGCTATCCGGGCAACGTCATCCTGGGCATGGGCGCCCGCTATATCGACGGCGTGTTCTTCAACGTCTTCGCGGTGTTCTCGATCCTTTATCTGACCCGTGACATCGGGATGGAGCGGTCCTTCGCGCTGTGGACAGTTGCCGCCGCCGCGATCGTGATGGTGTTCTGCATTCCCTTCTTCGGACGGCTTTCGGACCACATCGGACGGCCCAAGACCTATGCCATCGGCTCGCTTCTGCTGGTGCTCAGCGTGTTTCCGGCATTCGCGCTGATGTCCACGGGCGATCCGGTGCTGGTGGTTCTGGGGATCGTGCTGCCCTTCGGGATCGTTTACCCGATGTGCTATGGCCCCGAAGCGGCGCTGTTCGCCGATCTGTTCGACCCCACGGTGCGCTATACCGGCGTGTCCTTCGTCTATCAGTTCTCGGGCATCTTCGCCTCGGGGATTACGCCGATGATCGCGACGGCGCTGATGGCGGCCAATGGCAATGACCCGTTCTGGCTGTGCGTCTATGTCGTGTTCGCCGGGCTGGTGTCGATGGTCAGCGCCATCCTGATCGGAAGGCGCAACCGCAGCGGCG
Organism: Paracoccus pacificus; assembly: GCF_042680785.1. Classification (NCBI taxonomy): domain Bacteria; kingdom Pseudomonadati; phylum Pseudomonadota; class Alphaproteobacteria; order Rhodobacterales; family Paracoccaceae; genus Paracoccus; species Paracoccus pacificus. The sequence goes on from NZ_JBHUEN010000016.1 coordinate 171,487, forward strand.
CGCCGATGCAAACGGCAAGTGCCTGACGGCACTTGCATCCGACAGCCATCTTGCAAGGAGCATGCCATGAAACGGGCATCTGAAGTCGCGGATTACGTTGTGGTCGGCGCGGGATCGGCCGGCTGCGTGGTCGCCAACCATCTTTCCGCCGATCCCTCGCAGCGGGTCGTCCTGCTCGAGGCCGGCAACCGCGACACCAGCCCGTGGATCCATGTCCCGGTCGGTTATTTCCAGACCATGCACAACCCGAATTTCGACTGGTGCTATGAGACGGCGCCCGATCCGGGGCTGAACGGCCGCTCGCTTCACTGGCCACGCGGCAAGGTGCTGGGCGGGTCCTCGTCGCTGAACGGGCTGCTTTACGTCCGTGGCCAGCGCGAGGATTACGACCACTGGGCGCAGATGGGCAATGAGGGCTGGTCGTGGCGCGACGTGGGCCCGATCTTTGAGGAGCTGGAGACCTTCCAGCGTCCGGGCGGTGGCGAGGGGCGCGGCACGCACGGCCCGTTGCAGGTCTCCGACCCGCGCCTGCGCCGCCGCATCTGCGAATTGTGGATCGAGGCCGCCAAGGCCAACGGCTATCCCTATAACCCCGATTATAACGGCCCGGTTCAGGACGGCGTCGGCCATTTTCAGCTGACCGTGAACAAGGGATGGCGCTGTTCCTCGGCCGTGGCCTTCCTGAAACCGATCCGCGACCGCCAAAACCTTGAGGTCGTGACCAAATCGCAGGTCCGCCGCGTCATCATCGAGGATGGCCGCGCCACCGGGGTCGAGGTGCAGCACCCCGATGGCAGCCGTGCGGTGATCCGGGCCGGGCGCGAGGTTATCCTGTGTGCCGGTGCCATCGGCAGCCCGCAGATCCTGATGCTGTCGGGCATCGGCGATCAGGCGCATCTGCGCGACCACGGCATCGCCGTTCAGCACGACGCCCCCGAGGTCGGCCGCAACCTGCAGGACCACCTTCAGGCCCGGCTGGTCTTCAAGACCCGCGAGGCGACGCTGAACGACGAGGTGCGCAGCCTGTTCAACAAGGCGAAGATCGGGCTGGAATACGCGCTGTTCCGCACCGGCCCGATGACCATGGCGGCGAGCCTTGTGTTTGGCTTCATGCGCACCCGGCCGGGTCTCGCCACGCCCGACATTCAGTTCCATATCCAGCCGTGGTCCGCCGACAGCCCCGGCGAGGGCGTGCATCCCTTCTCGGCCTTCACCCAGTCGGTGTGCCAGCTTCGCCCCGAAAGCCGGGGCACGATCACCCTGCAATCGGCCGATCCGCTGGTCGCGCCGCGGATCGATCCGAATTATCTGGCCACCCAGACCGACCGCGACACGATCGTCGCCGGGATCGAGATCGCCCGCGAACTGGCCCGGACGGAACCCCTGAAATCCGCCATTTCCGAGGAATTCCGCCCCCGCCCCGACGTGCAGGGCTATGACGAGGTGCTGGACTGGGCACGGATGAATTCGACCACTATCTATCACCCGACCGGCACCTGCCGGATGGGGCCCGACGATGGCGCCGTGGTCGATCCGCGCCTGCGCGTGCGCGGCGTCCAAGGGCTGCGCGTGGCCGATTGCTCGATCATGCCCGAGATCGTCTCGGGCAACACCAACGCCCCGGCGATGATGATCGGCGCCAAGCTGGCCCGCATGGTGCAAGAGGATCGCCGCGCCGGGGCCTGAACGCTTCCGGCCCGGCAGCCGGTCGGTCGAGAGGCACCGCTGGACGTCCTCCGGCGAACGTCTGGTTTGGTTCGGCACGATGCCCCGAAACAGGCAAGCATTGTCTCCAGCCGGCGGGGGCCGCCCCTCGGGGGCGTGAACCCCGCCCGGTGGCGATCGGCCCCGAGACAGACCGGGCCGGTCCGGTTGTTGGCGCATGACCCGCCGTTGAATTGGCCTTTGGCACCGGCGGGTGATGCGCCGATGCGGCGCGAACCCTAGCCGGCAGCCATCGGGGCCAGCAGGTTCACGAACAGCCGGAACGCGCCGGGCACAAGCGCATCCATCTGCTGGGGCAGCGACAGCGCGCAATAGCTGTGCCGCCCCTGCCCGATCCGGGCCGAGATCAGCGCGCCCAGAAGCGGCGCTTCGCCCCGGTCGGACATCGACAGAAGCGGCTGATAGGCCGGGTCCCATTCGGCGGCGAAGTAAAGCCCGCGATCCTTGACCCAGCCCCGCCAATCCTCGGGCCCGATCCGGTTCGGGCCGGTCAGCAGCGGGTGATCGGGCAGAAGCACGGTGACCGCCGCCTCCGGGTCCGTCACCCGCCAGCGCAGCGAGGGCGTGCCCACGCGCAGAAAGGCGGGACCGCTGCGATCGGCGTTCCAGCCCCGGTCGGGGCGCTGATAGAAGCTGAGAAGATTGCCGCCGCCCTCGACATAGCTGCGCAATGTGCCGGGCGCGACATCGCCCCGCGCCATCGCCATCACCCCCAGAAGAACGCTGTCATATTCGGCCAGCACGCCGGGATCGGGCCGCTCGATCAAATCGAAATCCGCGCCGAGCCGCTCCAGCCATTCGGCGCTACGATCCGTCCCCGCGATCACACCGATGCGCCCGGCGGGGGCCGCCGTATCGACGGCCAGAACCTCCAGCCGCGCCGGCGCGCGCAAGGGCGCATGGCTGCCGTCCGGCAGCGCGACGCGCCGGATCGTATCGGCGGCGCTGTCATCCGGGTTGCGCAACGCCAGCGCCTGCCGCATGGGTGCGGCACCCGGCGGCCATGACAGCGACAGCCCGCCATCCGGCAGCGTCTCGACCAAAAGGCCGTCAACCGGCGGCAGTCGCGCATCGGCAGGTTGCAGCATCAGCCGGGCGCTGCGCCGGGCCGGGGTCAGCAGGACCGCCGCGGGCGAAATATCCGCTGTCTGGTTCGGCAGGATGCGCAGATCCGGCAGGGCCGCGACCGGAAGGGTCAGGCGGTGGCCGCGCAATTCGGCCTCGACCTCGGCCCAAAGGGTGGCGCTGTCGCCGAAGGGCGACCAGAGGGCGGTGAAATTGGGCGATGGGATTGCGTCCTTCGCCACGCTCAGCAGGTCATCGGCTATCGTGACGCCGTCCGGCGCATGAAAGCGGGTGCTGAGAATGCGCATCTCCTCGCCATGTTCGGCGGCAACGGTCAGCGCCGCCTGCTGACCCGCTGCGGGGTCGGGCGGCGTCACGGCCAGATGCAGGCGGATGCCGGCGGCCTCGGCCAGAGCGAGGTCGATCTCGCGCCGCTTGTTCGCGATCCGGTGGCCATGGGCTTCCGCGACAGCGGCGGGTAATCCCGCCTCGGCCGCGCGCAGGCTGGCGGCAGCGTGCAGCAGGGGCGCGATGATGGCCTCGGGGTCGGGGAAGGCCGCGATGGCCGCGTCGATCGCCTGCGCGGCTTCGGCCAGTTCGGGCAGCCCGGTCATTTCGGCAAGCTGGTGCAGATCGGCGGGAAGGTCGTCGGTGATGTCGCCCTCGGCCCCGCCATCCGGGCGATGCAATGGCCATGAAAGCTGCGGCGGATCGGGCCAGTCCCCCATCCCCTGCGAGCCATGGCGGCGCCGCGACCATTCGCCGATGCGGTCATAAGGCACGCCCAGGACCGGCGCGCGGACGTCGGCCTGAACCGTCACTGTGGTCGCGGGGGGCGGCACCTCATCATCATAGGTGCCGCCGCCGCCCGACCAGCCGGGCAGATAGAATTTCGCGACCCGCCATGGCGCCAGATCGCCGCCATGGACATCGCCCAGATCGGCACCCGGATCGGCGGCAAGCGCCAGCGCGGCATGGGCGGCGCGGGTCATGGCGCGATGATGGCCGTGCTGGCCCGGCACGTCCAGAAAGGTCGGCAGCACGATATCGGGCCGCATCGCGCGATACATGCCCGCCAGCCGCCGCGTCACCAGATCGCCCGGCCCAGGCGCATTATGCCCAAAATCAGCCTGCGCCGTATCTGATTGTCCCGTATCTGCTGGTCCCGTATCTGCTTGCCCCGGATCGCCCCGCCAACGCCGCAGCGTATCCTCGCCATCCTTCGAGAAGCCGAAATCATGGACCGGATCGTCGGTGCCGAAGCCGACCCAGGCGATATGCGCGTCCAGCACCTCGGCGGCGCCCTCCATCTCGGCGGTGCGGATCAGGCCAAGCGCATCGCCGCGTTCGGGGCCAAGCGCGTTCTGGCCGCCCTCGCCCCGGGTCGAACAGGCGATCGCGATCCGCATCCCGCGCCCGAAGCGCAGATATGCCAGCAGCCCGCTGTGTTCGTCATCGGGATGGGCACCGGTGTTCATGAAGGTCACGGTCGAACGCAGCCGGCCAAGCGCGCGCCACAGCCGCAGGATGGCGGGCTGCGCCTCGTCGCGGATCAGCATCTGGGTCGTGGCATGGTCGGTCATGGCATCTCGTTCATCTGGGCGGGTGAATAGACGGTGTCGCCCGTTTCGGATCGCGCCGTCAGCACGTCGAACAAGGGCAGCGCCGCCGCGCCGGTCGCCGCCGTCAGCGGCCCGGCCGTGCCCGCGATCGGTCCCGGGCGCGCGACCCCGCCGGCCAGAAGCGCCGCGCAAAGACGCTCGGCCGCGCCGGCCGGCAAATCGCCGGTGACGATGATCCGTTCGGGATCGAAAATATCTTCCAGCAGGCTGAGAACCTGCACCAGCGGCGGGGTCGCGCGGCCGATCCAGGCCGCGATCGCCGCATCGCCGCCATCGTCGCGCAGCGCCGCCGCCGAGGCAACCGCGTCAAGCGGCGCATCGCCCTCGGTCAGGCGCATCAGCCCGATCTCGCCCGCGTTGCCATAAGCGCCGCGCAGGGGGCGACCCCCCGCGACGATGCCCAGCCCGACCCCCTCGCCGAAATAGAGGGTCAGAAAATCGCTCATCCGCGCACCGGCGCCGAACAGCGCCTCGGCCAAGGCGGCGGCATTGGCGTCGTTGTCGAGATAGACCGGCACGTCCAGCGCCGCGCGCAAGGGCGCAATCGGATCCGGCCCGGACCATGCCGCGGCGCGACCGAAACCGGCCGCGCGGCGCAGGGGACCGAAGGGGCCGGGCGCGACCACGCCGACCCCGGCCAGTGGCGCGAAAAGCTGGCGGCGCAACTGTGCGGTCTGCGCGGCCAAACGCGGCAGAATGGCGGCGGGCGCCGCGTCGGCCACCGCGAATTGCCCGGAATCGCGCAAGGCGCCGGCCAGATCCATCACCACCCAATGCACGCGATCCCGCGCCAGCTCATAGCCGATCGAGGCAGCGCCGCCCGGGTTGACCGCATAGCGCGCGCCGGGCTTGCCCCGGCCCGACCGCTCGGGGCCAAGCGTCGTGATCCAGCCGTCGCCGACAAGCGTATCGACCAGATTGCCGATGGTCTGCGGCGTCACGCCAAGCGCCCCGGCCAGCCCGCGCCGGCCCATCGGACCCTGCGCCCGCAAAATGTCCATCAGCCGCCCGGCATTGCGCCCGCCGCCGGGCCTTATACCCCGGTGAGAGGGGTCGGTGTCTGGCTGATCGTCACGAATTGGCACCGGCACCCTGCGCTGGATTGCTTGCGGATTCGGCGACCAGACTGCGAGCCATCCGGGAAAAAGACAAGCTTCTTTCTTTATTATTGACAGGATGGCCCGCAGCGGCGCAGCCTGCGCTGACAAGACGCCTGAAATGGCTGCACCGCCGCCGCGTCGTGACGGCAGGCCATAACCCGAAGGGAGGACCCATGACTTATCGCATCATCGCCGCCGCAGCCGTTGCCGGCGCGACCATCTTCGCCGGGCCGGCCGGTGCCGTCGAAATCGAATATTGGCAATATGTCTATGACACCCGCGTCGCGGCGATGGACCAGCTTATCGCCAAATTCGAAGAGGCGAACCCGGACATCACCGTCAAGCAGGTGACCTTCCCCTATGCCGATTACCAGACCCGTCTGGTCGCCGCGAACATGGCGGGCAAGGCCCCCGACGTCATGCAGTTGTTCTATGGCTGGGCCGACAAGTTCATCGACGGCGGCCTGATCCAGCCCCTGCCCGAGGACGCCTTTCCCAAGGCCGACATCGAGGCCGAATTCTTCCCCATCGTCGGCGCGATGAGCCGCGACGGCAAATATTACGGCCTGCCGACGGCCGTCCGCTCGCTGGCGCTGTTCTACAACAAGAAGCTGCTGGACGAGGCCGGGGTCGCCCCGCCCACCAATCTGGAGGAATTGGTCGCCGCCGCCAAGGCCACCGCCAAGACCAATTCGGCGGGCGATCTGGAAACCGTCGGCATCACCATGGATCCGGCCGGGCAGGATCATCAGTGGTGGCGCGAGGTGCTGGTGCGCCAATATGGCGGCGCGCCCTATAGCGACGATTACACCAAGGTGACCTATGCCGATCAGGCCGGCGCCGATGCGCTTGGCTATTACATCGGTCTGGCCAAGAACGAAAAAGTCACCCAGCTTGGTTTCATGGACGAAGGTCAGGCCGCCTTCAAGGCCGGGCGCGCCGCGATGACCATCGACGGCACCTTCCGGCTCGGCTCTTTCGGCGAGATCACCGATTTCGAATGGGGCGTGACCGAGCTTCCGGCCAACAAGGACGGGCTGCGGTCGAACTATGCCAGCTATTTCGCCAATGCCATCGGCGCCAAGACCGAAGGCGAGGAACTGGCGGCCTCGGTCAAGTTCCTGCAATATATCAGCTCGCCCGAGGCAATGGCGATCTGGCTGGATGTGGTGGGCGAATTGCCGGCACGGCGCAGCGCGGCGCTGACCGATGAAAATCTGGCCAACCCGATCTATGGCCCGTTCCTGAAAGGGCTGGAATACGCCCAGACCACGCGCTTTGTCGACGAGGCGGCGCAGCGTCAGGTCACCATCGACATGGTGAACCGCGTCATGCTGGAGGATCAGCCGATCCCCGAGGCGCTGACTCAGGCGGCCGAAGCCGAGCAGAAGATCATCGACGACGCCGCGAAGTAACCCCCCTTGCCCGCCCCGGCGCGTCCGGCGGCGGGCATCCGCATCTGCGCAAGGATCCCGCCATGACCACCGAACCCGATCCGCCCCGCAACGGCCCGTCCCTTGCCCGGCGTCAGGCGATCTGGGCATGGATCTTTCTTGCCCTGCCCGTCGCCTTCTATGCCGTCATCCGGTTTTATCCGACCGCACAGGCATTCTGGCTGTCGCTGACCGACTGGGACCTGATGTCGAAGCCTAAATTCATCGGCTTCGACAATTATCGCGAGATGTTCGCCGACCCGGTGTTCTGGAAGGTGTTCAAGAACACCTTCCTGTATCTGATCATCGGCACGCCGATCAGCCTGCTTCTGTCGTTCACGATCGCCTATTACCTTGACAAGACCCGATTTCTGCACAGTTTTCTGCGCGCGCTATACTTCGTGCCCTTCATCACCACCGCCGCCGCCATGGCCTGGGTCTGGCGGTGGTTCTATCAGCCGGCGCCGACCGGAGTGATCAACGACCTGCTGGCCAGCTTCGGCTTTTCGCAGGTCGCCTTTCTGAAATCGACGACGCTGGCGCTGCCCTCGATCCTGGTCACAGCGATCTGGGCCGGGCTTGGCTTTCAGATCATCATCTTTCTGGCCGGGCTGCGCGCCATTCCGACCACCTATTACGAGGCTGCGCGCATCGACGGGCTGGGCGAGGGCGCGATCCTGCGCCGGATCACGCTGCCCCTGCTGAAACCCACCATGGTGTTTCTGGTCGTCTTCAGCTCGATCGGGTTCCTGCGCATCTTCGATCAGGTCTATAACATGACCACCAACGATCCGGGCGGCCCGCTGAATTCCACCAAGCCGCTGGTGCTGTTGATCTATCAGACGGCGTTTTCATCCTATGACATGGGCTATGCGGCGGCGCAGACGGTGGTGCTGTTCACCATCCTGCTGATCGTCTCGCTGCTGCAACTTTGGGTAATGAGGGACCGCGCATGACCGACGGCAGCCATTGGATGCAGCGCATCAGCCCCGGTGCCGTCATGCGCTGGACGCTGCTGTTCATCGGCGGGCTGATCATGATCACGCCGCTGCTTTACATGTTCTCCAGCTCGCTGAAGCCGGGGGCGGATATCTATGACCTGCGGCTGATCCCGGCGCGCGCCACGCTGGACAATTACCGCAGCGTGCTCTCGGACGGCCGCTTCATGCGGTGGTTCCTGAATTCGACCTTCATCGCCACCTGCGTCACCCTGTCGACGCTGTTTTTCGACAGTCTCGTCGGCTATACGCTGGCGAAATTCCGGTTTCGCGGCCGGCAACTGGTGTTCATCGCCATCCTGTCGACGCTGATGATCCCGACCGAAATGCTGGTCATCCCGTGGTATCTGCTATCTGCGCAATTCGGCTGGATCGACACCTATTGGGGGATCATGTTCCCCGGCATGATGACCGGCTTCGGCACCTTCCTGATGAAGCAGTTCTTTGAAACCGTGCCGGATGATTTTCTGGAAGCCGCCCGCATCGACGGTCTGAACGAGTTTCAGATCTGGTGGCGCGTCGCGATGCCGCTGGTGACCCCTGCCCTTTCGGCGCTGGCGATCTTTGCGTTCCTCGGCAACTGGACCGCCTTCTTCTGGCCGCTGATCGTCACCACCTCGCAAGAGCTTTATACGCTGCCGATCGGCCTGTCCTCTTTCGCGGTGGAACAGGCGATCAAATGGGAAATGATCATGACCGGCGCAGCGCTGGCGACCATACCGACGCTGATCGTCTTTCTTGTCCTGCAACGCTATATCGTCCGCGGCGTCATGCTGGCCGGGCTGAAAGGCTGAGATGGCCGATTACGACCAGTTCCCCGACCCGACCTATGCCCGCACCGTGCTGGCGCCGCTGTTCGAGGGCGCCAAGCGCTTCCACGCCGGCGCGTTCGAGGCCATCGACCGCGCCCATCTGGCGATGCTGGCCGAAACCGGCATCCTGCCCGCGGCGGACGCGGCGCGGATCGCCGCAGCGCTCGACCAGATCGCCGCCGGGCGCGATCTGGACGCCATGATCTATACCGGCGAGGTCGAGGATTATTTCTTCTACGTAGAGCGGGAACTGAAGCGTCGCCTTGGCCCCGATCTGGGCGGCCGGCTGCATACCGCGCGTTCCCGTAACGACATCGACCACACGATCTTCAAGATGGCGCTGCGGGCGCGGATCGACGCGCTGCTGGACCAGATGCGGGCATTGGCCGGCGCCCTGCTGGCCACCGCCCGGCGCGAGCGTGACACCCTGATCGTGGCTTATACCCATGGCCAGCCGGCCCAGCCCTCGACCTTCGGGCATTACCTGTCGGCGGCACTGGAAATCCTGCTTCGCGATATGAAGCGCGTTGAAAACGCTAGGGAAATCGTCGATCTGTCGTCGATGGGCGCGGCCGCGATCACCACCACCGGCTTTCCCATCGACCGCGTTCTGGTGGCGCATCTGCTTGGCTTCGCGGCGCCGCAGCAGAACAGCTATTCCTGCATCGCGGCGGTCGATTACATCACCGCGACCTATTCGGCGCTGGAACTGCCGATGCTGCATCTGGGCCGGCTTGTCCAGGATCTGCAATTCTGGTCTGCCTTCGAGGTCGGCCAGATACATGTTCCCGACGCCTTCGTGCAGATCAGCTCGATCATGCCGCAGAAGCGCAATCCGGTGCCGATCGAACATCTGCGCCATCTGGCCAGTCAGGCGGCCGGGCGCGCACGGACCCAGCTTTCCATCATCCACAACACGCCCTTCACCGACATGAACGACAGCGAGGGCGAAACGCAAGAGGCCGGCTATGCCGCCTTCGACGCGGCGGAACGGGTATTGTCGCTGCTGACCGCGCTGATCCCGTCGCTGAGTATCAACGCCGAGCGGGTGGCGGCGACCACGGCGCGCGCCTGCATCACCATCACCGAACTGGCCGATACGCTGGTGCGCAAGGAAGGCCTGTCCTTCCGCACCGCCCATGAAATCGCCGCCGCAACGGCGCGGGCGGTGGTCGCCGACGGCAGCAGCCTTGATGACGGCTATGGCCCCTTCGCCGAGGCTTTCAGCCGAATCACCGACCGGCCGCCGGTCTTTACCCCGGAGGCCTTCACCGAAGCCGTATCGGCCCGGCATTTCGTGGCTGTTCGAGACCGTTTCGGCGGCCCTGCCCCGGCCGCGCTGGATGCCGCCTTCGCCAGCTATGACGCCAATCTCGCGGACTTTGACAGCCGGATCGCCACCCGGCGCGCCACGGCGAAGGCTGCGGCCACCGAACTTTCCACCCGTTTCGCCCGATTGAAGGAAGCCGTCTGATGGCCCGCATCCAGATTTCCGACCTCGTCAAACGCTATGGGCGCGCCGAGGTCATCCACGGCATCGACCTGGAAATCACGGATGGCGAATTCGTGGTGCTGGTCGGGCCCTCGGGCTGCGGCAAGTCGACGACGCTCAGGATGATCGCCGGGCTCGAAGATATCTCGGGCGGCGAGATCCGCATCGGCGACCGCGTCGTGAACAACATGCCGCCGAAGAACCGCAATATTGCCATGGTGTTTCAGAATTACGCCATCTATCCGCATCTGACATTGCGCAAGAATATCGGCTTCGGGCTGCACACCTCGCCGCTGTCGAAGGCCGAAAAGGACCGCAAGATTTCCGAGGTCGCCGAACTGCTCGGCCTGACCCCCTATCTGGAACGCCGCCCCGCCGCCCTGTCCGGCGGTCAACGCCAGCGCGTCGCCATCGGCCGGGCCATGGTCCGCGATCCGCAGGCTTTCCTGTTCGACGAACCCCTGTCCAATCTGGACGCCCAGTTGCGCGCGCAGATGCGCATCGAGATCAAGGAGTTGCACAACCGGCTTGGCACGACCATCGTCTACGTCACCCATGATCAGGTCGAGGCGATGACCATGGCCGACCGGATCGTGGTGATGCGCGACGGCCATATCCTGCAAACCGGCACGCCGATGGAGATCTACGATCACCCGAAGGACGTCTTTACCGCGCGCTTCATCGGCACGCCCTCGATGAACATCCTGACCGTGACCGAAGCCGATGGCCGGTTCATGGCCGATGCAAATGGCGCCGCACTGATCGGCATCCGCCCGCAGGAATTGCATTTGGGCCAGAACGGCGCGGCCGCCTTTGCGGCGACGGGAACGGTTACGGTGGTCGAGACGCTCGGCCCCGAAACACTGGTCCATTTCCGACCCGAGGCCAGCGCCAAGGCGCTGATCGCCACCGCCGCGCCCCATGACATCCCCACCGTCGGCGCCACGATCACCGCACAGGCCGCCCCCGGATCGCTGCACCTGTTCGATCCGCAGACCGAGGTTTCGCTGGGGCGGCGCTGATCCTCCGCCGGTGCCGAATGCCGCCGCATCGCTTATTCGCGCTTTGTGATAGTGTCATGAATTGATGCCGTTCTGGCCGGCATAAGCCTCATCATGGTTTTCAGGATGTTGCCAACGATCCCTTTGGGGACTGGTCGCGGATTGACCCGCGTGTTCTGGAAAGCATCAAACAACCATCCGCCATCGTCCTGACGGACAGCTACCGCGCTTCCGATCGAAAGCCGCCCCTTCTTCGCAGAAGATTGCCACGGGAGCAGGACCGCTCCGATCACGATAACGCGGGCAATATCATCCCGGATGAACCGGATATCGGTGTTCAACGTGACCAATACCGAATCCGGCATGAACGCGAATAACTCGCCATGCGTGCGGTCGATCTCTGCACGTCCATGCGCGCGCACTCCATCGAAGGAGATATAGTCGGCTTGGGGTGTGAAGCACCGGGCATAAGCCTGCGCGTCGCCCTTGCGCCATGCCTCTCTCATCCGTTCGAGAAGCGCCATGATACGTGACTCGCTGTCACGATGTTCCATCGGTGCCGTTCCTCTTGAAAGTCATTCAGTATTTCGATACTCTCGATTCGTCGAATATCACGGTGTATCGAGATAATCAAGCATGACCAGCGAGCGGCAGGCGGCCGAACAGGCTTTTCAGACAGCTGCGCAGGAACACAGCACGGCCACCGTGCTTTTTCACGCGGCAATCGCAGATCGCTTGGGGCTTGGCCCCACCGACATTAAGAGCCTCGATTTCATTCAGCGATCGGGCAAGCTGACGGCGGGCGAGCTTGGCAAATTGACGGGGCTGAGTTCGGCATCTGTCACCGCGCTCATAGATCGTCTGGAACGCAAAGGGTTCGTCAAGCGGTCGCGGGACGACAGCGACCGCCGGAAGGTCATTCTTACGCCAACAGCGACCGCGCGGCACTCGATTGATCCGGCGTTCGCCGATGCCAGGCAGATGCTTACGGATATGCTCGCGCCCTACACGGTCGATGAAATCCGTTTTCTCGCCGACTTCCTCCGCCGATCCGCGACAGCAGTGCATGATTTCCTTCAATCGCCGCCGGTCGACAGCGACCAAGATCGGAAACGATCAAAAGCACCTACCGCGAAAGCGCAAGCGAAAACGACTGATCTATGAAGATACGCGTTGGTGGTGCTGCTGGTCGCGCCGGAAAACTACTGCTCCGGCTTGCCGTTGACCGTGGGCACGCTGTCTCGGCCCTCCACGCCGCCCGCCGCCGGTCACGCCCGATCATGTCGCGAGTGGATACCGTCATGCGCACCTGCCGGACGTTCCGCGTCGAACACCACCTTTCCCGGCTTTATCCAGACGCCGCGCGCGATCGCGGTCCCCGCTGTTGAGCCAGGCGTCGATCCAGAACAGTGTTGCCTTTTGTTGTTCCATGGTCTTCACCACCTCGCGCCTCTACGATGCTCGGCCCTACTCCATCGGGGATCGGGGTTGAGATGGTGTTGCTAGTAGGAACGTCCGTGGCCGGCGATCCGGTGTGGTTTGGCAGACCAAGGACCTCGGCCGGATAGGCCTCCAGCCACGGCTCGATACGCTCGGGCGTGAAGCCGGGAAGTTCACCCAGCCGGAGCTCGCCCTCAGTCAGTTCCGCGAATACCTCGACCCAGCCATGAGCAATCGTGCCGTCCTGAAGTCGCCATTAAAAGGATGACGCCCATGCCTGAAAATCCTTGAAAAGCCGCCGGATACCTTCGCCGGAAATGACCCAGTCGGCCTTGGACTCTTTGAACCACAGATCCTCAAGATCAGCATTTTCATCTGACAGCAGTCTGCCGAAAAATACATTCAGTTCACGTATCGCCTCGTCGCCAAACCTTTGGCGAAAACTCTCGTAGATATCATGGCGAGCCGTGGGAGAGTCAGACCCCCAATTCGGATAGACCAGGTCCAAATCCTGGTGGAATTGCAACGTGAAATCGTAGAAGGCTTGGGGCGGTCTCATGTTATTCGTCCCTTGGATAGGATGTGATGATGAAGCCGCTCGGCATGTCTGGCGCATACTCTATGACTGTACCGATGCCAATCGTTTGACGAAACGCAACCGGTGCGGGGGCGCTGCCAGGAAGCCTGCCGAAGGCAGCTTCGGGCGCGACGGCGCAGGACACAGAAAGCCACGGGCGGTATTCCAGCGCATGTCGCCCTGGAGGTTCACCTCGAAAAAGTCCCACCCTTCGTTGTCGCCATCGTTGAAATCGGCGCGCGGGCGGATGCCGAATTCCGCGGCGCCGCGCTGGGCCGCCTTCAGGATGTCCCATTCCAGCCATTGCCGCGATACCTAAAGCATTTCGGTTTTAACCTGATACATATCCGGCGGCGGTGAAGTAGTTTGAGCACTCGTCGGGCCCGTATAGGTCACAGACCTGACCGATGGCCTTGAACACCTCGGTGAAAGTGCGGGCGCCGATCCTGCGCAGGTGGGCCTTGAGCTTGGCAAATGCCATTTCTATGGGGTTGAGATCGGGCGAATAGGGCGGCAGGTAGAGAAACCAGCAACCATGGGCGCGCAGGGCCTCGGTCGCCTGCCGGTTTCGATGGGTGGCGAGGATGACGAGGATGACAACCGTGCCCGGATTGATCTCGGGGATCAGGACTTCGCGGATGTAGGTGGCGAAGGCTGGACCGTCCATCGCCCCTTTGATGCACCACGGGGCGATCAGCGCGTCGTGGGTC
>NZ_JBHUEN010000017.1:0-25330 GCF_042680785.1 Paracoccus pacificus
GATGCCAGCTTGAATCATGCTCAAAGACTGATGTGAATCCCTTTTGTCAACACAACCTAGAGAAGCGGCTTTCATCTCGGCGTTGATTTTCGTGGTTCTCAACATCTTCGATTGGCTGCATATTCGAGGTCAGGAATAGGAACTCTGCCGTGTCCGAAACATCCAGTTGCCTCGTTACCAAGCTATCTCACTACATGCCGCTGTCAGAGAAGGACGAGGAACGGCTTGCGAGGCTGGAAAAGTCCGAGCGCAGTTTCCCTGCGGGACAGGAGATATATCAGGGGGGTGACGAGAATAGGAACCTCTATGTGGTCAAGCACGGCTGGGCTTTCAGCTATACGGATCTGCCCGATGGTCGGCGCCAAATTGTCAAGATTCATCATCCGGGTGATATCATAGGGTTTCCGGATGTCGCCCTGAAACACGCGACGACAACCCTGCGCACGGTCGAGAACGTGTGCCTGTGCCCGTTCCCGAAATCCTCTCTCGACGAAATTCTGAGGAAATCGCCACGGCTTTCCGCGTTGCTCATCTCGATCGCGCTGAGAGACCATGTGGTGCTGATCGACGTGCTGCGCGCCATGGGCCGGATGAGTGCGCAAGAACGGATCAGCTACATGCTGCTCGACCTGCTGGCGCGGTTGCGGATCACCAACCGCAGCATGACCGATACCTTTCGCCTGCCAATGACCCAGAGCCAGATCGCAGACTATCTGGGGCTGACCAACGTCTATATCAGCAAGACCTTCCTCCGCCTTGAGCGCGAAGGTTTCATCCAGCGCGATCAGGATCAGGTTCGCATCCTGAAAGAGAGCGAGATGATCGAGCTTACCGATTTCCATGATCGCTATGCCGAGATGGACACATCCTGGTTTCCACAGGACTGATCAGACGGCCTTTCAATCCAGTTGAAAGCCGGACCTCGTCTTCTCAGGCAGGCTTGTCCTGCGTCTGAGCGTGTAATGCGCCTGGACGTGGGAACTTAAAAGCACCAGAAGCGTTGCCGTGGAGGCTACTAATAATCCTGTAAGCCACTGATTTCTAGAATCTAATATCTCTATTTAATGCACGGGGGTGAACGGTGGAGCTACGGCTTTTCATAGCTTTGAGCGTGCTTGTCCTTGCGGCAGCGATTCCCGTAATCGGCGCCGCGATCTGCGGTGCCACCATTGCAGTTCAGGTCGCCCTCCTGGCGCTTCGGCCATTAGGCGCCTGTCTGTCCGTTCATCCCTCTCCTGTGCCGCGGGATCCTGCCACTCCCTGGTTTTCGGTTCACATCGCCACCCATTGCGAACCGCCCCGCATGGTTATCGCCACGCTGCGCGCCCTGCTGGATCAGCAGTGGCCGACAGAAGGTTACGAAATCATCGTGATGGACAACAACACCGCCAATCCCGCGCTTTGGAAGCCCGTAGAACGGTTCTGTGCCACCCATTCCGACCGAATCAGGTTCCTGCACCGAACCGGCGTGAAGGGTGCCAAGGCCGGGGCGCTTAACATTGCGCTTGCGCATACTGACACGCGCACCACCCATATCGTGACCGTGGATGCCGACTACGTTGTCGCGCCCGATTTCCTGGGGCGCGCTGCCGTCGTCCTGCAGCGGACTGGCGCAGATTACGTCCAGTTTCCTCAATCCTACATGGGCACCGCTCTCGTAGCGCCGGGCGTGGATGCCGAGCTTGAGGAATATTTCCGTACCAACGCCGCCAGTGCCGACGACGCCGAGGCTGTGCTTTTGACCGGCACGCTTTGCGTGATCTCGCGTGCGGCCCTTGTTGCCGCGGGCGGATGGTCAGGCGCGGCCACAACAGAGGATGCGGAACTGGGCGTGCGGCTTTGCAATGCTGGCTTCTCGGGCCGCTTCATCAATCAGGTGGTCGGCAAGGGCCTGCTGCCGCTGTCGCTGTGCGACCTTGAAAAACAGCGTTATCGCTGGTGCAGTGGCAATGTTCAGACGCTGATGCGCCATGCCGCTATCGTCTTCGGCCTTGCCGGTTCGCTTACGCGGGCCAAGCGGATCGCGATCTTGTCCCAGCTGACCGCATGGGTCAACCTGACGTTGGTACCGTCGCTACTCCTGATGGCGTGGCTGCTGACCGGACAGGATCACACGGCTCCCGCGACGCTGGCAGGCGTTGCCATCGTCCTGAGCCTTTGTGACATCATCATCCGCGTTTTAGCGCAGGGCTGGCGGGACCGGTTGGCTCCGGGGATCGCGTTCCGCGCCCTTGCCTGCCGCATTGCCTTGGCCCCACAATCGGCGAAGGCGACGTTTGATGCACTGACCGGCTGTCGGCTGAAATTCATCGTGACTGACAAGACCGGCAGCAGAACCCCTGCTGTGAGCGCGCTGTCTCCCTGCACGCTGCTGATCTTCATCATCGGCGTTCTGTTGCTTGCTATCGCGCAACCGCCGGATCCGATCGTCCTTACCGCGCTTACGGCACTGATGCTGCCGCTTCCGGCAGCAGTTCTCACCGGCAACAGCTTGCGCGCTTATCGCGACGCTGTGAAGGCGCAAACACAAGAGGCTATGGCATGAAATCCAATCCGCTCGCCCCACTCGTCGACATCATAATTCCCACCTACAACCGCGCGCATCTAATCGACAGCGCCATCCGCGCCGCGCTGGATCAAAGCTGGTGGAACATCCGTGTAACGGTGATTGACGATGCCAGCACGGACCTCACTGCGGAGGCGGTGGCGCCCTACCTTGAGCATCAGAAGTTCAACTACGTCCGGCTCGCGCGAAACGTCGGCACGGCACAAGCCAAGAATGTAGGCCTGTTGTTGACCGACGGCGATGCGGTCACCTTCCACGATTCAGATGACATCCCGCATCGCGACAAGGTGCTGCACCAGGTTCGCGTGCTGACCGCGCAGGACGTGCGCGCCAACGAATGCCTGAACTGGCGTCTTGCGGGCAAGCAGGGTGGCCAAAAGCTGGAGGTGAGTGCCGTCCTGACCCATCATGAACTGATCCTGCCAGACGGTCGGCGGGTTGAGATCCGGCGCGACCTGTCGCTGCTCGATGATGTGTTCCCGAACCTCCAGATGGGTTCGCAGGTCCCAGGCGAATGGACGCATATCAATTCGGGCCTCTTTCGCACCGACGTGTTCCGGCGCCTTGGCGGTTTCGCGGATTGCATCGAGGAGGACCGCGAGTTTCGCAACCGATTGATTCTCGCAGGTGAGGTCATCTGGATTGTGCCGGAACTGCTCCTGACGAAGATCGAGACGCCCGACAGCCTGACACAGTCCGCGGCATCCGATTATGACAGCGCGCGCCGCCGGAGGGACCGGGCAAATGTCTGGGCAAAGGTCGAGGCATGGCGGGCCGGCAGAAGGGTCAACCCCGTGCCGGTGGATATCACTAACCTTGAGATTGCGCAGATCAGTCGCCTCGCTTGCCTAAACCTCCGCGACATCCCGATGACAGAGGCGACGGCAGCGTGGGTTACAAACATTTTCTCCAGTCCTGCGGAACAGGTGGCAATGCAATGAAATCGATCCGGCATGAAACCGCGCCAGCGCGGATTGCCATCGTCGACCCGTGCAGCGCGGCTGGCTACGATTTGCCCGATATCGACACCGGCGGGCTCGGCGGCACCGAGGCCACGGTGCTGCGCGTTGCCAGCGGTTTGCACACCCGGTTCGACATCACCCATTTCCAGAGCGGTCGCACCAAAATGCAGCTTTCGCACGCCGGTCTGCTCTGCCCGCTGTCCGATCTGGACGCGACCGGCAGCTTCGAGACCATGATTGTGATCAACCGCTGGAAAGTCGCGCTGAAGCTGCGCAAGCGATATCCCGAAACAGCCATCTTCCTGTGGCTGCATGTCTATCCGGGTCGCCACAACCGCAAGATGGGCGCGGCCCTGAAAGAGGCGGGTATTCTCGTCATCTGCGTATCGCACACCCATGCCTGCCAGTTGCAGGCGTTTCTGGGCGACGAAGCCACACCGCCGCTCCACGTGATCTACAACCCGCTAGACAACGATCTGCGGCCTGACGCGACGCCGCGCGACCCCAACCGGCTGCTTTTTGCCAGCTCTCCGCATAAAGGGCTGGCGCAGGTCTTCGCGCAATTTGCGGCGCTGCGTAAACACCGTCCGAAGCTAACTCTCGCGGTGGCCGATCCGGGCTATCTACGATGGGAGACCGGCCCGGTGCCGGAGGGTGTCGTCTTCCTCGGCGCGCTACCCCACCCGGAGCTGGTCCGCCACATGCGCCGCGCCTCGTGCTTGTTCTGTCCCCAAACCGCTTTTGCCGAGACCTTCGGCTTGGTGCTGGCCGAGGCGAATGCGGTCGGAACCCCGGTCCTCGTGCATCGGGGTCTCGGCGCCAATGAGGAGATCGTCTCGGATGCGCGGCAATGGGTGAATGGCGACGACCCGAGCGAGATTTTACAGCGCATTGACGCATGGCGTCAGTCGCCGCCGGAGGTGAGAGGTAATCCGGCTTTCCGCCTTAGCGAAGTTGCCCGGCAGTGGGCGCGGCTTCTGCGGTCTGGGGCAGCCGTTCAGGGCAAGGCTCGTGAGGTGCAGCCATGAAAACGGGCCCCTTCGCATCTTGGCAAATACCGAATTTGAATGGTCCATCCCTGCCCCCGCACGTGACGGATGGTCTGCGGGCCGCAGCTGACGCCGAGGAGTGCGGCGAGCGCCCTGTTTCCCGTTCAATCGCGCTGCTGAGTAATGCCGGCCTGCTCGGCGATGACGGCAGCGCCGACCCTATCTGCACCGCGCGGGCGCTGATGCAGGTCGGAGCTGCGAACCTCAGTGTTGGCCGGCTCTGGGAGGGGCATGTGAATGCACTTCGGCTGATCCATCTTTACGGGTCAGCCGCATTGAAGCTCAATGTGGACGCCCTGATCGCCGAGGGCGCCGTGCTCGGCGTTTGGGGTGCGGACGGGCCTGTGCCCGTCACACTAGACGCCAGCGGCACGCGGCTGCAGGGGGCCAAGCGTTTTACCTCAGGCCTTGGCACGGTCAGCCATGCGCTCGTGAGCGTGGGCGGCGATGTCGGCGTTCGGCTGGCACTGGTCGATGTGCGTGACCCCGACCGTGCCGACACCTCTTGCTGGAACATGCAAGGAATGCGGGCGTCAGCCTCGGGCAATTACGATTTTTCCGGGCTGAAAGTGCAGGACTGGATCGGCGGCCCAGACGATTACCTGAAGGAGCCGAATTTTGTGGGCGGTGTCTGGCGAATTGCTGCGTTGCAGGCGGGGGCAGCCATCGGTTTGCTGGACCAGGCCGCGACCGATCTGCGCGCCATGGACCGGATGCAGACCGAGGCGCAGCAGGCGCGCCTGATGACCGTGTTGACCCGGGCTTGGGCCGGCGCCGCGCTGGCAGAACGCGCCGCGCAGGCCTCGGTTGATTGCTCTCTCGAGGCTGAGCAGATTGTCGCCACCTCCATCGCGGCGCGGCTCTTTACTGAAGAAGTTGGGCTTGATGCCATCCGCGCGAGCGAGCAGTCGATCGGGCTGCGTCATTTCGAGTCCGGTGCCGAAACTGGACGCATGGCCCGCGACCTTGCGGTCTATATGCGTCAGGCCGCGCGCGACGCCTTTCTGCAACGGACAGCCCGGCAGGCGTTGGGGCAGGACGATCGGGCATGGGGGGTCTTCGGATGAATGTCGCCGACCATCCTGACCAAGCCGTGTTCGAAGGCCGCGAGAAATTCGTGGTGCTGGCACCGCACCCCGACGATGAATCGCTGGCCTGTGGGGCGCTGCTGGCGCGCGCCTTTGCGGGTGCGGGTGCGCATGTAATATGCCTGACGAATGGCAGCGCCAGCCATCCCGGGTCTCGCGCGTGGCCCCCTGAGCGTCTAGGCGTTCTGCGTTGTGCCGAGCTTACTCGCGCCATCGAATGCCTCGGCGGCACAGCGCGCGACCTGACTTGGATGGGCTTGCCCGACGCGGCTCTTTATCGCGTCGATCCGCAGGACGTCACGGCACGACTTGAAAAGACAATCGCACGGACAGGCGCAAGGCATGTCTTCGTGCCAGCGCGTGAAGATCACCATGAGGATCATCAGGCTACCGCTGCCTTCGCGACAGCGCTTCGCACGAAGAGGCCTGACTGGATATTTCATAGCTATCCTGTTTGGTCCAGATGGGACGACCCGGATTTTGCAAACAGCATCGCACCCTATGCGCCGATCTTCTTGGCGCCGGAGGAGCATGAGGCGCGCAAGCGCACCGCCATCGCCGCACATCGTTCCCAGCTGGGTCAGGTGGTCGCGGACGATCCTTTGGGTTTCGTGCTTCCGTCGGGTTTCATCGAACGCTTCGCCAGCGAAGACGAGATCTTCTGGAGGATGCCGTGATGGGCGTAGGCCTGGAACATCTGAACGCGCTTTATGCCGATAATGCGGACCCGTGGAATTTCGCGGAGAGCAATTACGAACAGGACAAATTCACCGCGACCCGCGCAGCGCTGTCGCGTCCGCGCTATGAGGGCGCTTTTGAGCTGGGCTGCGGGAATGGCCAGCTTGCGCGTCGCCTCGCGCCGCTTTGCGACACTTATACCGGCATGGACGCCGTGGAAGTCGCCGTGGAGACCGCTCGGCGCACACTTCCACAGGCGTGTTTCCTACAAGGCTTCTACCCCTGCGCCTTGCCGAAATACGCCTTCGACCTGCTGATCCTGTCCGAGATTTTATACTTCCTTGACCCCAGTGCTTTAAAAACCCTTGCCCGCGACATCGCCACGTTCTGGTCCCGGGCCGAGGTGATCTGCGTGACCTACTTGGGTCAGACCGGCCACGGGCTGCAGGGACAGGAGGCGCTGCAGATCTTCACCGCCGCGCTCGACACACATGCGTTCGAAGCAGTCACACGGACCGAAGGGTATCGCATCGACCGCGGAGTGCCGGAGGATGCGTCATGACCAGGCCCCAACCCCCGGATATCGCTATCGTTATCCCAGCTCGCAACGAGGCTGCGCGGATTGCCGATTGCCTGACTGCACTGGCCGGACAAGTCAGCGAGCGTGTAAGGGTGATCCTTGTGGTCAACAACACCACGGACGGCACTGCCGGTTTGGCCCGCAAGGTCGCCAGCAGGAACGGGATCAACCTGTCGGTGCTGGAATGCACATTGGCCGCGCACGAAGGCGTCGGCACCGCGCGCAGGATGGGTTGCGATCACGCGCTGCGCAACATGCAGGGCCTGCGCAGCCTTCTGACGACGGATGCCGATTGCATCGTGGCACCGGACTGGATCGCGCGAAACCTCGCGCACTTGGACGAGGCTGACGCGGTCTGTGGCAAGATCGAACCAATGGCGTCCGAAACCGAGATCCTTGTCGGGATAGATGCGCAGCTCGGCATGCTGGAAGCTACCTATCGCCGACTGGTGCAGGATTTCTTTGCCTGCCACGTTCCGGGCCACGCGGAAATTGCAGGCACCCATGGCGAAGCCGCCGGGGCGAGTCTCGCTCTTACGCGGGCAGCCTATCTGATGGCGGGCGGTTTCGTCTCCGTCAGATGCGGCGAGGACCGCCGCCTCGTCCGCGCCTTGCGCCGGGCCGGGGCAAGGGTGCGCCATGTCGATGACGTGACCGTGCAGGCATCGTGCCGCCTGACCGGGCGTGCGCCCGGCGGAATGTCCGATGCGCTGAAGGAGCGCACGGGCGCGGCAGACTATCTGATCGACGATTGCCTGCCACCCGCGGACTGGCTGATCCGGCAGGCCGGGTGCGAGTGCCTGGGCCCATGGCCGTTGCTAGTGCCTGCCCGGCTTAGGCTGAACGTGCGCGATCTCCCCCGCCACATCGAAATACTCGAGACCTTCCAAAACTCAGAGCGGGTTCTGCCCGCCGCGAGAACACCGGCCGCATCGCTGTCCAAATGCCGCGTGATTGGCGCTGCACCGGAAAGAAGGACGGCGATTATTCCTGCCGTCCCCTGACCGCGACCGTCGGCTCGGTCAACCTTGAAAGGAGCCTGAAATGACTAAACTGAAAGATCTGTATATCGAAGAACTACAGGATCTCTGGTCCGCGAATGACCAGATGTCCGAAGTGGTCTCCGCCATGGCCGACAAGGCCTCGGACAGCAAGCTGGCCGACCGGCTGAGCGCGGCAAAGGACGGCATTGACCAGCACACCCGTCTGCTGAAATCCCTTCTGGAAGATGCCGATGCTGAGGTGAAGAAGGAGCACTGCAAGGGCATGGAAGGGCTGGTGAAGGAGGCGCGGAAACACGCGCTCGACAGCGACATGAGCGGCGCCGCGCTGGATGTTGCGATCATCGCGCAATACCAGCGCATGTGCCATTACGGCATCGCCGGGTTCGGCACCACCAAAGCCTTTGCCGAGGCTCTTGGCGAAGACGACGCCGCACGCAAGCTCGATGACGCGCTCGACAATATCTACGAGTCCGACGACTTCATGACCGAACTGGCCGAACGTTCACGCAATGTGGATGCGGCGTAAACTTTAACCGGGCCGGCCAGAGGGCCGGTCCGGTAATCCTGACAATCTGCCCGAAGGGAACACCGGAAGGTTGGTTGGGTTAAGTCAGTATATATTTCGGAAATTCCGAAGAAGTTCAATGCAGGCGGCAATCTACCTAAACGACCTCATCGTGGTCGGTCTCGCGATACTCAATCTCAGTACCTGATTTAGGGAGGATACAATGACAGCCCAAAACGAAGGAAAACCAGACGACGGCAAACTCATTTCCGAAAAGACAAAGGAAGTCGCCGAAGCTGTGTCGGAGACAGCGAAGGAACATGCTCAAGACCTGAGCCGGACAGTCGTCACCGAAGCCTGGGACTATGCAGGCCAGGCCAAGGACGCGGCGGCTGGCGAAGTTAAAAACGTCGCCTCGGCGCTCAGGACAGCCGCGAGCGAATTGCGCAGCGGCTCACCGCAGGAGCGCACCTTCGGTCAGATTGCGGACACGCTGGCGGACACCTCCGACGCGTTGCGCGACAAGGATCTGGGCGAAATGGTCGGCGCGATCAATGATTTCGCACGGCGCAATCCCATGCTCTTTCTTGGAAGCGCGGCCCTGATCGGTCTTGCCGCAACCCGTTTCGCCAAGGCGAGCGGCGGATCGCCTTATCCCCACGCAGAGACATATGGCTTGCAAAGCCGGCAATCCGCACATCCGACGGCGACAACGCCCTCGGGGCTGCCGACAGGCAGCACGTCGGCGCCGAGCAACACGACGACACCGAAAGGAGGCGCAGTATGACCCACGATCCGAACAAGTCCACCGGCGGCCTGCTGAGCGATGCACTCACCCATGTAAGTTCCCTTGTACGCAACGAGGTCGATCTGGCGCGCGCCGAAGTCAACGAAAACCTCAAGAGTGCCGGCAGCGCCATCGGCATGATCGTTGGGGCAATCGTCGTGGCCCTGACGGCGCTCAACGTCCTTTCGGCCGCGCTTGTCGCAGCCCTGACCGAGGCGGGCATCCCCGCCGGCTGGTCCGCCCTAATCGTCGGGGTGATCTTTGGCATCATCGCCTATGTGATGTTGAACAAGGGCACGAATGATCTGAAACTCAACAGTCTGGCTCCGACGCGGACTGCGAAGAACGTGAAGCGCGATGCGCAAGCCGTGAAGGAGGCATACGATGACAAGTGATACCCGCTCTCCCGAAGAGATCGAACGCGATATCGAACGCGAACGTGCAGGTCTGCGTGATACGCTCGGGGACTTGCAGGACAAGTTCTCGGTTGAGACCATTGCGCGGCAATTCACCGATCAATTCCGCGAACATGGCGGTGAGATCGGACGATCGGTCTCCGATGCCGTCAAGAGAAATCCAGTTGCTTTGGCCTTGACCGGAGTGGGCATCGCCTGGTTGATGATGGGCAATCGTTCGGATGATGTTTATCGGCGCGACGACTATAATCGCCGGGACGATTACCGCCGTTATCGGTCGCGTCTGGACCACGAAGGATCTCACGACGATGCCCGATCTTCTTATGATCGAGACGATCGGCTATCCCGCTCACGGCAATGGAGCAGCCCCAATCGGCATCTTTATTCGGGGCGCTTTGGCAGCACGCACGACGCCCCTGCCGGGGCTCGGACGCGCCACGAGGACGATGAGAATGATGTAACCGAGCGCATTGGACAGGCGGCCTCTTCGGCGCGCAGTTCGGTCTCGGATGCAACATCCAGTATCTCCGCCAGCGCCAGTGACGCGGATTCTCGTGTTGCGGAAACTGCGCGCTCTGCCGGATCAGGCGTGGCCGATAAGGCTAAGGATCTCGCTGCGTCTGCCAAGGATGCGGGCAGTTCAACTGCGGAAACGGTCCAGAACCTGACCTCAACCGCTGCCGACCGCGCCGCTGCCCTTCGTAACCGATTGGCGCAAGGGACGGAAGACCTGACCGAGGAGGCACGCAAGCGCGTCATCGACGCGCGACACCGCGCGGTGGAGGCTCGCGAGGCGGCAGCCGAATACGCCCGCAAGGGCCGCGATCGCGTCATTGACATCTTCGAGGAACAGCCGCTGATCGCGGGCGCCCTGGCCGTGGCGCTTGGTGCCGCTCTCGGAGCTGCGCTGCCGCGCACCCGGATCGAGGATAAATATCTCGGTGAGCAGAGCGATAACTTGATCGAAGAGGCGGAGCGCATCTTTGCCGAGGAAAAGGAAAAGCTCGGCAAAGTCGCCGACGCGGTAAAGGACAAGGCCGGCAAGGCGGCACGCGATCTTAAGGATGAAGCGGATGAAGCCGCATCGAAAGTGGCTCAGACGGCAAAGGACAAGGCCACCTCTGCGGGCAAGCGCGTTGCCGATGCCGCCAGGACGGAGGCCGAACAGCAGGATCTGGGCGACGTGAAGAAGTCGCCGAAATCCTCCTCCTGACCCATGCCCGGTCCGCAAAGCCGCGGGCCGGGTTTTACGAAAGCAAAAATTATATGGCACGTGGCAGACAAGCGGAATCGCCTACCGACATTCCCGCGGAGGGATGGAAGGACATTGCCCTCAGAGTAAAATCGGAACTGGCCGACGATCATGTCGGCCTCATCGCGGCCGGCGTTGCATTTTACGCGTTGCTGGCGATCTTCCCTGCCCTTACCGCCCTGATGGCCCTGGGCGGGCTGGTGCTGGAACCATCCGAGGTGACGGCGCAACTAGACAAGCTGACGAACGTAATGCCGCAGGAAGCGGCGCAGATCATTCTGGATCAGGCAGTGTCCGTCGCCGGCTCGCGCGAAGGCGGGCTCGGGCTTGCCTTTATCGTAGGTTTATTGCTCGCGATATACTCTGCGTCCAAAGGCATGGGCAGCCTGATGGAAGGATTGAACGTCGCCTATGACGAGGAGGAAACGCGCGGCTTCATCTCGAAAACCCTCTGGACGCTCGGACTTACGGTGTTCTTGATCCTCGGGCTTATCCTTGGCCTGCTCGCGACATTGGCGCTACCGGCGGTTTTAAACCTCATTGCGCTGCCCGATTGGCTGGAGACCGGGATGGGATTGGCACGTTGGGTGATCCTCGCCTTGATGACGGTGTTCGGCTTGGCTGTGATCTACCGCTACGGCCCATCACGCGACGATGCGGAATGGAAATGGCTCAGCCCCGGTGCCGTTGCGGCCTGCCTGATCTGGGTGATCGCATCGGTGGGCTTTTCGATCTATGTCAGCAACTTCGGCAGCTACAACGAAACCTTCGGCAGCATGGCAGGGGTCATCATCCTGCTGATGTGGCTGTGGATTTCGGCATTCATCATCCTGATGGGTGCGGAACTGAACGCGGAAATAGAAGCGCAGACTGCACATGATACGACAGTAGGGCCGGACGAGCCGATGGGTGAAAGGGACGCCGAGAAGGCTGACAGACTGGGCCCGACACAAGGACGATCCTGACGGACGGTCATTTGGTGAGATTGGTCAGCGGTCTGATCCGCAGCTATGTCTGACGTCAGCACCAATGGGACAGTTTAGGTCGATTTGATCCTCGAAGAGGCTCAGCGCCGCAAACGGCGCAGCGGATCGCTGCATCTTCAGATCAAGACGCCGAAGCGGATCGCCAAGCTGGCGCGCCTCAAAATCTTCGGCACCCACACACACATGGGAGAGCAATCATGCCTATCCTTGCCCGATATTCCCGCCTCAACGTGCTGATCTCAGCCGGCGGCGGCGCCGTGATCCGGGCGGTCGTCATGAGGATTCCCCGCGTCCGGTTGGGTCTGGCCCGCGCGGTAACCGCCACGACGATGGTCGCGCCAGTCTCGATCACGACCACCATGCGCGCGAGCTGGCCATCAATTTCAGGCTGTTTGGCGGACCAAGTTGTACGAACTGCGGGCCCATTCTGACCCGCAAATCTACTGCGGCACGCTGATCGAGGCGCGCAAGCGCGCCCGGCAACGCCGGGACCGTTTCGACATCGACATCCTGATTTAAGAGATCGATCCTTTCGAAGGCGAGAAAATGTTGGAGGTCATTAGCTGATGCCCAGGCGCGAATATACCGACAACCAGTTGAGCGAGGCTGCGGGACTGCGCGAAATAGGTATGTCCCACGCCACCATCGCCCGCAGGCTCGGCATGTTGCTCAGTGCCGTCAGCTGGCACTGTCTGCGCCCGGTGCCGACGGCCCGAACACGCGCGGCAATACCCGACCGCCGCGCGAGCCGATGATCGTTACCCGCGGCGGCTTTAGCGTCTGGCGGTTTTCCCCGGTCTAGGATGCCACAATCCCCGCGATGAATCTGAGTGGCGCAACAATCGCCGAACTCACGCGCAAGCTCGGGCGACCATGGAACTCGCTGCGCGGCCGACAGATGACGCTGGCGCGTCAGCAGCCCGCCGAGAAGCAGCGGAGGATGACGATGTTTGATCAAGCCGTTCCAGCCCGCCGCGCGCCTTGGGCGAGCGGCGGCGATCGAGCGGCTGGTCGTCACCATCGCCGATTGCCAGGAACGTGACCTGCGGTTCATCCTGTCGGCGGTGCTGGAAGACATTTGCGCCGGAGAGCCTGCGCCTGATTTTAGCGGCGTTGACCAGGAGGCGGGAAATTGGGGGGCGCTGGCAAGCGATGACGAACTGCGAGCCTATTTCGTCGCCTGCGGTGACCGCCTCGCCAGAGACGGGCTTGGCCCGCGCGGCAAGATCAGGCTGGCCCAGAGACCGATGGCGGACATGAGCCACGAAAATCTCGCCACGGTTAGGACCGGTTTCTGCGGTCGCTTCGCATGGCAACCAACTGGTTCCTTCTCCCTGTCGATCCGCGTCTATGATCCGGTAGAATACAGGTGCGCGACGCGGTAAACCTCAACAGCCGAGACGAGGCAAATTGACACATGGCCTGTCCAAACAGGCAAGTTTACCTAAGCTGTTATCGAAGCCATATTGTGGCGATATAGTTCTGTCCCCCCCGAGGAACGAGTAAGCCTCGCCTGTTTTGGCGGGGCATTTTTGTTTTCAACGCTCCAGTTGGGTGGTTGCGAGTAGCAGATGCCTGACATTGGACGTGGAAAGGTTTGCCGGGGACGGGCAGTGGCTACCCAAAAGTTCGGTTTCCCGGTTCCTGCAATCACCGCGCGGCCAGTTAGCCCCTGCCCCTCCGTTCGCAGACTCCGGGGTTGAATTCTCTGCCGAGATCACGCCCGGGCCGTGAGACGTCCTCCACAGCCTTGCGACTGGTCACACAGTCTTGCCCTCTCCTCGGACCTCTCCCACCAGCGGCTTTCGGTTCTGCAGGTGACGCATCGCCAGCTTGCGGCCCTGCCGACCCGAGACCAGTTCCCGCGCCGGGACAGGAGCATGCTCAGGAGCTCGAAGTTCAGGGAATATCGTGAAGATCTCCTCCAACGCCGCCGGACCAACCGATTTCAGCGCCTCGTCGCCGGTGAAGAGCGATTCTGTCTCCGCACCATTGGCCAGGACGATCTGGTGGGTATCGAAGAGAAAATGGACATAGGTCACCTCGTCCAGATCCTGCGCCACGTCGATGCCCTCGACCTGGCACAGCTGCTTGGCGGCAACCAGCACCTCGTCGGCGCCGAACATGGTCCGGGCGATGCGCGAGCGCACCAGGATCCGGTGCTGGGGCGAGACGACCAGATCCGCCGTCGGCCGGCCCGCGCCAAGCGCGCCCTTGCAGATGCGGATTGGGCGCAGCTTCGGATGCTCGGCCAGCATCGCCGAGTCCAGCCGGCGCTTGCCGATCCAGCGGATCGCCTGCAGGCCGGCATCGCGCGTCTCTACCAGATCGCCGACCTTGAGATCGCCCGCCGCCACCTCGCCCGAGGCGGTGCAGATACCGGCATCGGCGGCAAAGCAGAGGACATTGGTATTGTCCCAGGTCAGGTTGGCCCCCGCCACGGCCGCGCCGCCATTGCGAATGATCAGCCCGCCTGCAGATTGCAGCACGCCATCGGCCTGATCGGCCCTGAGCCAGCCAAGCGGCGTGGCGTAATTCGTGCCATTCGCCAGGTTATAGGCGGCCAGGTTGGCGGCGTTGTAATAGCCGCTCAGATCGACGAAGTCGTTATTCGCCTGATTGCCATCGGCGATGTTCTGCCCGGTCGCGGTGTTGAAATCGGTGATGATATCGGCATCGCCGGCAAGGAAGGTGTCGAAGCCCTCGCCCCCGGTCAAACTGTCCGTGCCGGCCCCGCCCTCGAGCCGGTCATTGTCGGCGCCGCCGCTCAGGCTGTCATTCCCGGCCCCGCCGCGCAGCGTGTCGTTACCAGCACCGCCGAAAAGCGTATCATTGCCGGCCTCGCCCAGAAGCGTGTCATTGCCGGCCCCACCCTCGACGATGTCATTGCCCGCCCCGGCCGAAACCGAGTCATTGCCCAGCCCGGCGCGGATGTAATCGTCATTGCCGGTCATCCCGGGCAGGATGGCATCATTGGCATCGACCCGGTCGCCGGCCCCGTCGATATAGCCTTGACCGATGACGTTGTTGCCGTCGGTGCCATCGACATAGCCATCTCTGAAGGGCAGCAGATTGCGTTCCGCCGTGATGCCGCCGAAATCGCTGATGTTCGAGGGGTTGTTCGGGACCGAAACCGAGATGATCGGAAATTCGGTGATCGCCGACTCACCCGGTTCGCTGCCGACAACCGGCGGCGGCATCAGGAAGACATTGCCGCTCACATCCTGTATCAGCCGGACCGGCACAGTAATGGTGCGGGTCGCACCGCCACCGATGGCCTGGACCACCGATACGTTATAGACCCGGATCGTCGAGTCCGCTTGCAGCGTGTAGGTCGTGTCGTTCAGCGTGTAAGTGATATTGTCCAGCGCTCCAGTCCCGCCCGGCTGGTTGTGGTTCAGCGAGACGGTATTGCCGGTGCCGCGGTTGTCGTTCAGCGTCACCTGGGTACTCTGCGAGAAGAGCGGCGTCCCGCCGCTTCCAAAGACCCGGTTCCCAAGAACAGCGCCAACGTTCTCTGCGGTGTTGTTGGTCTCGGTGGGATCCATGTCCGCCAATTGGCCGAGATACAGCATCTGGTAGGTAAAACTGGGCATGAACATCCGCTCCAAAAAAAACTACGTCACATACAGCCGCGATAGCCGTCGAGCCATCGGATATGTGCCGTTCACTTCGGCCTGAATCAAGCTATATATATGCGACGCCGGAGTTCTGTCATCTATCTTTTTCGGTAGTCGCAGAGGTGCCCTGACGACGCGCGACGACTCGATCGAGACGCTTCATCGATGTTGCCCGATGCTTCTCGAGCTACCGAGGAGCCGCCTAGTCCACCGGAAAATTCCTTGTCGCGTGACACAGACGATCGCGCCGGGACGGTCGGGCTCGTGGTCACAGCACCGCCGTCCACAGCCGGAACCGCGTTCCGCCCGTGATCTCGCGCACCAGCCCTAGACCCTGCAAGCGCGCCAGCAGCCGCTCGGCGGTATCGCGGCTGATCGCCGCTTCGGCTTCCAGCGCAGCGGCGGAAACCACCGGATGCACCACCAGCGCATCGATCACCAATCCCGCATTGCTGCCCTTGATCCGCGCCGTCGTCCGCCTGGCCCGATCTGCCCACTCCATCAGCTGCCGGATCACGCGGAACCCCGCCTCGCAGCCGGCCTCAATGGCCCCGCACCACGCCCTCAGAAATTCTTCCGCATCACCACCTATCGTCCAAACTCGCCGCCCGGCCTGCCCCATCGGCACCATCACCAGCGGCCCCGCGCTGTCCGCCATGGCCCGTGCCGCCCAGCACATCGCTTCCAGCTGGTGCCCGTCCGGCGACAGATCGGTGAGCCGCCAGAGCCGGCATCCGAACGCTGCCCGCGTGATCGCATGGCACCCCTCCAGCGCGGCAAGTCCCGCCGCAAATCCCTCGGTCTCGGAGTCAAAATCGGCTCCGGTCGGGCGCAGCAGGTCGCTGTCGCCCCGCCCCTGCCCCGCCCGGTGCAGCCCGAGGAAATCCCGCAACGCCTCCAGACGCCCCCTGCCCTGCAACCGCCCGATGGCCCACCGGGCCAGTGCCAGCGCTTCCAGGTCGACCGAGGCCGGGGCATCGGCCAGGTCGCGGATCAGCACCTCTTGCGGGATCGGCGTCCCCGCGGCCCAGAGCATGGACACGACCTCACTGAATGCCAGCCGGGCAATCAGACCGCGGCGCATGGTCTCGTCCAGCCCGGCCAAGAGGCCGTCCAACCGGCCGATGGCCTGCGCGGCCTGCGCCAGGTCCACCGCGCAGGTTTTCTCGGCGGCACGCCAGGCGGCGGGATCGAGCAGCTGACGCCGATCCGCCCGTGGCAGCGGCGGAAAGGCCGGATCCTCATCCTCAGGCGGATCGAACCAATATTCTTCCAGATCGCTCATATCCGCAGAATAGCGCTATTTTGCGGTTCACTGAAGCCCCCGCATTCCGGCACCACCACTGTCGATAAGATGCCATTATCGATAGTGTTGAAGAAGGACTAACATTCCGCTATCATGGGAGGGGAAACCGGTCAGGGAGAGCCTCAATGCGCCGCGGGATCGCCCAGCAGACGAACGAAGGGCGCGGCCTCGGGCACCGCCGCCGCGGCCCGGACAAAGCGGCGATCCGCGGTCACCACCGGCACCTCCTGCCGCATCGCCAGAGCGAGATAGCTGCAGTCATAGACCGGATGATCCAGGAGCAGCGACAGCTGCAGCGCCCGCTGCGCCAGCGAGGCGTCCTCTGCTCCCTGGCGCAGCGGCGCCCGGGTGATCAGGTCGAGGGCATCGGCCGCCTCTTCCGGCAGCAGTCGCTGCCGCCGTACGGCCGACCACAGCGCATTCGCGACCTCGACGAAGATCAGGGCCGGCGCGTAAAGTGGCCGTCCGTCGAGCAGCGTGACGGCAGCTTCACTGCCCTCTTCCTGCAGCACCCATTTCAGCGCAGTGCTGGCATCGACCACACAGGGTCCGGAGACGGGACCGGCAACGGCGTCGCTCACGCGCGCGCGTCCCGTCCCGCGCGCACCAGCGCCGCGCTGTCGGTGCCGCGATCGAGGCGGGCCCGCAACCGGGCCGCCGCCGCTGCGAAGTCCTCGGACTGGCCGGGCGTGCCCAGCACCTCGCGCAAGAGCATCCGGTGCTCGGCCTCGACCGAGCGGCCATTGGCAGCCGCGCGCAGCCGCAGGGCCTGCGCCGTGGTTTCGTCGACATCCCGCACGATCAGCTGTGCCATGGCTGGTTCTCCATCAGTTCGTTATCAATGATAGCAACCGGATGTCACGACTTCAACCCCTGCCCCTTCCCGCCTCGCTGACGCCCGCCGACCAGGACGCCCTGGCCGAACTCTTTCGCCGTGGCACGGCCGAGAACACGCTTCGCGCCTATGAACAGGACCTGGCCTATATCGGGGCCTGGAAGGCCGCGGCCTTCGGTGCCGCACTCGCCTGGCCCGAGGAAGAAGCGGTGGCGCTGCGCTTCATCCTCGATCATGCGCGGGATTTGCGCGACGCCACCGGGCCGGCCCGTGAGGCAGCCGAGGCTCTGGTGGCCGCGGGACTGAGGCGCGGATACGCCGCCCCTGCCCCGTCGACACTGGATAGACGCATCGCCAGCTGGCGCGCCTTCCACCGGATGAAGAACCTTCGCTCTCCCTTTGACGCGCCGCTGATCAAGGAAGCCCGCATCAAGGCGCGGCGGGCCGCAGCCCGGCCGCGCGAGCGCAAGTCCGAAAATCCGATCACCCGCGAGGTGCTGACGGCAATGCTGGCCACCTGTCGCACTGGCGCGAGGCGCGATCTCCGCGACCACGCCGCCCTGGCGCTGGCGTGGGCCAGCGGCGGGCGCCGGCGCTCCGAGGTCACGGCGCTGAACGTCGACGATATCGACTCCCGGCCAATGGCGGAGCGCGGGCTGATCCGCATTCGCCTCTTGCACACCAAGACGACCACGCCCGATCAGGCGCCCTGGCTGCCGCTGAAAGGGTTTCCGGCACGCTCGGTGCTGGCCTGGATCGAGGCCGCCGGACTCACCGGTGGGCCGCTCTTCCGCCCGGTCAGCCAAGCCGACCGGGTGCTGAAACGTCGCCTGACGCCGGGCGGGTTTCGGGAGATCGTGGCGCACCGGCTGGAGCTGGCCGGCTATCCGCGGGACTTTGCCAGCCCGCACGGTTTGCGCTCGGGGTTTCTGACCCAGGCGGCGCTGGATGGCGCACCGCTCGCCGCCGCCATGCAGCTCTCGCTGCACCGCGATCCGGCGCAGGCGCAGAAATACTATGCCGATGTCGAGATCGAGGATAACCCGGCGACGGATTTGCTTGAGCGGTTTCAGGCCGATTGAGCTTCGCGCGGCGTTGATGTCGCATGCCAGCGTCCAACGGTGGCCGCGCCCTGCCCTGTTGGCGCACTCATTTGATCGGCAACCGATGCCTGCTACTACATGCCGATCCTCCGCGACCACGATTTCAGACCCAACCTCGGAAAGGCTGCCAACCAGGACGAGCTTTACCTTCGTGCGGGTCGTCCCTTTGGGGTCAGGGCCGCCGCCGGAGTAGCGGGCTGGCAGGGCTTAGCTGTTGCGGGCCCTTTTTACAGCTGTAAAATGCAGAGCGAACTAGGCCGCACATGTAGTCTTACTCAGTTTTAATGACGCTATATAGAGGAATAATCTTGACTTAGCGCCGTGAATCACGGCTCTTAGCCTCAAGTGGCGCAAAAAAGGCCATATTTTCGATTTTGGGGCAACTAGATGATTCCTGTGACACCACTGGCAAACGAGAAGCCCTCAGCGCTAGCGACTGATATTTCCGAGCGGCTGAATGCTGCTATCCGGGAGCATCTTCTTTCTGCTTTTGCCCCAGATAGCACCAAGACGCTACGATCTTTTTCCGCGCCGGAGGCGGCCGATCTACTCGGGGTCTCCGGTCAGTTCATGCGTAAACTGCATTCGGAAGGGACAATCCCCGAGCCCAAGGATGTTCGCGGTGGGCGGCGTTTCTATACGGCGCAAGAGATGTGGAACGCGCGCGAGATACTTGAGAAGTCATCGCGCAAGAAAGGGCGCTATCTGCCGCGGCGTTCTGGTGACGAGAAACTGCAAGTTTGGCAGTTGATGAACTTCAAGGGCGGCTCAAGCAAGAGCACCACGAGCATCCATCTTGCACATTATTTTGCGCTTCGCGGCTACCGCGTGTTGGTCGTTGACCTGGATCCCCAAGGATCGCTGACATCCATGTGCGGTATTAGCCCGGAGATCGAGTTTGACGGTCTGACGGTCTATGACGCGATCCGCTATGAAGAACCCGTAAGCATGGTAGATGTTGTGGTCCCCACGTATTTTCCGGGGCTTTCAGTAGCGCCTTCGCGCCTTATGTTGTCAGAGTTTGAGACGGAATCTGCGGTACATTCGAACCCTGACCAGCCGTTCTTCACGCGCATCCGAAATGCGTTGTCTCAGGTCGGCGATGATTTCGACCTGGTCTTGATGGACAGTCCCCCTCAACTCGGCTTCTTAACCATCGCCGGGATGGCTGCGGCGAGCTCCCTGATCGTCCCTTTATCGCCCTCAATGTTGGACGTTTCGTCAACAGCTCAGTTCCTTGAACTTGCCGGGGCCTACATGGGGGTGATTGAGAATGCAGGTGCAACGCTTCAATACGATCAGTTCAAGTTCCTGATCACTCGGGATGAACCAACGGATGTGCCTTCACAACAGCTGACCTCATTCATGCGGGCGCTTTTCCAAGATCGGGTTATGTCCGCGACCGCTCTAAAAAGCACTGCAATCAGTGACGCAACCATGCTCAAGCAGTCTATCTATGAGGTCGTGCGCTCAGAGATGACACGTGCGACTTACGATCGCGCAAAAGGTTCGATGGATGCGGTGGGTGCTGAGGTGGAAGTTATGATTCACAAGTCATGGGGACGTAAATAATGGCTAGAAAGTCCCTTAGAGACATGTCGGGTATTGCCAACACCATCGCGCGTTCCAGCAGTGCCACAACAGAAAGAATACCCAAAACGAGCGCTCCCGCTCTGGGAGCCTTGCAGGGGTCTCTTGCGTCTATCCGAGAGATCGATCCAAGCCTGATCGATGACTGGGGTCCCAAAGATCGACTCGATGATTTTACAACTGTAAACGACGAAGATGACGACGAAGGCTTTGAAGCCCTCAAGAACAGCATCCGCCGTGACGGTCAACAGGTGCCGATACTCGTTAGGCGCTCCAAGACTTCGGAGGGCCGCTTTGAAGCGATCTATGGCCGCCGTCGCTTGAAGGCGTGTCGAGATCTCGGCCTTAAGGTGCGTGCGAACGTCCAAGACGTCGATGAAGCCACCGCTTTGTTGGCTAAGGGACTTGAGAACGCGGCCCGTCGCAACCTCTCGTTCTATGAGAAGGCCCGCTTTGCCGAAGCGATCCAATCTGCAGGGCACGAAAGTGCGACGGTGCGCAAGGTCTTGAACCTCTCCGCCTCAGGGCATTCGCATCTGACGAAAGTGACACAGAATATCCCGTCTAAGGTTGGGGACATGATTGGTGCTGCGCCTAAATCCGGCCGGCCGAGGTGGACGGACTTGGCTGAGTTATTTCTTGCGCGGAAACTCACCGAGACAGTCGCGCTTGATCTGCTGACCAAGATTAGCGCTTCGTTGACGTCGGATGAACGATTGGAAGCGCTCATCAAGGAGGCGAGCAAGCGCGGGACGAAAGTGTCCAGTGGCCCTCGAGAGTCTACGCCCGTGGATGGCGTGGTTATCAAGGCTGGGCGAGGGGTCCTGTCTCTGTCCGTGAAGAAGTCTGGTACAAATGCCGAGTTCGCGAACTGGCTCGAGACCAATCTAGTGGACATTATCAAGAGATCCTACGCCGAGTTTACACATGTAAACTCTGGGGATGGCAAGTGAGGACGAGCAGAAAGGAGGAAAGGTAAACAAAGAAAACCCCCGAAACCGAAGCTTCGAGGGCTGCCGCGCAGAGCGCAATTCTTAGATTAGACACCTAGAAACTAGCAGCCAGCGAATCGCCATACAAGAAAAATCGCTTCTGAGCGAACGGGATTTCTTTGTCTGCTGACAAAGTATGGAAAAATTCATTGATGCTCCGCCGGGAGCAACTGAGGTAGGCATCCCTCAGCACGAGAGAGGTATGTCCACCGTGCGGCAGCCCTCAGGTTGGCGCAAGCCGACACCGGGTCTTGGCGTTGCAGAGCAGCTTGCCCAAGCCGGTGAACAGGTAGCTGTACCTAAAACACGGGCTTTTGTGGCCGTGAAGCGGGTCGGTGCATATATTGGCCTCAAGGCCGGAGACTTGATGCTCCTCGACTCGCTCGGGGCCTTCACCCAAGCCCAGGACTGGGAGGAGGGGCAGCGCCCGATTGTCTGGGCATCGAATGCCTACCTGATGGAGCAGACGGGCTTCTCGCTCTCCGCACTCAAGCGCCATGCTCGGCGTCTGGCCGAGACCGGCGTGATTTCCTTCCAGGACAGCCCTAACGGCAAGCGGTGGGGCCGTAGGGACGCGGAAGGGCGCATCCTCGAGGCCTACGGCTTCGATCTGTCGCCACTCGCAGCCCGCGTCGAGGAGTTTGAAGAGCTTCATGTCGAATTGTTGGCAGAACGCGAGATCTGCCAGCGCCTAAAGCGTCAGATCACGGTGGCGCGCCGGATGATCCGCGCGCGTATTGAGGCGGCTGTCAGCAGCGCGCTGCGTGGGCCTTGGACACAGTTCACGGGGTTCTTCGAGGAGCTTCTGGACCGGCTTCCGCGCCGTCATGAAGCGTCCGAACAGCTTGCCCGACTGCTCGGTTGGTTCAAGGAACTTCAGGCGCGGGTTGAAGCCGCCTATCTCGAGGCAACTGAGGCCACCGCGCCTGTGGAAAACACGCCTGAAACTACGGCACAAGTGCCCGAGAAGACTCAAGAAATGAACCCCAGGGAGGTCATTACCGACCCTCATATACTAATTACAACCCAACTTGATCCTGTAATCAGTAATTCCTCAGAAGATGAGGAAGTCGCGGCCGTGGTGCACAATGCTCCGCCCGAAGATCAGGTTGAACGGGAGCTGGAAGAGTGGGTGGCCGAAGTACGCAAGAAGCGGGTAGCGCTGGATCTGCCGACGGTCCTGCAGGCTTGTCCGGAATTCGCGTCCTGGGCGCGCAATCTGGAAGGGTTTGTCAAGGATTGGGGAGATCTTCACCGGGTTGCGGGCCAACTCAGGCCAATGATCGGGGTGTCGGAGCATGCCTGGAACGTGGCGCAGGACAGGTTGGGTAAGCAGGTGGCGACAGCGGCGTTCGCACTTGTCTTCGAAAAGCACAATGCGGGCGAAGTCGCGTCTCCGGGAGGCTATCTGCGCGGTATGGTCGAAAAGGCCGGGGCAGGGGAGTTGCATCTCGAGCGCAGCTTCTACGGCAGACTGAGCGGGCAGGCGGCGTGACGGTGCATCGGAGGAGAGTGATGGCCTTGATCGCCGCGCATAATGACACTATATCCTGTCAAGATAAGTGGAGTTCGTCATGCAGATCGAGTCTTTCGCCGAAGGTGGTCTCTTTGCCCCTGCCCGTATCGCCGAAATCCTGCGCACGACGAAGGATGAAGTTGCGCGCACCGTCGGCCTTGGGCGTGACGCGTTGATGCGGGCCGACCGGGTGCAAAGTCCGAAAACCCAGAAGCGCCTTCGCGAGATGGTCGAGATCCTGAACCGGGTCGAACCGCGCTTCGGTTCGGCCTTGATCGCCTATGCCTGGTATCGGTCGGAACCACTGCCGGGATTTAGTGGCCTGACCGCGATGCAATTGGTGCGCGATGGGCAGGCTGAGGCGGTGATGGACTATATCGATGCCGTCGATGCGGGCGTCCACGCCTGACGTCATATGCGTTATCGAGGACTGCTTTACCGGGCGCTGAATCCGATCTACGCCCGTGACCCGTTGTCGGGGGAGGGCGCGCGGAAACATGGCGGGCGCTTCAATCCCAAGGGCATGCCTGCGCTCTACACCTCGCAATCGGTCATCACTGCCCTTCGAGAGGCAAACCAGGTCGGAACCCTGCAACCGACGACACTTGTCGCCTACCAGGCCGATATCGATCCGATTTTCGATGCGACCGATGCTGCAGAACTGGCAAGGTATGGAATGACCCTGACTGACCTTGGGGCAGATGACTGGCGCACGCACATGCTGACCGAGGGGCGTGCGCCGACCCAGGTGTTGGCAGAGCGGCTCAAGGCCGCGGGATATCTCGGGATGCAGGTTCGATCCTTCGCAAAGGGTGCAAGTACCGAAGACCTGAATCTCGTCC
This sequence comes from Paracoccus pacificus, assembly GCF_042680785.1. Taxonomy (NCBI): domain Bacteria; kingdom Pseudomonadati; phylum Pseudomonadota; class Alphaproteobacteria; order Rhodobacterales; family Paracoccaceae; genus Paracoccus; species Paracoccus pacificus. The sequence goes on from NZ_JBHUEN010000017.1 coordinate 23,678, forward strand.
TTTGGGTTTGGACTTCCGGCAGGCCCTCGCGATTGCAGCTTGTCGATGATGAAGCGCGGCTTGGCTGATCTACGCGGTGGTCACGACAGTATAGAATGTCCTCATAGGGGGACCTTGCACCATCAAGGTCCTGCATGGCGGATGTCACGGCGCTATCGATCTCGCAGTGCGGGGGGCGTCGCTGGCGTATTCAGGGCCAGTAGTTGATCCGGTCAGGTCAGCTCGGCCTCGTCCAGCAACGCCAAGGATCCGTCGGGCAGGGGCAGTTGAAGCTCCGCAGCGGGGATCCCGCTCAACCAGGCCGTCCAGTCGTCGGGCTGGGTCAGGATTACTGGCATCGCCTTTGGATGGATCGCCCGGACCTCGGCATTCGGTTCGCAAGTCAGGAAGGCATAGAGATCATCCGTCGTCTCGCCGTCCTTCACCTTGCGGACGGAGGTCCAGTCGCGGATCTCGATGCCGGCAAAGAACATCGGTTGGTCGTTCGTGGCGGCAAACCACTGGTTGCCCTTCCCCTTGCCGCGTGGCTCGGCGAAGGCGCTCAGCGGGACGAGGCAGCGATTGTCCCGACTGAGCCAGCGGCGCCAATGCGGCGATCCAAGATTGCGGATATTGGTCACGCCGGGGTCGCGTTCCGTCTTCAGGGCGAATTTCGGCGAGGGCAGACCCCAGCGCGCTGTGACCAGCTCCAACCCGTCGCCATCATGGCGGATGATCGCACCGGGCTGGTCGGGATAGACCCGGCCCGGCTGCAGATTGCCGGCACGGTCCGTCACGCCGGGGAAGAGCCGGCGCATCATCTCCTGCGTGGTGCCGTTATTATACAGATTGCAGATCGTCAGACCCTTTCATCGCGCCAGATCCATTTGACAACCTGCCTGACCGGCCTGCGAACGGTCAAGCCTGCCGCCAGCTCTTGCGCGCTCGGCAGGTGCCAGCGGATCGACATGTAATCGATCGTCCCGCACTGGCCGCAGCCCCAGGGCGGCACATGCGCTTCGTGAAACGGGTCATCGATGACCTTCGCCAGATCCTCGGCCCAATAGTTCACCGTCCGGCCGCAGAGATCGCAGCGCATCACCATGAGCATATGGTCGCGGGCACAGTCACGGATCGAGCGGTTGGCGAATCTGTTGGTTGAAGGGATCGACGGCATGGCTGGAACATAATGGGAACATATGTCCGCCGACAAGCTGTCCAAACGTCAGTCCGAGGATGCTGGCGCAAGGCTGTGACCGACGGTGGTGCCGTCGGCGATCGAGATGCGCGCTGCCTGGAGCGTGGTCGATCGCGCAATCGGCGCAGGCCTGGAACACGGAGGAAGTGAAGGGAATACAGTGTCATCCGTCCCGCTCAGGATCTGCGGCCCTGTGCGGACACTCGCCGGGGTCGTGACGGTGCAATGCAGCTTCCCCTAACTTGCCGTTCGGCCCCCGGCGCAGCATTTTCAAAGGTCACGAGCAGCTGCAATGCGGGACGAAGGGGCCGTTCAGAGGTCTGAATTCAACGGCCTCTTCAGATACCGACCTTTCGCTGATTTCTTAAGAATCTAGACAGTAAGTATGGCTCGGGTCTGCGAAGCCGCGGCCAAGCGTGCTGTCGATGCCCTTTGCGGATGGAATGCTGGACATCGATTATTTCCCCGTAACGTTT
>NZ_JBHUEN010000018.1:0-50839 GCF_042680785.1 Paracoccus pacificus
CGGGCGGTCGCAGTCCCCGCTTCAAGCCGCTGATCTCGTCCGTTCAGAGGAATTCAGTGAAAAATCGAGGTGCCCCTGTGTCTCGTCACCCACGAAAAGCCCGACGGCGACACCGGCCTTGCTGCCGGCGTCGATGACCCGCTGGATGGCGGCGTCCAGCTCGGCCGAGGGAAAGCCGACGCCCAGCGATTGCGACAGGTCGGCCGGGCCGATGAACAGCACGTCCACATCGGGGTGGGCGGCGATCTGGTCCAGTTGGTCCAGCGCCGAGGCGTCCTCGATCTGCACCATGGTGACACTGGTCCGATCGCTGTGATCGCGGTATTCGGTCAGCCCCATGCCGCCATAATTCCCCGCCCGGGGCGAGGACGAGATGCCGCGTGCGCCATGGGCGAATTTCACCGCAGCGCAGACCGCGTCGGTGCGGGCGCGGTCGGCGACATGCGGCACCATGACCCCGGTCAGCCCCAGATCCAGCAGCGGCGCGATCCAGTCGGTCGACGCCCCCCAGCGCCGCGACAGCAGCGGCAGACCCGTCGCCCGCGCCGCCAGCGACAAAAGGTCCATGTCGGAAATGCCGATCGGCGCGTGCTCCTGATCGGCCACGGCGAAATCAAGGCCGGCGCGGCCCAGAATCTCGACCAGCTGAACCGCCGGGGTCTTGATGAAGGTGCCGATCACGGTTTCGCCGGCGCGGATGCGGTCACGCAGGGCGTCGCTCATGCCGCGAGGCCCACCAGCTCGGCCCCGGTGGTCGAGGTCATCTTGCGCACATCGTCGTCGCTGTATCCCAGTTCCAGCAGCATGGCGATGATCTGACGCATGCCCTCGGCTGGATCGGGGTTCTTCATCTGGCCCAGGTCCGAACCGAAGAAGGTATGATCGACCCCGGCGGCGTCAACGACCGATTTCAGATGGTCCTCGTCAAAGATCTTGAAGGTCGATTCCACGAACATGCAGATCGAATGTTCCATCTTCACGCCCATCCCCACCAGCGCGGTGATGTCCTGAAACGAGCATTCGTTGACATAGGTGGGATGGTTCAGGAACAGGCGCTTGACGCCGCGCGCGCGGGCTTCCTCATAGAACGGGAACAGCTCGCTGACATGGTGGTGCCCGCCCGAGACGACGGCGTCGGCCTCGGCGATCAGGTCGAGGATCTGCTTGACCTCGTCGCGGACCACGCCATTGTCGTCGGTCAGGGTCAGCGGGATCGGGGCGACGGTCTTGCGGGTGTTCTGCGGGAACTTGAAGCCGGGCTTGCTGGCCTCGTGATCCATGTGGTTCTTGGCATGCGCGGTCGCCATCCAGACGACGCGCGCGCCCTGCTTCAACGCGTAATCGACGGCCGAGGGGTTCAGCCCGCCCAGGGGATTGTTCAGCACGATCGAGCCGATGGCTTCGGCCTTGAAGCCAAGATTGTCGTTGATCAGCTTGGTGATCGGCATGGTCGGATAATAGTGATCCTTCAAAAGGATCGCGCGCATGCCCTGTTCGTCGGCCTGCCGCATCACCTCGATATGATCGACCTTGCGCGGATGCAGCGACGGACCGGAATGGATATGCAGATCCACCGCACCGTTCATCAGCGCGTCGATACGTTCTTTTTCGATTGCCATGGCTAATTCCTTTCGTGTTCAGCCCCGGCGCGCGGCGTCGGGAATAAAATTCCGCCAGACCTGATCGAGGACCGGCATCTCGGTGAATTTCCGTCTTGCGTCCGCGGCGCGACCGATCAGCCCGGCGGCGCTGGTGTCCTTGCGGATCAGGTAATCGTCCAGCTCGCGAACGGTCTTGGTGATCAGTCCGAAGCCGCGCATCATGACCGCCGACGAAAGTCCGACCGCCGAGGCCCCGGCCAGCATCATCCGCGCCACGTCGCCGCCCGATACCGCGCCGTTGATGCCGATCAGCGGTTGATCGGGGCCAAGTGCCGCGCGGGTTTCGGCAAGCCAGTGGCAGGTCAGTGGCAGATTCCAGAAGCCGCCGATGCCGCAGCTTGTGCCCAGCATCGGCGCCATGCTGTCCAGATCGGGCACCATGCCAAGCGCGCGACCCGCGATGACCACCGAGGCCGCGCCGGCCTTTACCGCCGCGCGGGACAGATCGGTCACCTTTTCGCTTTGGCCGGACAGCTTGACCCATACCGGGATCGAGACCGCTTCGGTGATCCCGGCGACGATCCGGCTGACGCGCGCGGGGTCAAGCTCGGTGCTGACGGCGCCTTTCTGGGCCTGGCTGGCGTAGGGGGTGCCGATGTTGAACTCCAGCACCCGCAGCCCGGCGTCCTGAACGGCGCGGGCGTTCGCGACGGCGGCCTCCATCCCGGACAGGATCAATGAGGGCACCAGCAGACAATCCGCCTGCCGGGCCTTTTGGTCCATGCGCACCGCCTGATCCAGCCAATCGCCGAAGGCCAGCGGATGCAGGCCCGAGCGGGTCAGCACCGTCGCGTCGCGGGGCGTGCCCTCCCCCCAGGGAAGAACCGTCCAGTCCGGCGACAGCGCGGCATATTCGGCCTGCGTCAACTGCCGCCGGGCGGCTTCGGATTCGTTGGTGGATTTCATCACCACGGCCCCGGCGCCGGCGTCGATCGCCGCGATGATCCCGGCGTCGCTGATCAGATGTTCGCCCGATGCGGCGATCACCGGATTCTTCAAACGCAGATCACCGACAAGAACGGAACGCCGATCGGACATCATCGCGCCCCCAGAAGCTCGGGCAGGATCAGCGAGATCTGCGGAAACAGCGCCACACAGGTCAGTACGATCAGCGCGATGCCGATCATCGGCAGCGCCTTCACCGCGATCTTTTCCATCGGCCGGCCGGTGACGCCCGCGATCACGAACAGGCACAGCCCGACCGGCGGCGTCACGAAGCCGACCAGCACGTTGAAGACGACCATCACCCCCAGATGCACCGGGTCCATGCCCAGCGTCTGGCCGATCGCCATCAGCGCCGGGACGGTCAGGATCAGGACGCCGATAGTGTCCAGAAACATCCCCATGAACAGCAGGATGATGTTCACCATCAGCAGGATGACGTATTTGTTGTCCGAGATCCCGGTCAGCAGCGCCACCGCCTTTTGCGGCAATTGCTCGATGGCAAAGATGAACCCGGCGACATTGGCGATGGCGATCAGGAAATAGATCGCGGCCGTGATCAGCGCGGTCGATACCAGCGCTTCTTTCAGGAACCGAAGGTTCATCGCCCGATACACGAAGGTCGCGACCAGAAGCGCGTAAAGGGCGGCCAGCGCGGCGGCCTCGGTCGCGGTGAAGATGCCGCCCCGGATGCCGACCACGATCAGGATCGGCAGGAACAGGACCGGGATCGCCTTGACGAAGCCCTGAAAGATCTCGGCCATCGACTGCCGTTCGGCGGTGGGATAGTTGCGCACCCGCGCGACCCAGACCGCATAGATCGACAACAGGATCGCCAGCATGAAGCCCGGCGCCAGCCCCGCTATCAGAAGCTGCGCGATCGAGGTGCCCGACAGCGCGCCATAGATGATCATCGCGATCGAGGGGGGCACCAGCGGCGCCATCAGCGAGGATACCGCGATCAGGCCGGCGGAATAATCGACGTCATAGCCCTGCCGCTTCATGTCGGGGACCATGACCGTGCCGATGGCGGCGGCATCGGCGGCGGCCGATCCGCTGACGCCGCCGAACAGGAAACAGCCCCAGATGGCGGTCAGCGACAAGCCGCCCCGGAACCGGCCGACGATGGAATTGGCGAACCCGATCAGCCGCCGGGTCAGCCCGCCCACATCCATGATGCTGCCGGCCAGCACGAACAGCGGAATTGCCAGCAGCACGAACATGTCCATGCCCGCCAGCATCCGCTGCGGCAGGACCAGCAGAAAGTTGGTCTGCCCGGTCATCACGAAATAGGCCAGCGCGCTGACGCCCAGCACGAAGGCGATGGGCATGCCGATCAGCAGCGTGATCAGAAAGGTGGTGCCAAGCCAGATCATAGCGCCTCCTCCGCGCCCATTGCATGGGCTTCGGCCGAGGGCTCTTTGGCGATGCCGAACAGTTCGTTCAGCGCGACGTGGATGGCCAGAAGCGCCGAGGCCACGACGATCGAGATGTGCACCCAGAACATCGAAATGTTCAGCGCCGTCGCCATCTGAAGGCGGGTGCCCCATGAAAAGATGAAGCCGTACCACATGATGACCGCCAGAAAGATCAGGACCAGAGCGGCCGACAGGATGTCGGCGCCCCGGCGCAGGGCGGGCGGCAGCTTTTCCACCACCAGCCGCATGCCCAGAAACTGCCCGCGGCTGTAGCTGATGCCGGCCCCCGCTGCGACGATCCACAGCATGAGGTAACGCATCAGCTCCTCGGACCAGTAAAGCGAGCTGCCGACGACATAGCGGAAATAGACCTGAAGCACCGCGACGATCAGGACTGCGGCGATACCGACGCAGCAAAAGGCCTCGATCGCGCCGGTATAGGCGCGCCACAATTTGCTCATAGGGGGTCCCCCAACGGCTGGTGGGTGGTTTCAGGCAGGGCCGTGCCGACCCTGCCAGCGGTCACGTCGTCACTGTGCGGGCGTAAGCGATCTGGCCTTTGCCGCGAAAGCCGCGATCAGCGGATCCGAATCCTCGTATTTCTTGACCACCGGCGCGAAGGCGGCGGCAAGCTCGGCCTTGAATTCGGGCGAGGGGGTGACGACAGGGATGTTCAGCTCTTCCAGGTGCTTCATGACCTTGGCGTCCAGTTCCTTCACCGCCATGATCTGCGGCTCGACGATTTCATCGGCGGCCTGCTTGATGGCGGCCTGCTGTTCGGGGGTCAGACCCTCGAACCGGGCCTTGTTGATCAGAACGAAGCTTGGCCAGAAATACTGACCTGTCAGGGTGACGCCCTTGGCGACTTCGTAATATTTCTCGCTTTCGATCGAGGTCAGGTTGATTTCGACCGCGTCCAGCGTGCCGGTTTCAAGCGCCGAATAAACCTCGCCATAGGCCATGGGGGTCGGGTTCACCCCGACCGCCTGCCAGGCGTCAAGGAACATGCGGTTCGGGGCCACGCGGGTTTTCAGTCCCTTCATGTCCGCGAGGCTTTCGACCGGCTTTTTCACCGTCATGAAATGCCGCAGCCCGCCATCGCTCAGCGACAGCGCGATCATGTTGTGGTCCTGCAGCTTGTCCATGATCGCCCGCGCCTCGTCCGATTTGGCCATGGTCACGAAGCTTTCGTAATCCGGGATCAGACCGGGCAATTGAAAGGCATCCACGGACGGAACCAGCGTCGCATAGGCCGAGGTCGAGTTGACCGTCATGTCGATAGTGCCGAACTGCACGCCTTCGGCGACTTCCTTGACGTCGCCCAACTGCCGCGCCGGATAGATGTCGACCTTCACGTCGCCGTTTGAAATCCGTTCGACCGCTTCCTTGAAGCGCACGGCGGTGTTGTGGATCGGGTGGGCTTCGAACACCGCATGGCCAAGGCGCAGGGTGACCGGATCGGCCATCGCGGTGGTGCCGGCCAGGATCGCGGCAGCACTCAGCATTCCAAGCGAAAAATATTTCATTGATTCCCCCTTTGATGTTCCCTATCAGAGAACGCTGTTCTCATATTGACGAAAGTCATGCGGTGAGTCAACATTTGAAAATCATGGAAGCTGACCACGCCCTTACCCAATCCGCCGCCCAGACCGTTCGCGCTGCCGATATGAGCCTGCGGATCTTGCAACATGTCGCCTTTGCGGATGTGCCGCAGGGGGTGACCCAGATCGCCAGTGCCGTCGGCATCGCCAAAGGCGCGGCCTACAAGCATCTGCGGACGCTGCTGGATCACGGGATGCTGGTTCAGGATCCGCTGACCTCGCATTACCGGCTGGGCCCGAAACTGTGGCTGATGGGGCAGCGCGCGCCGCAGGGACAGGCAATGTCCGAGATTTCGCAACCCCTGATGCGCAAGGTCCGCGACGAACTGGGGCTGGCGGTGGTGCTAAGCTCTCCCACCAAAAGCTCGGCCTTTGTTCTGGCCACCTTCAGCAGCAATCAGGCAATCGACATCGGCGTCAAGCCGGGCAGTAACCTGCAACTGCATTGCTCGGCGCAGGGCAAGATCTTTCTGGCCTATGACGCGCATCTACGCGAATCGCTGAAGGATCCGCTGCCCAGGGTCACCGCCAACACCATCACCGACCGCAGCGCGCTTATGGCCGAGCTGGAGCAGATCCGGCGCCAGGGCTATGCCGTCGCCCCCGAGGAGGTTTTGCTGGGCATCAACGCCCTTGCGGCGCCGATTTTCGACCGCAGCGGCGCCTTGGTCGGCAGCATCGGCCTGATCGGCTCGATCGGGCAATTGGGCGCGGTGCCCACGGAACGGCAACTGACCTTGCTGCGTGAATTGACGCAGACGATCTCCAAGCGGCTATAGGGCAGGGCGGCGTTCCATCCGGTACTGTTGCCGCCATGGGCGGGAAGGGTGCCGGGGTGGGGGGATCTGGAGCGGGTGAAGGGAATCGAACCCTCGTATTCAGCTTGGGAAGCTGCTGCTCTACCATTGAGCTACACCCGCGATGACGCCGCACTAGCCGACCGTGCGGGATGCGTCAAGTGCGGGCGGCAACGCCGCCGGCGACCCGGCTCAGCGCAGCCCCATTTCGGCAAGGGCGGCGGCGATCGCGGGGGGCAGGCTCTCCTCGGTCTCGCGGCCCGCCGGCAGGTCGGGCGGTGCATCGTCCGCCGACAGATAGCGCCAGCCCTGAAACGGGCGCCGCGGCACGGCCATCACCCGGACCAGCGTCGGGTCCAGCCGAATCGCGCAACGGTTGATCCCGTCCTCGCCGGTGACCTGATCCAGCCCGATGATCCGCTGGCGCGCCGACATGACCCCTTTGAACACCCAGTAAAGCGAGCCGCCGGCCAGGATTTCGTCGGCGCGCCGGGGCCACATGCGCGTGACATGCGTCGCCGTGCCGCCGCCCCAGCGGCTGGCGATCCAGCGTTCCAGATCGGCGGGGCTGTCCGCGCCCACGCATAGTTTTGCAAGGTGTACAAAGGTCATGGCACGACCCTAATATGCGGGCGCGCCGGTGACCAGCGTCGCACGACGGGCGGCCGTGCGGTCATCACCGCGGCAGGCGTCCGCGGCCCTGCTGCAACGTCGCCCAGTCGGGCCACATGCCCAGTTTCTCCAGCCCGACCAGCAACAGCGCGACGGCGATGATGCCCAGCACCAGAATCACCATCCGCGTCGAGGGCGGGCGGCGTGCCCAACGGGATGCGCGCAGCAACCAAATCAAGTTTCCCATCTTCACCTCTGCCCATCAGCCTTGCATTTTAGCCTGCGATTTTCCAAACCGGAGCCAAAGCTGAACCGGAAAGACCAGTTGCCTAGCCACGACGAAACCCGCGAACTGCCCTATCGGGCGCGACAGATGTATGATCTGGTCGCCGATGTTGAAAGCTATCCCCGGTTTTTACCGTGGAATTCGGCCGCCCGGATCAGGACGCGCCATGCCGGCCCCGACGGATCCGAGATCATCGAGGCGGATCTGGTGATCAGCTTCAAGGTGTTTCGCGAACGTTTCGGTAGTCGCGTGACGCTGTGGCCCGAGGATCTGCGCATCGACACCGAATATCTGGACGGTCCGTTCCGCTATCTGCGGGGCGGCTGGAAATTCACCGATCTGGCCGGGGGTGGGTGCCGGGTAGATTTCCACGTCGATTTCGAGTTTCGGAACGCGATCCTGCAAAAAGTCATCGGCATGGTCTTTGGCGAAGCGATGAGCCGCATCGTCCGCGCCTTCGAGGCCCGCGCCGGCGAACTTTACGGCTGACCCCCGCGTCCCCCCTTGCCCCGCCCGCCGCCAGCCGCTAATCCGCCCCGGTCGGAGGAGTGGCAGAGTGGTCTAATGCACCGGTCTTGAAAACCGACGTGGGGGCAACTCCACCGTGGGTTCGAATCCCACCTCCTCCGCCAGACACCGCCGATTCCCCTCTATGATGCGATATTGCCGTCAATTGCCGTATCATCGCCAAGTGGCAATGAGCCGCCGATTGCAGCCGTTTCCGCGCTACAGCTTACCAATTATACCAGCGGTTCGGTTGGGGACGAAAGGTTGTCAACAAGGCACTCTACAGACTCTTTACTCATCTCCTTGATGCTCGGGATGCTGAATAGTTAAGTTCCGCACATAGCCGCCGAGGCGAGCGTCTCCCCAATCCGACCGGTCCAGCGATACCCGCACGCTATCGACTACCAAGGCTCCGGGCTCGGAGGATTGAGCGCGCATGTAGATCGTCGCCGCCCGATCAGCGTCAAAAGCCTTAGCCAACAGGGTCAAAGCGCGTTCATCGAAGGCCTGCTGCGACTCTTGCGTGTCGTTCTGGTTCGAGCCATCCAGTGCAAGCCGCAGCCGCGTCACGGCACGCTCATTGCCGGTTAGGTAGTAGGAAATCCGATCCGCCAGCACTTTGTCATTCAGTTTCACCGATGGAATGTGCGAGAACCACTCCCATTGTGTGCGGTGATAGTCGTCGGTGACGAGGCCGTACTCTTCGAGAAATAGCCGCGCTGCGTACGGCGACCAACCTTCGGCGCGCGTAACAGTGGGCGGGTTCTTTTCAGCCTCGAAGAGCCGCTTGATTTCCCGGATGGCCTCTTTGATGCCCTGCTTCTCGGCAATTTCGCGCACACGAATATCCCGCGCGAGACGTTTCACCCCGTCAATATTGCAGCCGAACGCGAACAGAGCGCGCCATCGCGCATAGCGTACGATGGTAGCCTGCTCTGGCCTCATCTGTAAATAGATGAAGGCTTCCTCGTAGGCCATAAAGACCGCGAGTAAAAAAATGAACGGAATGAACATGAGCCAGAGCAGCAAGGGCAACCCGAACTCACGTAACGTGTTCAATGACCAGAATTCAGTAATGCTTGCGGCAACCAACCAATAGCTGAAGCCGAGGACAATGAGCCCTGTGAGCATCTGGAGCCCGCGAAGCAGTTTCAGCACTCGTGGCACGCCGGGTTTGTCAGTCTGGTGTTCGCCAACAACTATTAGGAGAGTGAGAAACGCCAGCGCCGGTAGCATTAGCAGTTCGACCCAGAGTGGGAAGCTCACCAACTCGGCAATGAACATGAGGACGGCAGAGAGCGTGAAGGCATCGCGCACCAGCTTGCGTAGCGCATGCGGCTTATCTTTAAGCTGCTGGGCTTCGAAGACGCTGGTAAAACCAACTGTCAGCCACCAAAGCAGGGTCGATTTGAGATTGGGCCAGTCCCAAAAATTCAGCCATGCGAGCAGCCAGACACAAGCCGCCACGTAGAGGGACATGAGCAGCCAGAGCTGCGCAAGCTTAGGCATAAAGAAGGCACGCACGACATTAAAGGCGAGAGGCCGCCCCGTTTTCCACAGAAGCACGGCGGCCAGTAAAAGGAAAAGATAAAATAGGACGGCAATCTCTCGATTGCTCAGGTCGAATCCGAAACTGGCCAATGTGCAGGACATATCTATTTAAACCGCGCCCCGCGCGAGGCGGCAGCCAATAACACCCCACGAAGCGCGGCGATCTGCTTGATGCTTCAATGCTTCAGCCGCGCCTGATCGTTCCAGCCGCCGCGATCATTCGGCTTTGCTTTTGCGGCGGGCGAATGCGGACGGTATCACCATGCCGGCCGCCGCCACCACGCCGATCTTGACCAGATCGCCCAGCACGAAGGGCAGCAAGCCGACGGCGAGCAACTGGCCGGCGGGAACGTATAGGGCAAGCCATGCCAGGCCGATCGCATAGACCGGCACCATTCCGGCCAGCATCGCGCCAACCCGTCCAAGCGTGCCTTTCCCGGCCGCCAGCATGCCGACCAGCCAAGAGGCGATCAGATAGCCCAGAAGATATCCGCCGGTCGGGCCGACCATATAGGCAAGACCGATGCCGCGCTCGGGTGAGCCTGCGAACACCGGCAGCCCGACGGCGCCCGCCGCCAGATAGGTGAGGAAGATCGAAACCGCGATGCGCGGCCCGAATGCCACGGCGAACGCCATGACGGCCAAAGTGTGCAAGGTCATCGGAACCGGCCAGAACGGGATCTGCACCTTGGCGGCGAGCGCCATCAGCGCCGCGCCGGCGATGATCGTCAGCCCGTTGCGGGCCGACAGCGCCAGCCGGCTTTCCATGGGTTTCGTGGCGGCGTTGCTCATGCGGCCTCTCCTTCAGGGTCAAATTATAGATAATTTATGGAAGCTATCGCTAAAGTAATCCACAGAAATGCGGTCATGGCAATAGCCATGCGTAAGGCACCACTTTGGGCCATGCGCCTGACACGCAACGGCCGCCTATTTCGGGCTCTTTTGCCCGATGGTCTGAACATGCCGCGCAAGCAGCGAGACCGCCGTTTCGGACTGTCCGGCCCGCAGCGCGTCCAGAATGGCGCGGTGGTCGCGGTCGGTCGGCGCCTCCCATTCGGCACGCCAGCCAGAGAACAGGAACCGGGCGCTGGCGGTATGCAGATCGTCGATCGCCCGGAGCAGACGCGGCATGCCGCAAGGGGTCAGGATGATGCGGTGGAAATTGCGATTGGCGTCCTCCCACGCCCGAACGTCACGGGCGCGATTCCCCGCGCGGCTGGCTTCCTCGGCCTGATCGAGGATGGCTTTGGTCAGATGCGAAACGGCATTGCGCAAAGCCAGGGTTTCCAGCGCGGCGCGCATCTCGGCAACCTCGCGCACCTCGTCCAGACCGAAGCCTGCGACACGCACGCCCCGACGCGGCTCACTGACGACCAGCCCTTGCGATTCCAGACGCCGGAAAGCCTCGCGCACCGGGACGTGGCTCGCGCCGAACTCATCGGCGATGTGGTCCTGACGCAGTTTCGCACCCGCCGCGATCTCGCCCGCGATGATGCGGCTGGCGAGGGTCCTGCTGATCTGCGCGGCGATCGTGTCTGATTTTGCGGTCGTCATGGTTTTATAGATAATTCACCAAGGACAGGAACGTCGACCCCAAATTCTTTTGCCGCAAATGTGGATCTTGGTTACTTTGGCTTCGGGTCAACTGAAATCAAACGCAATCCAACACCCCCTCAAACTGGGCCCGCCGCATTCTGGTGCCCCGTCCACACCGCGACGCGTGGCCCCGCCCATCTGCGAACCCCACCCGCCCCTCACGTATTGACATGCACCACCACCGACAGCCCGGGCGAGAGGTATTGTGACCGCTCCTGGCCGGGGTCGATGGATATGCGGACCGGCAGGCGCTGGGCGATCTTGGTGAAATTGCCGGTGGCGTTGGTTGCGGACAGCAGGCTGAATTCGGAGGCGGTCGCGGGCGAATAGGATTCCACCCGTCCGGTGAATGTCTGATCGTCAAGCGCATCGACGGTGAAGGTCACCGGCTGGCCGAGCTTCATCCCATGCAGGCCGGTCTCGTTGAAATTGGCGATGATCCAGACGTCCTTGCCGACATGCGACACCAGCGCCGTGCCGGCGGTGACATATTGCCCGACGCGGACCGCAACCTGACCCAGCCGCCCGTCCGCCGGCGCCCGGATCACCGTGTTGTCAAGGTCGATCCGGGCCAGTTGGACGGCGGCCTCGGCGCTGGCGATATTGGCCGTCGCGGTTGAGATCTGGGTCGTTGCGCTGTTGATGTTCTCGCGCTGCACATCCAGCGCCGCCTGGGCCTGACCGACCGCCGAGGCCGCGGTCTGAAGCGCCAGTCCGGATTGTTCGGCCGCCGCCTGCGTGGCCACGCCGCGGGATTGCAGGGCGCGGGTGCGGGCGTCGTCCGACTGCGCGGTCGTCAGCCCCGAACGGGCGGCGGCGAGGGCGGATTCATCGGCGCGGCGCACCGCCTCGGCCGATTGCACGTTCTGCCGCGAGACGGCGAGCGCCGCCCTTGCGGCTTCCAGCGCCGCCTCGGCCTGTGCCAGCTTCTGGCGATAGATCCGGTCGTCCAGCCGCGCGATCACGTCGCCCGCCGCCACGGTCTGGAAATCGGTGACCTCGACCGAGGCGACATAGCCCGACAGTTGCGGTGCAACGGTGGTGACCTTGCCGCGCACATAGGCGTTTTCGGTGGTGGGTTCGGCCGGTGCGAATGGCGGCAAATGCCACGCAAACAGCAGCAGCAGGACGCCGGCAATACCGATCAGGGTGGCGATCAACGTGGGCAGGATATTCGTCTTGGTCATGTCGCGGTCTCGGGTTGGGGGGCGGCCGTGCGGGTTGCAATACGGGCGGCCAGCCAGTCGCGCAGAAGGTGCAGAAGCAATGCGGCCCCTGCCACGACGGCGATAAGGAAAGTCAAAAAATACAGATCGTTATAAGCCATCACATAGGCCTGATTGGCGGTGTCCCGGGCCAGCGAGGATACCGCCTGCGCGCGGCGCAGCATCGCGTCCGGCGCCTGCGGGGCAAGTGCTGCCATCCGCCCGGCGATGTCGGACATGACGGCGGGCGCGGTCAGTTGCAACTGCTCGGCCAGCACCTGCTGGTGCATCGCCTCGCGCCAGTTGATCAGGGTGGTGAACCCGCCCGAGCCGATGACACCGCCAATCGACTGGGTCGACAGAAAGACGATCACGAAGGACAGCAGGTAATTCGGCCCCTTGCGCATGGCCGCACCAAGCCCGGCCAGCATCGCGGGCGCCATGAACAGCATGCCCGAAAACCCGATCAGCGCCTGACTGACGATCATCTGCGCGGGGCGGGTGTCGACGGTCGAATGCATGTCCATCCACGCGCCGCCGGCAATCAGCCCGAGTGCGACCAGATGGAAGGCCGGCAACCGCTGCGGGGTCATCCACGCGACGCAGGCCAGCGCGCCCATCACATTGGCCACAAGGATCACCGCGAACAACCCGGTCATCTGCGACGGCGCCACGCCCAGCATCTGGAACATCCGCGGGCCGCCGGTGCTTTGCTCGGACAGGATCAGGCGGAACAGGAACAGGGTGATGGTCAGGTGCACGATCTCGGGCGAGGCCAGCCAGCGCACGTCGAACAAGGGCGCCTTGCGGTGCAGCTCGATCATCACGACCAGCGTCAGCGCCGTCACGGCGGCGACCAGCACCCAGCCGATCCAGTTCTGGGCGGTCCACCAATAGATCGGCCCCATGACAAAGGCGATGATGATGCCGCCAAAGCCGATTCCGATCAGCAGGACGCTGATGAAATCCACGCCCTGAATGACCTTCTGGCGCGCCACCGTGGTCAGCGGCAGGATAAAGACCAGCGCCAGCGACGCCATGGCCAGCCCGAGTGCTGTCAGGTGGATCCATGTCAATCCGCCGTCCCCGATCAGGACGGGCGAGATCACCCGCGACAGAACCGGGCCGGCCGATATGGCGCAAAGCGCGACCGGCAGGCCAAAGCGCATTTTCCACGCCGGGCTTAGCGGCTCCATCATGTACAGAAATGCCAGCGATGACAGCGGTGCCGCGGCGATGCCGGAAAGCGCCTGCACCACGACCGCCGAGCGAAGATCCGACATCCATACCGCCAAGAAGGAAACCAGCAGATAGGCGATGATGCCAATTTCGGCAAAACGGCGCAGGCCGTACTGGGTGCGGATCTTGATCAGCATCACCGGCAGGACCGCGCGCGGAATCATATAGACGACGGTCAGCCAGCTTGCATCGGTCGTGCTGACCCCCAGATCGCCGGCGATCTGCGCGACGTTCACCGAAACGAAGCCCTGTCCCAGCCCCTGGGTCACCGCCAGAAGGATCGAGGCGAATACATAAAGCACGCCGCGATGCAGCGGCATGCCCGACGGCGGCGCGGGCGTTGGGGCCGGCGTGGTGGCCGGCGGCGCGGCCGGCGCGGTCCGATCGCTCATGGCTTGTTCAGCCTCGCGGCATTTTCGGCAATGCGGTCCAGCACCGCCGCCAGCCGGGATTGGTCTTCTTCGGAAATGCCGTCCAGAACCTGCACGCGCGTATCCAGCATGAATTTGCCGATGCGCGAGGCGCGGCTTTTCTCGGTCAGGAACAGCGCGCGTTTGCGGGCGTCGTCATCCATGCCGCGACGCTCGATAAAACCAGCCGCCTCAAGCGCGTCGATCTGCCGCTTGAGGGTCGGGGCCTCGATCTCCAGCGCCGCGGCAAGCTCGGCCTGGGTCACGCCCTCTTTCTGGGACAGGGTGGTGATCACCCGGGCCCGCGACATGGTCAGACCCAGTTCGGTGGCGCTTTGATCATAATGACGGCGCAGTTCGCGCATGGCGCGAAGCAGGGATTTGAAAAATACCGAATCTTCCATTGAAAGCATGCTAACTAATTGCGAAGCTAAGCACGTAGCATGCTTGCATGATGGTTTCAAGACCGGGGCGAGCGGTTCCGATCAGGCGTTGCCGCGACACCGGGGCAGGCGCCCGCGCGGCAACTCGCGGCGACGAAAATGTTAACTTTGCCATATCCCGGGGGGCTATTCGTCAGCGCAAAAAATGCTAGTTTCCGACAAACTTTCGCCGCAGGGTTAGGTTCAGGCCTCATAGCCAATAGATTACGGTTGCAGCGCGTGCGATGGCGGAGAGGAAAACTTTCGGACATCGCTCATTGCGGGTCGCTACACGCCTCCAATCCTTGAGGCGTCCGAACATGATCTCGATGCGGTTACGCCGGTTGTAGCGCCGCTTGTCGTATTTCACGATCTTCTAGTGCTGCTTGCGGCCCGGAATGCAGGCATGTATCCCTTTGTCTTGCAAGCCTCTCTGAACCAGTCCGCGTCATAGCCCCGGTCCCCGAGCATCCGGTTTACCTTCGGCAGGCTGGACAGGAGTGCCCGCGCACCAATGTAGTCGCTGACCTGTCCGGCAGTGACAAACAGGTCGAGCGGAGGCGGCGACGGGGCCACGACATTCGCGGTCGGTGGTCTAGCTGAACAGCATGCCGCCGTTGATGTCGACATTCGCCCCGGTAATGAAGGCGGAATCGTCGCAGGCGAGGAACAGCACCAGATTTGCGCAATCCTCGGGCGTGCCCTGCCGTTTCAGCGGGGTCGCGGCCTCGACGGTGCGGCGGACCTCGTCCCGGGTGTGGAGGTTGTGAAAATCGGTGTCGATCATGCCGGGGCACAGCGCATTGACGCGGATATTGGGGCCCAGCTCCTTGGCCAGTCCGCGGGTCATGGTCATGACGGCGCCCTTGGACGAGGCATAGGCGACCGAGCCGCCGCCGCCGCCGTCGCGGCCGGCCTGGCTGGCAATATTCACGATGGCGCCGGTTTTCAGATGCGGCAGGCAGGCCTTGACCATCAGGAACGTGCTGGTCAGGTTCAGCTCCATCACCGCCCGCCAGTGGTCCAGCGACATCTCGGCGATGGTCTTGCGCGCGATGATGCCGCCGGCATTGTTCACCAGAATGTCGATGCCGCCGAATTCCTTCACCGTCCGGTCGACCAGCGCATCGACGCCTTCCTGCGTGCGCAGATCGCCTTGCAGGGCGAAGGCGGTGCCACCGGCCGAGCGGATCTCTTGGACCGCCGCATCGGCGCTGTCGCCGCTGGCGAAATAGTTGATCGCCACATTCGCCCCTTCGGCCGCGAGTTTTCTGGCGCAGGCCAGTCCGATGTCACGGCCGCCCCCGGTGACGATCGCGGTTTTCCCGGTCAGTTTCATAAGCTCATTCTCCTTGGGATGTCACAGTGCCGGCGCCGCGCCGACATCGAAAGTCTTGGGCACGACGACGCGAAAGCTGCGGTCGTCGGCATCGGTGAAATACAGGTCGCAATCATAGCCCTGATCGTCGAGAAAGCTGAAAATCCGCTTGGGCGCGGCCAGCGCATAGGGCACCAGAAGGGTGGCGATCCGGTGCCGGCTCGACTTGGGGAATGTCGCTTTCAGGCAGGTGCTGACCGGCAGACCTTCGATTTCGACCGGGTCGACCCCGGGAAAGCCGGTGCGCTGGCTGATCGTGGGCGCGCCGGCCTCGGACCACAGGAACTGACCATAGAACCCGGCCCGCTGACCGCGATAGCGAAAGGTGGCGTCGCCCAGCGTCATCGGCGCATTGGCATGCAAAAGCCAGTCGATGGTTACCGGCTGTTCGGCATCTATACTGTCGATGATCACGAAATAATCGTTGTTGACGAAATAGACCTCGCGCAGGGCGCGGGTCACCTCGGGCGAAAGGCTGCGATAGGCCGCTGTGGCATCGCCGCGGATAAAGATGTGGTCGCCCCGGTCCTCGGCGATCTCCAAGCGCCCCGAGGCCTGGATGGCGCGGGCCTTGTCCTTGCCGGCATATTGCCCCTTGCCGTTGATCAGGATGGCATTTTTCGACAGCGTCTGGCGGCGCCAATTCTGGTGCATGGTGCTGTTGAAGGCGACGTAATGGCCGGACTGGATGGCCAGATCCTCGCCGAAGCCGGCAAGGCAGAAAGCGTTCTGGTCGCCGTGGCTGTGGCTGACCGACCCGAAGGGCGAGGATTTCATCACGAACTGGATGTGCTGGTCGGGGTCGTCCATCCGGTGCTGGATGGCGGCCCAGCCGATGCCCTTGAACCAGCGCAGCCGGTCGGCGGGATCGGGCGGGGTGGGCTCGACCGGCGGGAAATCGGTGCGATAGACCAGATCGTCGAAATTGAAATCCCACCAGCCCCAGTTGTAGAACGCCTTTTCGGTGCCGGGGTTGGTGCGGTTGATGGTGTCGAAATACCATTGATAGGCGCCGTTGCCCGTCACCCCGGCATATTGGCGCAGATTATAGCCGATCTTGACGGCGGGCAGGTCCCCCATGGTGCTGTCGTCGCCGAATGTGGCACGGCGGGTGTCGGGCGATTTGGTGTATAGCGGGAAATCACCGGTCTGCTGAAAGAACGGCCGCTGATAGAGGTCAAGACCAGTGTAGGATTTCAGCAGATTGGCCGCGTCGATCAGATAGGCCATGCCGGTCATCCAGTAATGCGGACCTTCCGCCCAGCCGCCCTGATGATCGCCCCACGGCGAATAGGCCGTATAAAGAAACTCGATCGCATAGTGCAGCCAGTCCTCGGCCTCGGGGGCGTCGTCCAAAAGCGCGATGGCGGCGGGGACAAGAACCGCCGACACCGCGCGGACGGCGTGGCTGTCAAAGGGGAACAGGTGGATCTTGGCGTTCCTGATGATGTGGTCCGCCGTTTCGCGGGTGCGGGCCAGAAGTGCTGCGCGCACCATGTCCCGTTCATCCCCGGACAGTTGGTCGTAAAGCCAGTCATAGCCCCAGGCCAGCGCCAGATTGACCCGAAAGGCCCATTCGTCGGTATAGGCGCGCGAGGTCGTGCCGGCCGGGTTCCACGCGGCGGCGGACAACAGCCATTCCCGGGCGCGGGCCAGCATGGCGGCGTCGCCGGTCACCTGACCGCCGATGGCAAGATGGCGGATCGCGTAAAGCAGTTCCTGACAGTCGATATAGGTCCGGCGCCAGATCGCGGCGACGCGCTTGTGGTCGGGATAGCCGGCGGGCTCGGCCATGATCTCGCGGTCCATCCACGGCAGGACCGAATTCTGATAGAAATGCGCCCAGTTGCAATGCGCCGGATCGGCGGCGAGTGCGCTGCGGAATGCGGCCAGCCGGTCGGGCGTCATCCACAGGCGAGGGTGGCTGCGGTCGGCCGCCGCAAGCCGCGTATCGCGCCCGGCAAGCGGGGTTTCGGGCAGCCCCGCCGGGACCAGAAAGCGGCGCGGCTGGCTCCAATTCGTGCTGGGCAGACCCGTGGCCGGGTCGCAGGTGGCATAGGACCAGTAATGCGTCCCCGCTTCCAGCACCGTATCGGGCGTAAAGAAATTCAGCGGGATCCGGGTGAAACTGCGGGTGCTGGCCGCCGGAAACTCGGGATTGGTGGAAATGCGCAGCACATATTCGGCCTCGTCCTCGACCACGGGCAACCATGTGAACCGGGGCGGGTTCTCGACGATCTCGGTCGTCTCGACCGGTGCGTATTGGATCGTCAGACGGCCCGGGGCGGGTTCGTCAAGAACGGGGGGCGGCGGTTTGGGCATTCTGTAAAACCTTGCTTGGTGGCGGTATCGGCCGGATCGGGTGCGAAAGCGCTATCCGGGTGGGGAAGCGGCTCCCACGCGCGGCGCGGCAATGCACCGCGCCGCCCGCGCGGGACGGGACCCCGCCATCAGCCGCCGTACTGGCGCTTGTAGGCCGTGTTCATCACCTCGATGACCTGCGCGTAGCCCATCTTGTTCAAGGTCGAGATATAGCCGTCCCAATCGGCCTTGACGTCGCCGGTGCCCAGCACCCATGCCTGCTGCCGCTCGAGCATATAGGTCAGGATCGACGGCCAGTAGCGGTCATAGATCGCCTGTTCTTCCTTGTTGAAGTTCACCCCGAGAAAGTCGGGAAGCAGCAGGTCATTCGCCTCGTAAAGTTCGATCCCCTTGCGGGCGGCTTCCGAGGTCCATTGCCATTCGTACCGGTAGTCCTGCCAATAGCCGCGCTGGATCTGGGCGCCGATCTCGTACATCTGGCTGTTGACGGCCATGTCGCTGTTCAGGACTTCGGGCTTATAGGTCGGCTCGCCGTTGACCATGTCCCATTGCTGCCCCTCGACCCCGAAATTGGCCAGATTGCGGCCCGGTTCGGTGAACCAGAAGTCGAAATACTTGATCGTCTCGACCGGGTTCTTGTTCTGATAGCCGATCGCCCAGCCGTCCGGTTTCACCGGGATGCGGCGGTGTTCCTCGACCCGCTTGCCGCCGGCCGAGGCGGGGGGCAGCATGGCGACGAAGTTCATCCCCGGCACCTTGTCCGCCAAGGCCTCGTTGTAGCCTGCGGTCGAGGCGAACCAGTCATGGGTCGCGCCGCCAAGGTTTTCCGACAGAAGATAGTCGCGGGCCGAGTTGCCGCGCGTGAAAACCTCGGGGTCGATCAGCTTTTCCTTGTACCAGCCGGCAAGGTTCGACAGCGCGTCGCGATAGGCTTCCTGCGCATAGGGATGCACCACCTTGCCATCGTCGGTCACGTAAAAATCATGGTTGGTGTCGGACCCCGAGGACCGCGCATCCCACAAGGTGACAAGCCGGATCACCTCGGGCCATTCGCGGGCGAAGAAGGGGATTTCGTCCTTGCGGCCGTTGCCGTTCGGGTCTCGGTCGCGGAAGGCGACCAGCACGTCGTGGAACTCGTCCACCGTTTGCGGCTGTTTCAGGCCCAGCTTGTCCAGCCAGTCCTGCCGGATGAAATAGGCCCGGCCGAATTTGCCGTCGGGAAGATAGGGAATGTAGTAATAATTGCCGTCATAGGCGGTGATGGATTTCAGAATGTCGGGGTGGCTGTCGAAAAACGCCTGAATGTTCGGCGCATACTGCTTGACCAGATCGTTCAGCGGTAGAAATGCGCCCTCGGGGCCGTATTGGTTGACCGGCTGCTTGATCAGATGGCCGCCCACGATGTCGGGCATCTTTCCCTGCGCCAGAAGCAGGTTCATCGCCTCGTTGCTTTCGGTGGTGTTGCGCCCGGCCGTGGCATCCTTCAGATGGATGCCGGTCATCGCGGCGGCGGCCTTTTCGACCGGATAATTCTCGTTATAGCCCTGCGAGCGCGGCCAGTGCATATGAATGGTCAGGTTCAGCGGCTCATCGACGATTTTCAGGTCGTCCTGTGCGAATGCCGGCGCGGTCAGCGCGGTCGTGGCAATGATGGCCATCCGGAATGTCAGTGTTCGCATGCTCTCCTCCTGATGCGATGTTCGGTTATTCCTTGACCCCGCCAAGCATGATGCCCTTGGTGAAGTATTTCTGAAGGAAGGGGTAAACCAGCAGGATCGGGATGATCGAGCAGACGATGATCGCGGCGCTGACCGTCTCGAAGGAATAGGCCGATTTCATCAGCGTATTGGCGAATTCCTGATCGTCGCTCAATTCGACGATGACCTTGCGCAGATAGACCTGAAGCGGGATCTTGCTTTCATCCTGCAGCAGCACCATGGCCCAGAAGAACCCGTTCCAGCGCGAAACGATGCAGAACAGCGCGACCGTGGCGATGGCGGGTTTGGACAGCGGCACGAAAACCTTCCACAGCACCTGAAATTCATTCGCGCCGTCCATTCGCGCGGCTTCCTCGAAGGAGGCCGGGATGCTTTCAAAGAAGTTACGCAGCAGGATGATGTTGAAGCCGTTGACGGCAAAGCCGATGATGATGCCGAAATAGCTGTCCAGCAGCCCCAGATCGCGCATGTTCAGGAAAAACGGGATCAGCCCGGCGTTGAACCACATGGTGAAGGCCACCGTCAGGTTCCAGAACCGCCTGCCGTAAAGCTGCGGACGCGACAGCGCGTAGGCGCCGGGAATGATGAACGCGAGGCTCATCAGCGTGCCGCCGATCGTGTAGATGAAGGTGTTCTTGTACGAGGTCCAGAACATCGGTTCGGACAGGACGCGCTTATACGCCTCGAGTGTGAAGCCGACCGGGGTCAGGATGACATTGCCGGCCCGCGCCTCGAACCCGGTGCTGAGCGAAAGCGAGGCCATGTAGATGAACGGGTAAAGCGTCGAGATCGTGAACAGGCCGATCAGGACCATGTTGACGATGACGAAGATCCTGTCGCCGCGGGAATACAGGTTCATGTTGCGCATCGCGTCCGCCCCCCGCCTACCAAAGCGACGTGCGCGAATAGCGCCGGGCGATGGTGTTGGCCCCGATCACCAGCACGAAGGCCACGACGGCGTTGAACAACCCCGCGGCCGCGGCCAGATCATATTGGCCGCCCTGAATGCCCTGACGATAGATGAAGGTGTTGACCACATCGGCGGTCTGGTAGGTCGCCGGCTGGTACAGAAGGATGATCATCTCGAACGAGACCTCCAGCATGTTGCCGATGCGGATGATCAGCATGATGATGATCGTGGGCAGGATGCAGGGCAGGGTGATCTTCCACATCATCTGCCAGCGCGACGCCCCGTCGACCACGGCGCTTTCGTACAGCGTGGGCGAAACCCCGGCGATGGCGGCCAGATAGACGATCGACTGGAAGCCGGCTTCCTGCCAGATCCCGGTGCCGACGAAGATCGGCCGGAACCACTCGGGCTTGGTCAGAAAATAGACCGCATCGAATCCCAGCCATTCCAGCACCGTGTTGACGATCCCGGCCGAGGGCGAGAATGCGGTGATAACGATCCCGGCGATGATGACCGAGGATATGAAATGCGGCAGATAGACGATGGTTTGCGCGGTCTTGCGGAAGGTCTGGTTCAGCACCTCGTTGAACATCAGCGCCAGGATGATCGGGATCGGAAAGCCGAAGATCAGCCCGTAAAAACTGATGATGACCGTGTTCTTCAACGCCCGCAGAAACTGGTCGTTGTGAAAAAGCGTCTGGAAATGCTCGAACCCGATCCACGGACTGCCCGAGACGCCGCGGAACAGGCTGTAATCCTTGAAGGCGATCTGCAACCCGTACATGGGTTTGTAAAGGAATATCAGCAGCCAAAGGATGGTCGGCAGCAGCATCAGGTAAAGCTGCCATTCCCGTTTCAGATGATCGCCGATGCGGACCACGCGACCGGGGCGGCGATAGCGGCGGGCTTCGCGCGCTTCGATGACCAGTTCCTCGGTCAGGGCGCCTGCGGTTTCGGGATCGCTGCTCATGTCGGGTTTGCCTGACCGGGCAGGGCGGTGCCGGTATCGACGTCGAAAACCCGGATCAGTTCCGGCGCGACGGTGAAGCCGGTGGCGCCCTCGATCGCGCCCATCCGGCCGATGGTGTCGCTGCGGATGACGAAGGGCACCCCGGCAAGCGTGGTGTGAACAAGCGCCTCGGAGCCCAGCGTCTCGACCAGATCCGGCGTGACCGGGACCCGGCCGGGCACATCCTTTGCGGCCAGCGTCACGAATTCGGGGCGGATGCCAAGAATGACCTCGCGCCCGGACGCATTTCGCAGCGCCGCCAGCGGGGCCAGCGGAATCCGGTGCCCGTCCACCTCGGCCTCGGGGCCGCGTGGGCCGTCCGTGACCGTTGCGCGGACCATGTTCATCGGCGGTGCGCCAAGGAAACTTGCGACGAATGTATTCGCCGGGTTCAGGAACAGCTCCATCGGCGTGCCGGTCTGCTCGATCCGGCCGTTGTTCATCACCACGATCCGGTCGGCCAGCGTCATCGCCTCGACCTGATCATGGGTGACATAGATGCTGGTCGCGCCAAGCCGGTTATGCAGGCGCTTGATCTCGGCCCGCATCTGGGTGCGGAGCTTGGCGTCAAGGTTCGACAGCGGTTCGTCGAACAGAAAGACCTTGGGACGGCGGACGATGGCGCGGCCCATCGCGACCCGCTGGCGCTGACCGCCCGACAGATCGGCGGGGCGGCGTTCAAGATAGTCGGTCAGGCCAAGGATGCCGCCGACCTCCCTGACCGCGGCCTGTATCGCCGCCGGCTTTTCCCTGCGGATGCGCAGCCCGAAGGCGATGTTGTCGGCCACGTTCAGATGCGGGTAAAGCGCATAGTTCTGAAACACCATCGCCACGTCGCGATCCTTGGGCGAGACGCGGTTCATCACCCGGTCGTCGATGGTCAGTTGCCCGTCCGAAATCTCCTCGAGCCCGGCGATCATCCGCAGCGTGGTGGATTTGCCGCAGCCCGATGGCCCGACCAGCACCACGAATTCCTTTTCGGCGACCTCAAGGTCGATGCCGTGAACCACCTGCAGGCCGCCATAGGCCTTGACGATGCCGTCCAAACGCACCCCTGCCATTCCACCTCCCTTGACCTGTTGCCCTTGGCCGGCACGTCGACCGGATCCGGTTCCAGGGTTCGTCAGTCGCCTCGTGACCCGGATTCGGGGCCGATAATGATTCGTATAACAATTTTCGACTAGTATACTAGTATTAATTTGAGGTAGGCGTATCGGGACGGTATTTCGCGCAGATTCGGTGTCTGTCGCATGGGCGGCCATCGGCATGGGCAGCGGTCGGAGGGGGAATGATGAAGGTCACCGAGGTTCTTGTGACGCCCATAGCCATCCCCGATGTCCCGCTTGCCAATACCAAGGGCGTGCACCAATCGGTGTTCCTGCGCGCGGTCATCCAGATGCGCACCGACACCGGGCTGGTTGGCCTGTCGGAAACCTATGGCGCCAAGCGCACGCTTGCGGGGCTGCGAAAGCTCGCGCCGTTGCTGGAAGGGCTGGACCCCTATGATCTGCGTGACCTGCGCCGGCGCATCGACGCCGCGTTGGCGGATGCCGGCGGCATCAACGCGCCCACCGCTCTGGCCGATCACAAACTGACTGATGTCGTCTTTAGCGCCTATGAGATCGCCTGTCTGGACCTGCGCGGCAAGGAACTCGGCCGACCGATGTACGACCTTCTGGGGGGTGCTGTCCGCAAGAAAATATCTTTCGGCGGTTACCTGTTCTTCAAATTCGCCAAGCGCGACCTGACATTCGGCCCGGACATCATGGGCGAGGTGATGACCCCCGATGAACTGGTCCGGCAGGCCCGCGCGTTCGTGGACGAATACGGTTTCCGCTCGCTCAAGCTCAAGGGTGGGGTGCTGGAGCCGGATCTGGAAATCGAGACGATGCTGAAACTGCGCGAGGCTTTTCCGCATCATGCGCTGCGCATCGACCCGATGGGCGCGTGGACGGTCCCGACCGCCTTGCGGGTCATCGAAAAGCTGGACGGCGTGCTGGAATATCTCGAGGATCCGTGTCGCGGCATGGACGCCATGGCCGCGCTGTCGGCCCGAACCGATATGCCGCTTGCCACCAATCTTGTCGTGGTCGAGTTCGAACAGGTCATCGAGGCGATCGGGAAGGATGCCGTGCAGATCATCCTGTCGGATCATCATTACTGGCGCGGTGCGACCGGCGCGATCCAACTGGGCGAGATGTGCCGCGCGGCCGGGCTGGGGGTCGCGATGCATTCAAACTCGCATCTGGGCATCTCGCTGGCCGCGATGTGTCACGTCGCGGCGGCGACGCCGAACCTGAGCTATGATTGCGACACGCATTATCCGTGGTCGACGCGCGAGATCATCAAGGGCGGCCGCCCCCGCTTCACCGATGGCGCGGTCCGGGTGCCCGAAGGCCCGGGGCTGGGGGTCGAACTGGATGACGTGGCGGTTGCCGAACTGCATGATCTGTATCAGCGGGCGATGGTCGCCGATCGGGATGATACGGACGAGATGCTGAAATACATTCCCAATTTTGTTCGTAAGGTGCCAAGATGGTAGAATACGCCGACGGCCTTGCAGGAAAGGCGCAGATGCCGCAACTGATCGACCGCCGGACCAGCGTCGACGTGATCTTCGATCACCTTTATGACCGGATCACGAAGCTGGAGCTTTTGCCGGGCGAGAAAATCTCCGAGGCCGAGATCGCGGCCAGTTTCGGCGTCTCGCGCCAGCCGGTCCGCGATGCGTTCAGCCGGCTGGCGAACCTTGATCTGTTGCTGATCCGTCCGCAGAAGGCCACCGAGGTCAGGCGGTTTTCGACGCGCGAGATCACCAAGTCACGCTTTGTCCGCGCCTCGGTCGAAGCGGCGGTCTTGCGGCTGGCCGCCGCCGCCTGCGACGGGCGGGGGGCGACACGGCTGGAGCACGAACTCGCCGCGCAGAAACAGGTCGTCGTCGCGGGCGATTACGCGGCCTTCGGCCGGCTGGACTATCAGTTCCACAAGATCCTGTGCGAGATCGCAAATGCCGAATTCGCCTTTGAGGTGATCGCGACCGAAAAATCCAAGGTCGACCGGCTTTGCCTGCTGAGCCTTGAACAGGAAAACCGGATGCCGCTTTTGCTTGAGGATCACCGCGCCATCGCGCAAGCGGTGATCGCCGGCCGGCCCGAGGATGCGGTCGCGGCGGGCATGGAACATCTGTCGCGGCTGGATGCGACGATCGCCGCCGTTTCGGCCAGCAATGCCGGGTTTTTCGATCCGTGAACGCTGACGTTGCGCCGTCCCTGCGCGGCTGACACGGCTGTTCATCAGCCGGTTGCAGCTATCGGCGACCTTGGTGGTGTCGCTGGCGCCGTTCGCGGATTTCGTCAAATTCCGGTTCGTTGACCCGCTATATTAAGGGCGCATGCAGGCGCGGCGCCGGATCGTCAGGTCGGCTGAACTCGCCGATAGGAAATGTCCCGCGCCAGCCAGCAGCCAAGCCGCAACCCGGTGACGCGGCCATCGGCGTCGCTTTGAAATACCGCCGTCCAGTCGCCGGGGGCGGGCGCGTCCATGCTGCGCCGGGTCGCGACGGTCCAGACATCCGGGCCGACGGGGGCCATGCGCTCGACCGCGCCGCTGCCCAGCATGCCGTGAAAGCGGCAATAACAGCCGCCGTCCCCTGCCATGATCTCTATCTCGGCGCCGGTTTCGTCCGACGCATAGCGCCCCGCGATCCGCGCCGGATCTGCGGTGTCGACCGTGGCCAGCGGCGCAAGCACCATGCGGCTGTTGTCCTTGGCGCGGGTCATGATCAGGTGGTCGTCGTCATGGTCAAGCGTCACGGCGGGACCGGACAGCCTGTCCGCATCGCTTTGATGCAATGCGTCCGGGCCGGTCGCATAGCGCAGATAGGCGGTCTGGCGATGCTGCTGCACGCGCGCAAGCAGGCCGTTCGGCGCCAGCCATTGACCGGTCCAGCGGCCGGTTATCGCGGGCGCGGGCGCCTCGTCCCGGCCAAGGGCGGCCTCTGCCAGCGCAATCGCGGCGCCATGGGCATCGGCTTCGTGGTTGAAGATCACCACCACCGACAGGCGCGCTTCGCGGCTGTTCAGCCGATGCGCCCGGAACCCGCGCAGCGCGCCGCCATGGCCGGTGAAATCAAGCCCCGCGATGGTTTCGCGCGCCAGACCATAGCCGTAAAGCGCCGGCGTGCCGTCCGCGAAAAATGGCTGCGTCGCGGCGCGGCGATACAGGCTTTGGGCATCGTCGCGCGTGCGGTCGATCCAGATCTCATAGGCCAGCATGTCATTCAGCGACGCGACGATGCCGGCATCACCGATCCAGTAGATCCCGTTCCGGGCCGGGAAATGGCCGACCGCCGCATTGCCCTCGTAACCGATGACCTGATCGACAGTTTGCCCGGTATCGGGCGACAGCACCGCCGTCGCCATTTCGGCCGGGTCCCAGATATGGCGGCGATAGAGCGTCTCCAGCGGTGTATCCGTTTCGGTCTCGATCAGTTCGGACAGGATGCGGAAATTCGCGTTGCAATAGGAATATTCGCTGCCCGGCGCGAAATGCCCGGTCCGCATCCGGGCGATCAGCGGCAAAGCATCGGCGCGGCGGAACGGTTGCTCGGCCTTGGCGCCGTGCAGAACCGTCAGGGCCCAATAGTCGCGCAGCCCCGACTGATTGTCGCATAACTGCCGCGTTGTCGGTAACGGCTCGGCGAAATCGGGCAGGTATTGCCCGATGCGGTCGTCAAGGCGCCCCGGGTCGTCAAATTCGGCCAGCAGCACCTGACAGGTGAATTGCTTGGAGATCGAGCAGATCGGCAGCCGCGCGGTGACGCCCATCTGTATGGCGTTGTCCAGATCGGCGTAACCCCACGCCCGCGCGGCCACGATCCTGCCGTCCTTGACCACGCCCGCGACGCCGCCCGGCCCCGGAAACCGGACCGGCAGGCCATCGAGGGCGCGGTTCAGCGTGGTCGGATCCATATCGGTCATGTTCGGTGCCCCGGCGGTTGATGCCGATGCAGATACCCTCAGGCGCCGCGAACCGCCAGACCGCCGTCGACGCGCAGGATTTCTCCGGTGATGAAGGCGGCCTGATCCGAGGCGAGGAACAGGACCGCGTCGGCCACCTCGGCGGACTGGCCGAAACGGCCCAGCGGATGGGCCTTGTTCCAGATCTCGATCAGCGCCTTGCCGCCGTCCTCTTGCGCGGCAAAGACCTGTTCGTTCAGCGGCGTCATGATGGTGCCGGGCGCGACCGCGTTCACCCGGATACCCGCCGGGGCAAGATCGACGGCGGTCTGGATGGTCAGCGCGTTGATCGCCCCCTTGGCGGCGGCATAGGCCGGCCAGCCGGTAAAGCCCCGCAGGCTTTGGACCGAGGACATGTTGACGATGGCGCCGCCGCCGCGTTTGCGCATTTCGGGGACCGCGACGCGCATGCCGCGCCAGACGCTGGTCAGGTTGGTGTCGATGACCTCTTGCCAGTCCGCTTCGTCGATTTCGTCGACCATGCCCTGAAACGGCCGGGCGGCGTTGTTGACCAATATGTCGATGCCGCCGAATGTTTCGACCGCCGCATCGGCCATCGCCTGCATCTGCGCCATCTGCCGGACATCGGTTTCGATGAATAGCGCGCGCTTTCCCAGATCGCGGGCCAGCGCGCTGCCGGCATCGCGGTCCACATCGGCCAGAACCACGCAGGCCCCACGGGCGTGAAACGCCTCGGCGCAGGACCGCCCGATGCCCTGAGCGGCCCCTGTCACGATCGCGACCTTTCCGTTAAAATCCATGATGCCCCCCTGATCCGCCATGGTTGCATAAAGCCAGACAAGACGCGCGGGTTCAAAGCCTTTCAGGGCGGGGTCGGATGATCGGGGCGGGGTCGGGTGATCGGGCAGGGTCGGGTGACCGGGCGGTGTCGGCGATTGTTGGGGCGCATGAAGGGGGTGACGATGACCAGAACCGTATTGATAACCGGCGCGGGTTCGGGGTTCGGGCGCGGCGTGGCGCTGGGGCTGGCGAGGGCGGGGCATGGCGTTATCGCGTCATGCCAGATCTGGCCTCAGGTCACCGACCTGCGGGTCGAGGCCGCGCGCGAGGGGCTTGATCTGCGGGTGATCAAGCTGGATGTCCTGTCCGCGATCGACCGCGCCCATGCGCTGGGTTTCGATTTCGACGTCCTGTTCAATAACGCGGGCATCATGGAATCCGGCCCGGTGGCCGAACTGCCGCCCGAGATCGTGCGCCGCATCTTTGACACCAACGTCTTTGCCGCGCTGGAAATGGCGCAAGGAGCAGCACGGAAATTCATCGCGGCAGGCGCGGGGCGGATCGTCTGGACCTCGTCCGTGGCCGGGTTGGTCAAGGTCCCGTGGGACGGCGCCTATTCGGCCAGCAAATACGCCGTCGAAGGGTTCTGCGCCGCCATGCGCGAGGAACTCGCCCCCTATGGCGTGCAGGTCTGCACCGTAAATCCCGGCGCCTATCGGACCGGGTTCAACGACACCGGGATGGAATCGCAGGATCAATGGTGGGGGCAGGGGCCACGGGTGATGCGCCACTGGCCGGTGCGGGAACTGACCCGCCAATCCGACCCGGCCGAGATGATCGCCGCGATGATCAACGTGCTGACGATGCCAAACCCGCCCTATCGCACCGTGCTGCCCGAGGCTGCCGCGGAAATGGCGCGGCGCGAGCAGACCGAGGAATGGGACAAGCGGCTGTAACCGACGCCCGTGCGGTAACTCACGCCCGCCAACCCACGCCCGCCGTGATGGCCGGGAATGCGGGCTGCTTCTTGCAGGGTCGGTTTCCGGCCGCGTTTTACACGTTATGGGTGTGGTCCTGAACCGAGCGGTATGGATCACTTGCGCGGGTCTATGCTCATGGCCCCGTCCCGTTGCGTCTGACGGTTGTCGGGCTGTGGTCAACCGGCAAGTGGACGGCTAGGCTCTGCGCAAATAGACATAATACCCATACATTTCTAAGCGACACTCGGTCGCGACAGCATTTTGAGGACGGAGCCGCAAGCATGAATGCCCCATTCAAGCAGATTGGCCGCACAGGGCAGTTGACGACGGTACTGGGTCGCGACGCGCTGGCATTGTTGCGCTTTGATGGCCGCGAGGCCCTGAACGACCTGTTCGAATACCGGGTCGAGGCGCTGTCGCCGCAGCCCATACCCGATTACGACGATCTGATCGGCACCCATGCCACCGTCAGCTTTCAGACCGCTTACGGGCCGCGCGAGTTCGACGGAATTGTCGCAACCGCCCGCGGCACCGGCATGACTGAAAACGGCTGGCGACACGAGCTGGTGCTGCGGCCGTGGTTCTGGGTGGCCAGCCATCGCCGCAATCAGCTGATCTTTCACGGCAAGACGGTCAGCCAGATACTGGAGGAGGTTCTGGCGCCCTATGCCGGGCTTGGCGATCCGGCGCTGGAACTGCGCCTGACCCGCGATTACCCGGTGCTGGAATACACCGTCCAGTTTCGTGAAAGCGACATGAACTTCGCCCGGCGCCTGATGGAGCGGTTCGGCATCAGCTTTCACTTCAAGCACGCGGCCGGTAGTCACACCATGGTGCTGACCGACGACATCGGCAGCCATGAGACCGCGCCCGGCAAGACGCGGCCGGTGCTGGGGGTCGAGCGTCTGCATCAGGCCGACAGCGAACATCTGTGGGATTGGGCGCCCGAGCGGAATTTCACCACCGGCGCGATCCGGCTGACCGACTGGAACTTCAAATCGCCGCGCGCCTCGATGGAAGCCGGGCGGGTCGGCGACGCGACCTATGCGCTTGGGCAGTTGGAAAGTTTCGACTGGCCCGGCGACTATGAGAATCAGAGCCAGGGCAAAAGCGTGGCGGCGCTGCGCACGGCGCAGGAACGCGGCCGCGACCGGCGCATCCGGGCCACCGGCGACGCGATCTCGCTGCGTGCGGGGATGGTGGTGACGGCGACCGGCGATGCCGGAGGTGCCGAGGTCATCTGCCTGTCCGCGACCCAGCATTTCCGCTCCGAAGCCTATGGGTCCGGCGCCCCGGAAAGCGATGATTATTCCTATACCGGCAACTATACGCTGATGCCGGTGACGGCGCCGCTTGCACCCCCCCGCGTCACGCCCATGCCCGTGGTTCAGGGCCCGCAGACCGCCGTTGTGGTCGGCGACGGCGAGATCGACTGCGACGATTTCGGCCGGGTGCTGGTCAAGTTCCACTGGGATCTGCAAAGCGCCTATTCGATGCGCTGCCGGGTCAGTCAGGTCTGGGCCGGCCCGGGTTGGGGGGGCATGCTGATTCCGCGCATCGGGATGGAGGTGATCGTCGAGTTTCTGGATGGCGACCCCGACAAGCCGATCGTAAGCGGCAGCGTCTATAACGCCGATACCTTGCCGCAATACGGGCTTCCGGCCGGCAAGTCGCGCATGACGCTGCGCTCGCAGACCCATCAGGGTCAGGGTTTCAACGAATTGCGGTTCGAGGATCAGGCCGGCAATGAAGAGGTCTTCATGCATGCGCAGAAGGACCACAACACCCAGATCGGCAACGACGAAAACCACAATATCGGCAACAGCCGCACCAAAACCGTCGCCGTCGACGACAGTGAGAAGGTCGGCAACAACAAGGCGATCAACGTCGGCTCGAACCACACCGAATCCATCGGCGTCGATCAGACCGTCTCGATCGGTTCGAACCAGACCGTCACGGTCGGCGCGAACCGCACCTTCAAGGTCAAGGGCGACAAGACGCTGACGCTGACCGGGAACCACGTGGAAACCATCACCGGGTTCATGACGCTGTCGGTCGACGGCTATCAGTCGACCAAGGTCAAGGGAAACAGGGCCGTGACCGTCACCTCCGGCAACCAGACGACGAATGTCGACGCGGGCGGCCACAGCGAGACGGTCGCCCTGACCCGGCAGACCAAGGCCAAGGACATCGTCACCGACTCGAAGACCCAGGAACACAAGGGGTCGGATATCATTTCGCTTAAATCCGGCGGCAGCACGATCACCATGACGCCGGCCGGAATCGAGCTGAAATCGGGGGGCAGCACCGTGTTCCTTGACAGTTCCGGGGTCTATGTGAACGGCACCGTCATCCACCTGAACAAATAGGCGTGAACACATAGGGGTGGCCGCAGCGTCCCCTGCGCCGCCCGATCATCTTGGAACGAAAGGATTTTCATGTCCAGTTTTGCCAATGCCGACTTGCGGCTGGATCTGCCCGAGGGCTGGATCGACCGCTCCATGCTGGTCTGGTCGGCGCCACCGGGCGAGGGCGGGGGGACGCCGCCGAATGTCGTCATCTCCTATGACCAGATGAAGGTGGGCGAGCAGCTTGCCGGCTATGTCACCCGCCAGACCGACAGTCTGCGCGCGGCGCTGGACCAGTGGACGCTGATCGAACAGGGTGCGACCCGGGTCGGGGGCAAGCCTGCGATCGCGGTCCGCTTCACCTGGCGCATGGCGCATGGGCTGATGATGCAGCGCCAGATCTTCGTCGAACTTGGCAAGCTGCGGATCGCCAGCATCGGCTGCACCGCCGGATCCGAGAATTTCGATGCCTGCGACCGTCGCTGGTTCGCGCCTATTCTGGACAGCATTCGCCTGAAGGAGTGACAGATGGGCGAGGAAGCCGCACGGGTCAATGACGGGATCGAACATTCGCACGCTCTGGGCGGGTTTCTGGCCGGGGCGCTGGCCGGGCTTGCCGTCGGTGTGGCGGTAGTCGCCTTTACCGTGGCGACCGGCGGCGCGGGTCTGGCCGTGGTGGCGGCGGTCGGAACCGCCATGGCGACCACCGGCGGCACCGCGATGCTGGGCGGCGCGCTTGGCAAGACCTCGACCTTTCCCGCCGGTCCGATCGCGGCGCCCTGCTCGTCCAACGTGTTCTACAACAACCGCGCCGCCGCCCGGGCCGAGCTGGACGGGGCGAATTGCACCGAACATCCGGGCCAGCCGAAGCTGATCGCCACCGGCGCCGCCACGGTTTTCGTGAACCAGCGGAATGCGGCGCGCAAAGGCGAAAAGACGGTATGCGACGGCACCATCAGTTCGGGATCCGATAACGTCCTGATCGGCGGCGAAAGCGTGCAGCTTTTGGAAATAACCCCCGAGATCCCGCCATGGATGACCACGACCGCCACCGTTCTGGTGATCGCGGGCACGGTCATCGCGCTGGGCGCGGGTGGGGCTGCGGCATTCGCCGGCGGGGGCACCTGCGCGCTGATCAATTTCGCCGGGCGAACCATCGGCGAATTCGCCCTCGGCTATCTTGGCGGCGAGCTGGGCGGCGCGATCGGCGGCCAACTCTTTGGCGAGCGCGGCGAGATCATCGGCAATTTCCTGGGCAGCATGGCGGCCGGCTTTGGCGGCAACAAGCTTGGCAACCGGGCAAGTGCGGGTCACCCGGTTGACGTGGCAAGCGGCGCGCTGTTCGCGCAGGAAACCGACTTCGCCCTGAACGGGCCGATGTTGCTGGCCATGCGGCGGGTCTGGATGTCCTCCAGCCGGGAAACCGGGCGCACCGGCTCGATGGGATCGAAATGGCATCATCCCTTCGACATGCGCCTGGTGCGGTGGGAGGACGGCGGCGGTGTCGTCGTCCGGCTGGAAGAGGGGCGGCTGGCCGCCTTTACCCATCCGCTGCCCGGGCGCCCCTCGCTCAACACCGCCGAGGGCATGACGCTTGAGGTCGTGCGGACGCCATGGGGCAACGGCTACCGGATGCAGGCCTATGACGGCCATTACGCGCTTTTCGGCCCCGCGCCGGGCCAGCCCGATCTGTGGCTTCTGGCCGAAACCGGCGATGCCAACGGCAACCGCGTCCGGCTGGAACGCGACGATCACGGATTGTTGCTGCGCCTGACCGACAGCACCGGCAGGGTTTTGCGCTTTACCAGCAACAAGCGCGGCTGGATCACCGCGATCCACGGACCCGCCCCCGATGGCAGCGGCGCCGAGCAGCGGCTGGTCAGCTATGCCTATTCCGATCAGGGCGACATGATCGCGGTCACCGACGGGCGCGGCAATGTCACGCGTTATGATTATGCCGCGCATCTGATGGTCCGGGAATCCCATCCCGGCGGTCTGCGCTATCATTTCCAGTGGGACGATCCCTTGCTTGGCCACAAGGCCCGCTGCATCCGCACCTGGGGTGAAAGCGCCGAGGCAAAAGTCACCGGCCTGCATCTGGCCGAACTGACCTATGACGATGTGGCGCGCACGACCTCGGTTCTGGACGGGTTCGGCGGCGTTACCGTCTATCACCGCGACAGCCGCGACAACATCCTGCGCAAGGTCGAGCCGAACGGGTTTGTCACCACCTACGCCTATGATTACGGCGCGCGACTTTTGTCCCGCGACGGCGTGCGGTCAGAGAAATTCACGGCGACCTATGACCGCTTTGGCCGGATGCTTTCCAAGGACGAGGCGCAGCGCGGCGCAACCCGCTATGAATATGCTTCGGACGACCTCGCCTCGCCCTTGTTCGCGGCGCGTTCGGTCATCGACAGCGCCAGCGACGGGTTGCATCGCTTTGTCCATGATGCGCGCGGCAACGTCGAAATCCACATCGACCCGCTGGGACAGGAAGTCCGCACCCTGCGCGACACGCGCGGCCGTCCGGTGGCCGAAATCGACGCGCTCGGCACCCGCTGGCGCTGGCAATGGGACGGGCAGGGGCTGCTGAGCGGCGAGGGCCCGGATGAGCTGACGCGCCATTATGGCCATGATGCGCTTGGCCGGCTGAATGCGGTCAGCGGCAAGGATTACGACCCGCTCAGGATCGTCCATGACGAGAACGACAATATCCTGCGGCTTGAATATCGCCACGGCGGCACGATCGCCATGGAATACGACCCCGACAACCGGCTGATCCTGCGCCGGGGTCAGGACGGGGCGGTGACGCGCTGGAATTACGCCGGGCTGCGCCGCCCCATCGCGCGGGCGAATGCGAACGGCACCATGCTGCGCTATAGCTACGGCCCCGAGATGCACCTGACCGGCATCATCAACGAAAAGGGCGAAAGCTATACCATCACCTATGGCGTGACCGGCCACCCCGAGCGCGAGACCCGTTTCGACGGTAGCTGGACGGCGTTTGGCCGCGCCCCCGACGGCATGCTCGTGGCGCTGGACGACATGGGCGAGGTCACGCGATATGACCTCGACCGGCAGGGGCGCATGGTCGAAAAGCATCTGCCCGACGGCAGCCAGCACCGCTTTGCCTATACCGAGGGCGGCCGCATGTCCTTGGGCGAAACCCCCGACAGCCGCATGGAGCTTTCGTTCGACGCGCTTGGCCGGGTGGACGCCATTCAGCAGGACGGCCAGACCATCCGCTATGGCTATGACGCCCGTGGCCGTGTGATCGAATGCCTGATCGGCAGCGACCGTCTGGGCTGGACGAGGAACCCGGCCGGCGCGGTGATGGACGCGCATCTGAACGACCAGCAGGTCGCAAGCTGGCGGTTTTCGGAAGATGGCCGCACGATCCGGCGGCAGCAGGGCGTGACGCGGCGCGACATCCGTCTGGATGATCGCGGCAATATCGCCGCCGACACGCTGACGATGGATGCGCAGGTGCCGGGCGCGGGCGGCGGGACGGGGCGGGATCTGGCGGGGCGAGATCTGCCCGGGCGCGAAAAGGTGCTGGTCAGCCGCCGCTATGACTGGAGCGATGCGGGCGCCCTGACCCGGGTCCAGGACAATCTGCGCGGCACCCGCAGCTATCACTATGATCCCGTCGCGCAACTGACCGCCGTCGAGGGCGAGGCGGCCGAGGAACGTTTCGCCTATGACCCGGCCGGCAACCTGCTGGGCAGCTATGACCCGGCCGAGACCGCGCCGCCGCCGCTTCATGCCGTGCGCGGCAACCGGCTCGAGATCATGGGCGACACGCAATATGCCTTTGACGCGCGGGGCCGGGTGGTGCGGATGCAGTCCGGGCAGGGCGGTCACCGGGTCACCGAACTGGAATGGGGCGGCAACAACCTCATGGTGGCGGCGCGGGTGACCGACCGTTCCGGCACCAAGGAAATCCGCTTCGGCTATGACGTGTTCAACCGCCGCACGCGCAAGGTGACGCGCCACGTCAGCGGCTGGGACGGGGCCGAGCAGGTTCTGGACGACACCGCCTATCTGTGGGACGCAAGCGACATTCTGGTGGCCGAGGGGCCGGCGGAAAGCGATCCGCTGGCCCGGCTGTACCTGTGGGACGAGGCGCCGTTTCAGCCGCTGGCGGTCGCCGACCGCCCGACGCCCGCGGCCGCGCGCGCGGTCTTTCACTATAACACCGATCACCTCGGCACCCCGCAAGAGGTGGTGGACGCGGACGGCAGGATCGTTTGGCAGGCGCGTTACCGGGCCTTTGGCGCCGCGCTTGAGACGGCCGAGGACGGTTTCCACCAGCCGCTGCGCTTCAAGGGCCAGTAT
The DNA here is from genome assembly GCF_042680785.1 of Paracoccus pacificus. Classification (NCBI taxonomy): domain Bacteria; kingdom Pseudomonadati; phylum Pseudomonadota; class Alphaproteobacteria; order Rhodobacterales; family Paracoccaceae; genus Paracoccus; species Paracoccus pacificus. The sequence continues at coordinate 35,013 of NZ_JBHUEN010000018.1, forward strand.
TTCGACGCGGAAACCGGGCTGCATTACAACCGCCACCGCTATTATGATCCACGCGCGGGCCGTTATCTGCAACCCGATCCCATCGCCGAGTTCGGCGGCACCAATCTTTACAGCTATGGCCCCAACCCGGTCGTCTATACCGACGCATTGGGTCTGGCGCCGAATCTGCCGCCGACAAACGGGCCGCCCCCCGGCGATGGCAACTGGTCGCTTTACCACATCATCGACAACAAGACCGGCGAGGTCGTCTATGTCGGGATTACCCAGGACGTGCAGGCGCGGACCAACCAGCACACCCAGCAGATCATTCAGAACCCCGACGGCACGACCAGCCTTGGCCCCGGGCGGCTTGATCCCGGACAGCAGGATTATTCCTTCCAGGTTGAAGAAGGAGGCATGAGCGAATGGCGCGCCCGGGGTATGGAACAGGCCCATATCGAATACTACGGCACCCGGAACACCGCGAATATCGGCGCAGATCCGACGCCGGGCATGGGCAACAAGGTCAATTCATTCCTTGAGACCCGCACCGACCCGCGCGGCACGGCCTTCGGCTATTGGCTCGACAAGGAACGCCAGAGCCTTGGAGGCTGTAAGGGCTAACGTTCAGTGGACCTGGCGGCTGATCGACGACAGCGCCTTCTCGATCGTTTTCCGCGTGCCGGGGGGAAAATCGAAGCCGACGGGTTTCAACGTCGCGCGCTCGGCCTCGGAGGCGGGGCGCATTTCGTCCTTGCGCAGCACATCCCAGACCCGCGGGTTCGAGTTTGCACCCATGATGAAATAACGCTCGCCCGGCTCGATGGTGCCCGAGTGGATCTTTTTGGTCTTTATCCAGCTTTTGCCCAAGATCTGCTCTTCATGCGGTTTCATGCGGCGAAACTCGCTGCCGCCGATCCGCAGGTTCGGAATGGCGATGCCCGCGGCCTCGATATCGGCCGGCAGATCGGGGGTGCTGGTGACCAGATCATGGATCGTGGTCAGATACATCTGGCCGTTCGCGACCTCGGTAAAATAGCCATGCGCGAATGTGCCGTCGGAAAGCGGAACGGTAAAATACTGACCAAGCTGAAATTTCGGTTTGGCGGCGGCCATGGAAGCGTCCTTTGCTGGGCGTGATGGGGCCAAGCTTAGTTGCACGGCCCCGGACCGGCAACCGGGCGTTGCGGAATAATCCTTGACGAATGGATGTGTGCGGGCTTGATTTGGCGCATGGAGCGGTCTGCTGTCGCTGCGGCGGAAAGACCCGTGATGGGAGGGAATTATGTTCAAATACAAAGCTGTGGCTTTTGCCGCCGCAATGCTTGGCGCGACCGGCGTCGCAAATGCCGAAGTGTCGGTGATGATTCCGGCGAACCCCGGCGGCGGCTGGGACGGCACCGGTCGTCAGGCCTTCGCCGCGATGAACGAGGCGGGGATCTATACCGAGGGCGTGAACTTCACCAATACCGGGGGCGCCGGGGGCACCATCGGTCTGGCCGCGTTCCAGAACTCGGAATCCGGCAAATCCGACGCGCTGGCGGTGTTCGGCGCGATCACGGTGGGCGCGATCATGCTGAACAGCTCGCCCGTCGATCTGTCCAAATTCACCCCGATCGCGCGCCTGACCGCCGAATATCTGGTCATCGCCGTCGATGCGAAATCGGACATCCAGAACCTGCAGCAATTGGTCGATCTGATGAAGGCCGACCCCGGTGCCGTTCCGGTCGGCGGCGGCTCGGCCGGTGGCGTCGACCAGATCGCGCTTGCGCTTCTGGCGCAGTCGGCGGGGATTGATGTCGCCGATCTGAACTATATCCCGCAGGCGGCGGGCGCCGAAACGGTCACCGGGATCGTGAACGGCACGCTGAAAGCCGGTATTTCGGGCATCTCGGAATTCCAGCAATTCGCCGAACAGGGCCGCATCCGGATTCTGGGCATCACCTCGGCCGAAAGGATGGAGGGGCTGGACGTCCCGACCTTCAAGGAAGCCGGCTACGACGTCGAGATCGCCAACTGGCGCGGCATCCTTGGCGCCCCCGGCATGCCCGAGGAGAATGCCAAGGAATGGATCGCCCGTTTCGACAAGCTGAACGAAAGCGAACAGTGGCAGAAAGTGCTGCAAACCCAAGGCTGGGAACAGTATTATCTGGCCGGGCCCGAATTCGGCAAATTCATCGCCGATGAAAATGGCCGTATCGGCGAGATCCTGAAAAGCGCCGGACTGGTTAAGTAGCCCCGGCAAGGTCACGACCGGCGACGGTTGCCATCGTCGCCGGAATTCATGCGGCTGGAGCATCGGATATGATGACACCTGAATCCCAACCCCGGCCGTGGTGGCTGGCGGTCGCCGTCATCCTGCTTGGGCTGGTCTGTCTGTGGGGTGCATCCTCGCTGCCCCCGGCCAGCCGTTACGCCGGCATCGGTCCGGGCAGTTTCGCCATGATCATCGGCGGCGCTCTGGTCATTCTGGGGGGGCTTCTGGGCGTCCAGATCTGGCGCGGCGAAAGGTTCGAGCCGCAGGAAACCGAAAACGCCGATGCCAGCGGCCGGATGAATCCGCGCGCCTTTTTCTACGCGCTTCTGGCCGTCTCGCTGCCCATCGTCACCATGAAAACGCTGGGCCTGCCGTTCACCGCGATGCTGAGCTTCACGCTGGTGGCACGCGCCTTCGGCTCCAAGACGCTGGTCCTTGATATCATCACCGGCGCTATACTGGGCAGTCTCGCGTGGTTCCTGTTCGACAAGCTGGGGCTTCAGCTTGGTGCGTTTTTCCCATTGGCCGGGGTCTGAGCGATGGACAGCCTTCAATATCTGATGCAGGGCTTCGGCGTGGCGCTTCAGCCGGCGAACCTGATGTGGGCCTTTATCGGCTCGGCGCTGGGAACGGCGATCGGGGTTCTGCCGGGCATCGGGCCGGCGCTGACCATCGCGCTTTTGCTGCCGGTCACCATCTCGATCGCCCCGACGGCGGCGTTCATCATGTTCGCCGGTGTGCTTTACGGCGCGATGTATGGTGGCTCTACCACCTCGATCCTGATCAACACGCCGGGCGAGGCGGGCTCGATGATGACCGCGCTCGAGGGCAACAAGATGGCCCGCAACGGGCGCGGCGCGGCGGCGCTGGCGACGGCGGCCATCGGGTCATTCGTGGCCGGCACGCTGGCCACGCTGGCGCTGACCTTCGTGGCGCCCTTCGTGGCCGAGCTGGCCTTTATCTTCAAGCCGGCGGATTATTTCGCCCTGACCATTCTGGCCTTCTGCTCGGTTGCGGTGGTGATGGGCAGTTCGCGGGTGCGCGGCTTCATCTCGCTGTTCATCGGGCTTGGCATCGGGGTCATCGGCATCGACCGGATGACGGGCGCGCCGCGCCTGACCTTTGGGGTGACCGATCTTCTGGACGGGATCGAGCTGACCGTGGTTCTGGTGTCGCTTTTCGCGGTGGGCGAGATCCTGTTCGTCGCCTCGCGCTATGACCCCGGTCAGGATCAACCGCTGAAAGTATCGGGCAAATGGTTCACCCGCGAGGATTTTGACCGAAGCTGGAAGCCATGGCTGCGCGGCACCGTGATCGGCTTTCCGATGGGTACGCTGCCCGGGGGCGGGTCCGAGATTCCGACCATGCTGAGCTATACGCTGGAGCGGAAACTGTCCAAACACCCCGAGCAATTCGGCCATGGCGCCATCGAGGGCGTCGCCGGTCCCGAGGCGGCGAACAACGCCGCCGCCGCCGGGGTGCTGGTCCCGTTGCTGACGCTTGGTCTGCCGACCTCGGCCACGGCGGCGGTGCTGCTGGCCGCGTTCCAGAACTATGGGCTGCAACCGGGGCCGTATCTGTTCACCTCGAACGCCGAACTGGTCTGGGGGCTGATCGCCTCGCTTTACATCGGCAACGTGATGCTTCTGGTGCTGAACCTGCCGCTGGTGGGGCTGTGGGTCAAACTGCTGTCGATCCCCAAGCCGCAGCTTTATGGCGGGATTCTGGTGTTCGCGATGATCGGGATCTGGGGCGTTTCGGGGTCAACGGTCGATCTGCTGGTGATGGTGGTGATCGGTCTCGCCGGCTATGTGATGCGGGTCTATGACTTTCCGATCGCGCCGGTGCTGATCGGGATGATCCTTGGCCCGATGGCCGAGAACCAGTTGCGCGTCGCGTTGTCGGCCGGGCAGGGCAACCCGCTGGTTCTTGTCGAAACGCCGATCTCGATCGGGTTCCTGCTGGTCGCGGTGGGCGTGTTCTTCGTGCCGCTGCTGCTGAAGCGGTTGCAACGCTAAGGCAGCGCGGGCGCGGGGAATGGGCGCCGCCCCAAGCACCCCTGCGCGACGTTATGATCGCCGCTTCCTGGCGCCGCCCACGCCAGCCGCCGGTCGCCTGCGCCGCCGTCAGTCCGCGCCGCCCGGCAGACGCAACAGTTCGATCCGGGTTTCCGGGCCGAAATGCAGGCTGTTCGTGGCGATCCGGCTGCGACGCGAGGTGCCCTCGGGCTCTCCGGTGTTCGGGTTGATGTCGTATTTCGGGAAATTCGACGACGAGATGTCCAGCCGGATCCGGTGGCCTTTGGCGAAAAGATTGGCCGTTGCGAAGGGGGTGATGGTGATCTCGAACGCGCCTTCGTCGGGCCTCACCAACGCCGGGCGATCAAAGCCGTCGCGATAACGCACCCGGAAGATCCCGTCGGTTATGTTCAGCGCATAGCCGCGCGGATAATCGGCCGAGGGCGGATAGACATCGACCAGCTTGGCGGTGAAATCGGTGTCCGGGGCATCGGTCTGAACCTGCAGCCGCACGGTGACCGGCCCGACGACCGCGATATCTTCGGCCAGAGGCGCGGTCACGAAGGACAGCACGTCCCGGCGCGCATTCAGCGGCATGCCGGGATTGCGGCAGCCGAAAAACGCGGGGTCCTCGACCTGATCGAAGCCACCGCCGGTGAATATCGGCTCGCCCGAGGTCAGCGATCCGCCGATGGTCGGCACCGGATCGCGCGGATCGTAATCATAGCTGAGCGTTTCGCCGGCCGCGGGGGCATCACCGTCAAGACCCATGTCGGGCGTTGGGTACAGGGTCAGCGGAACCGTCTCGGGCAGCGGCCAGTCGGTGCCGGAAATCCAGCGGCCGCCGTGGTCGAGATGACCTTCCGCCGTCTTTGCCCCCGAGCCGCCGCCCATCAGGAAAAGCTGCACCTTGGGCGGTGCCGGCTGCGGCTCGTCCTTCAGCCAGCGGGCGAAGAATTTCAACCGCCACGTCAGCCAGTCCTGATCGACCTGCCCGTCAAACGTCGCCGCCGGTCCGAAATCGACATCGCCGAACACCCTTGCCGAACGGTTGCCATGGGTCCACGGCCCCATGATCAGCGTCAGGGGGCGGTCGGGATCACCGTTCAGACCGGCGTAATTCTCGGTCGTGGTCTGGACGTAGGCGTCATACCAGCTTGACATGAAGGCGATCGGAACCTTGGGGAAGCTGTCGTAATAACCCGCCGCCCAGATCCCCGGACGCTTCCAGAACCCGTCAAAGGTGCCGTGTTGCCACTGGTCCAGCAGATAGGCCTCGAAATCGGGGTCCCAATGGACCGGAGAACGGCCCTTGGTCCAGGGCGTCCTGTGCATCCAGCCATGCAGGTCCTCGGCCTCGATGGCCCGCAACAGCGCCGGGTGGCGTTGCAGGAACGGGCTTTCCTGCGCCCGGTTCCACGCCCAGGTCGCCTGTTTCATTTCAAAGGCGCCGCCCTGCCGGATGCCGCAGGTGAAAGCGTTCGAGAAACCGCCGGAATCGACCGCCATGCAGGCAAGCCCGGGCGGGTTCAGACAGGCCATCGCCATCTGCACATGCGCATCATAGGACAGCCCCATCGTGCCGATCCGGCCATTGCAGAACGGTTGCGCGGTGATCCAGACCATGCTGTCGAAACCGTCCTCGGCCTCGTTCACGTATTTGGTGAACTGTCCCTCGGACCCATAGCGGCCGCGGCAATCCTGCCAGATGACGACATAGCCCTGACGGACCAGAAGCATGGCAAGCTCGGGGCGGGAATAGGATTGCGGGCGCGCCACCGACAGTTCCGTCCGTGGCGTCCCGGCCTTGTCGTAAGGCGTGCGTTCAAAGATGACGGGAAGCGGTCCGTCGATGGGCTGCCCGCCCCGGGCGGGGCGATAGATGTCGGTCGCAAGCCGGATGCCGTCGCGCATCGTGATCATCGTGTCGCGATGAACGGCAACATCGTCGGCCAGCATCACGGGCGCGGCAAGGCCCGATTCCGGGGCGAGCAGGTCGGTCACTTCAGGCTCTCCACGTCCTGCGGCAGGGTGTATTCGCTAAGCCCGCCCTTGATGGTCAGCCCGTCCTTCGTGCCCCAGAACAGCTTCTGCCAGTAAAGCGGCACGATCGGGGTTTCGGCAAAGACCATCTTGGTGGCCTCTTGCAAGGCGGCCAGACGCGCGGGCTCGTCGAACTCTTCCTGCGCAGCCTCAAGCGCGGAATCGAACGCCGGGTCCGAGAAGCGGACGCGGTTGAACGCGCCCTTGCCGGCTTCCTTGTCATAGGTGTGCAGCAGCGATTGCAGGTTCGGCGCCGATGTAGGGGTCGACGAGCCCAGCGAGAACACGAAGGCCCCATAGGTGCCGTCCGTGGCCGCCTTGGAATAGACGTTATAGGGGTAGACCTCGACCCCGTTCACCTTCAGCCCGCCCCGGGTCAGCATCTGGCCAAGCGCCTGCGCCAGATCGGCATCGCCGGGAAAGCGGTCGTTGGACGAGGCGACGGTCAGGCCGAAGCCCTCGGGATAGCCGGCTTCGGTCAGCAGTTCCTTGGCCTTGGCGGGATCGGCCTGATCGGGGGCAAGGTCGGGCACATAGCCGCCAAGTGCCGCCGGCACCAACTGTCCGGCCGCCACGCCCGCGCCGCCAAGAATGCGGTCGATGATCAACTGCCGGTCGATCATCAGCGAGATCGCCTTGCGCACCTTGGCGTCACGGAACGGGTTCGTCGGCAAGGGCGCGCCCGACAGGTCGGTCACGCCCGGGGGGGCGGTTTCGTCCCGCATCGACAGGCCCAGATAGACCAGCCGGCCCGAATCCGCCTCGTCGATGCGAAAGCCCGAGGTGCCCGAGATCTTCGGCACGTCGGTCGCCGGCACCGCGTCGATCACGTCCACCGCACCGGACAGAAGCGCCGCGACCCGCGCCGCGTCATTGGCGATGAAACGGATCTCCACATCCTTGAACTCGGGCTTCTTGCCCCAATACCCGTCATAGGCATTGACCCGCAAAGTCTCGCCCGGGGTCCATGACACGAATTTATAGGGGCCGGTTCCGATCGCCGCGCCACCGCTTGCGAAATCCTCGCTGGATTTGCCGTCGACGGCGGCCTGCTTGACGATGAACACCCGGCCGATGTCCTCCATCAGCGTCGGCGCGGGGGTCTTGGTCGTGATCCGCAGCGTCTTGTCGTCGACCTTCTCCATCTTGTCGATCGCCGAGACCTGATCGGTGAAGGGCGCGGGCGAGTTCGGCACCTCGTCGGCGCGTTCAAGCGAGAAGATCACATCCTCGACCGTCAGAGGAGATCCGTCGTGAAAGGTCACCCCGTCGCGCAGCGTGATGTCCCATGTCAGCGGATCGGTGTTGGTCCAGCTTGCGGCAAGACCGGGGCTGATCTGAAGGTTCTGATCGAATTCGACCAGTTGTCCGAAGATCATGTTCGCGGTCATCTGGTTGTTGCCGGTGCGCGAGAATTGCGGGTCGATCGAGGATTGCTCGGACGATCGGCCGATCCTTAGATCCTGCGCCAGCGCGGGCAACGCGCCCATCGCCATAAGGGCCGCCAGCGCGACCGAGGCAAGTTTGGTGTTCATCAATCAGTTCCTCCCATGGAATTGGTGGTGGTGGCGGGGCGTCCAAGGCCGACGTTCAGAAGGCAGGCGGCGTCATGTTCCGGCGCGACCAGTCTCAGCGGCGGCCGGACAAGGCTGCATTCGGCGAAGGCATAGGGGCAGCGCGGATGAAAATGGCATCCCGTCGGCGGGTTCACCGGCGAGGGGATTTCGCCCTTGATGGTGGAAAACGCCCGGTGGCGGCGGTCAAGCCGGGGAATTTCCTCCAGCAGCGCCTGCGTATAGGGGTGGCGCGGATTGCTGAACACCTGATCGGTCGGCGCGCTTTCCACGATGCGGCCCAGATACATGATGACCACTCGGTCGGCGATGTGGCGCACCACGGACAGGTCATGGCTGATGAACAGGATGGTCAGGTTCAGCTCGCGCCGCAATTCCATGAACAGGTTGATGACCTGCGCCTGAATGGACACGTCCAGCGCGGCGATGCTTTCGTCGCAGATCAGGAACTCCGGGTTGACGGCAAGCGCGCGGGCGATGCCGATCCGTTGCCTCTGGCCGCCCGAAAACTGGTGCGGATAGCGGTTGGCCATGGCCGGGTCCAGTCCCACCCGGGCCAGCAGGTCGGCGACCAGTTTCGGCATGTCGGCGCGGCGGACAAGGCCGTGAACCACCGGCGCCTCGCCGATGATGTCGCGCACGCGCTTGCGCGGGTTCAGCGAGGACATCGGGTCCTGAAAGATGATCTGCGTCGCCAGCCGCATGCGCCGGGCCCGGTCGCCCCTTAGCCGGGCGATATCCTCGCCGCGCTGGCTGACCACGCCTTCGGACGGGGCGAGCATGCCGGCGGCGATGCGGCCAAGGGTCGACTTGCCGCAACCGCTTTCCCCGACAAGGCCGACGACCTCGCCCTGGTTTATCGTAAGGTTCACCTGATCCAGCGCGTGGACGGAGGGCGGCGCGGCCGCGAGGCCAAGCCGGATCGCGAGCCGATCGACGGCATCGGTTTGGCGCTGAAAGCGACGCGAGACGTTATCCACCCGGACAAAGGCCGTATCGCTCATTCCGCGTCCCCCTGCGGGTTGAAACAGCGCCACATGTGACCCGATGCGGCGACCGTCTCGGCCGGTTCGGTCAGGCAGGCTTCGGTCGCATGGGCGCAGCGCGGGCGGAACGGGCAGCCCTTCGGGCGGTTCAGCGGCGGCGGCGCCGCGCCCGGGATCTGGCGCAAGGGCTGACCGCGATCATTCGCCATCGGGGTCGAGCCGATCAGCCCGCGGGTATAGGGGTGACGCGGGTTGTCAAGCACCTCGTCCACGGTGCCGCGTTCAACGATGCGGCCGGCGTACATGACCGCGATATTGTCGGCCAGCGCCGCGACCACCCCCAGATCGTGGCTGATCCAGATCATCGCCAGCCCCATCTCGGCGGTCAGCTTCTGCATCTCGGCCAGAATCTGGCTTTGAATGGTCACGTCCAGCGCCGTCGTCGGTTCATCGGCGATGATCAGGTCGGGCTGATGCAAAAGCGCGATGGCGATCGCGACGCGCTGGCGCATGCCGCCCGAAAACTGGTGCGGATAGGCGTCGATGCGCTCCTCGGGGTTGGGAATGCCGACGCGCGCCAACGCGGCGACCGACATGGCGCGGGCCTCGGCGTGGCTGACCTTCTTATGGGCCAGCACCGTTTCGATCATCTGGGTGGCGATCTTCAGGACCGGGTTCAGCGTCATCATCGGATCCTGAAAGATCATCGCGATGCGGTTCCCGCGCAGGCTGCGCAGCCGGTCGGGCGTGGCGGTGCGCAGGTCCTCGCCATGAAAACTGATCACGCCATCGACCACCTGACCGGGCGGATCGACCAGCCCCAGAAGCGAGAACCCGGTGATCGACTTGCCCGATCCGCTTTCGCCGACAAGGCCGAGGATCTGGCCGCGCGTCAGGCGCAGGTCGACGCCATCCACCGCCTTGATGGTGCCGTTCGGGGTCGGGAACCAGGTTTTCAGCCCCTCGACGGTCAGAAGATCGCCGCTCATGTCGCCAGCCTCGGGTTCAGGATTTCGCGCAAACGGTCGCCGACCACGTTGATCGAAAAGACCAGCACCAGAAGCAGAAGGCCGGGATAGACGCTCATCCAGTAGATGCCGGCCAGCAGCACCTGATAGCCGTTCGCGATCAGCAGCCCCAGCGAGGGCTCGGTGATCGGAAGGCCGATGCCCAGAAACGACAGCGTTGCTTCGGCCGCGATGGCGGTCGCGACCTGAATGGTGCCGATCACGATCAGCGGCGGCAGGCAGTTCGGCAGGATATGCGCGGCAAGGATGCGTGGCGCCGACAGACCCAGACAGCGGGCGGCCTCGACATATTCCTTACCGGTCTCGACAAGTGCTGCGGCCCGCACGGCGCGCGCGAAATAGGCCCATTGCACGAAGACCAGCGCAAGGATGACCTTCCACGTCCCCTGACCGAACACCACAAGGATCATCAGCGCCACGAGGATGGTGGGAAAACCCAGCATCAGATCGACGAAGCGCATGATGAAGCTGTCGACCCTGCCGCCGAAATAGGCGGCGATCAGGCCAAGCGCGGTTCCGACCAACAGCGCGAGCACGCCCGCCGTGACGCCGACCGCAAGGCTGGTGCGCAGCCCGTAGAGCATCGCCGACAGCATGTCGCGGCCCTGCGTGTCGGTGCCAAGCCAATAGGTGATGCCGTTCATCCCGACGCTTCCGGGCGGCAGGCGCGAATCGAAAAAGTCGATCTGCCCCAGATCATAGGGGTTCTGCGGCGCGATCCACGGCGCGAGCACCGCCGCCACGATCAGGATCACGCAGACCGACAGGGCGATCATCGCCTTGGGGCTGGCCCGCATGCCGCGCCAGACGCGCGCCGACATGCCCTCGGCTGCAAACACCGCGCCGCTCATGCCCGGCTTCTTATGCGGGGGTCGAGCGCGGAATAAAGCAGGTCGACGACAAGGTTGATGACGATGAACATCGTCACGATGACAAGGATATAGGCCACGATGATGGGCCGATCGAGCGCGTTGATCGAGTCGATGATCAGCTTGCCGACGCCCGGCCACGCAAAGATCGTCTCGGTCACCACGGCAAAGGCGATCAGTGACCCGAACTCGACCCCCAGAACCGTGACGATGGGGATCAGGATGTTCTTCAGCACATGCACCAGAAGGATGCGCCACTCCGAAAGGCCCCGGGCGCGGGCGAATTTCACGAAATCCAGCGGCATGGTTTCCTGCACGCCCGTGCGCGTCAGCCGGATCACCAGCGCGATCTGCGCAAGCGCCAGATTGACCGCCGGCAGGATAAGGTGGCTGATCCCGTTCCAGGTCGCGAAGCTGGTGCGGATCCCAAGGATTTCGCCGGTCTCTCCCCGGCCGGTCGAGGGCAGCCAGCCCAGCCAGACGGCGAAGATCATCACCAGCATCATGCCCTGCCAGAAATTCGGCAGCGAGAACCCAAGGATCGACCCGGTCATGACCGTTTCATCGACCAGCGTCTTGGGCCGGGTTCCCGCCCAAAGCCCCAGAGGCAGACCGATCAGCAGCGACAGGATCAGCGCGGTGAAGGTCAGCTCCAGCGTGGCGGGCAGGCGTTCGAAGATCACGTCCAGCGCCGGGCGGTTATAGACGAAGGACCGGCCGAAATCGCCGCTGAGCGCCGAGCCGAGGAAGGTCAGATACTGCATCGGCAGCGGGGCATCCAGATTGAGGTCGCGCGCCACCTGCGCCCGCTCGGCCACGGTCGCGTCGCTGGGCAGCAGGATCTCCAGCGGGTCGCCGATGGCATAGACGCCCACAAAGACGATGACCGAGGTCAGCAGCAGCACGAAAACCGCCTGCAACAACCGCCGGAACAGGAATACGGTCATGCCGTGCGGCCTTGGGCCGAATCGGATCGTGGTGAATGGCGCATGATGACTTCCCCCTCGCGACTTCCTTAGCGAGGAGATTTCCTCCTATGCAATAATATGAGAAAACGGGATTGCCCGATGCAAAGGACGCATAGTCATGGATCTGGAATTGCTGCGCACCTACAAGGCGATCGCCGAGACCGGCAGCACGATCGGTGCCGCCGAACGTCTGGGCCTGTCGCAATCCGCGGTAAGCCGCCGGCTGGCGCAACTGGAGCAGGTCCTTAACCTGCCGTTGTTCCTGCGCGACCGGGGCCGGCTGATCCCGACCCGCGAAAGCCGCCATATCGAGGCGCAGATGCTGTTGCTGGTCGATCAGGGTGACCGGCTGGCCGCCCGCGCGGCCGAGCTGCGCTCGGGCAATGCGGCGCAGATCGCGCTTCGGGTGGCGGTGCCGATCAGCCTGATGCAGTCGCTTATCCCGCAGATCCTTACCGAGTTTCTGGCCAAGCATGACCGGGTTCAGGTCGAGCTGCATTTCGGCGCCTATGACACCATCGAGCGGATGCTGATCGACGAACGGGCCGAAATCGGCTTTCTGAGGATGCCGATCCAGCGGCCGGGGCTGCGCAGCCTGCCGGTGATAAAGGCGCCGACCGTGGTGGTGATGCCGCATGACCACCCGCTTGCCGCGAAACCGGTGGTGTCACCGCAGGAATTATCCCGGGTGCCGCTGATCCTTCTGGGCCGGATGCGGGCACCGCGACGCGAGATTGACGAGCTGTTCTTCGACAAGGGGCTGCGTCCGAATGTGCGGCTGGAGGTGCATTCGGTGATGGCCGCCTGCGCATTGGCGGCGCAGGGTCTGGGGGTGACGCTGGTGAACGGGCTCATGGCCGAGGATTTCCGTCACCTGCCGATCGCGATCCGCCCGCTGAACGAGGCGATCGTCCACCGCTTCGCCTTCGCCACCAACGAGGCCATGCCGATGTCCGCGGCGGCCGAGGCCTTCATCGCCATCGCCTCGCGCCATCTGCACGCCGCGCTGAAACGCGGCGGCGGCGGGGCCGGACAGGGGGCCAGACAGGGGGCCAGACAGGGGGCCGGCGATGCCGGGGCCAGCCAAGCATAAGCGGGGGACGATTTTTCGCCGGGTCAGGCCGCGCATCCGTTGATGGCAGGCTGTAGCCGCGTAGCTGCCAAGGCGGTGCGGTCACCCCGGTCGCGATTTCGCCGTGTATCAACCCGGTCGTGACGGGCACGGGTTTCGACGCCCCCAAACGCCGACCATCGCGCCATATGACCGCCCGGAAAACCGGGTGCATCATGCTGCCGCCGGGCGCAGTTGAAAACGACGGATGCGGGATGATTTGGTGGAGCCAAGGGGAGTCGAACCCCTGACCTCTTGAATGCCATTCAAGCGCTCTACCAACTGAGCTATGGCCCCACCGGAGGTCCGGACCGTGCCAGGCACCGTCCGCGTGGGGGGTCGTATAGGGGGCCGCGCGGGGGGAGGCAAGCGGAAAAAACGCGGTTTTGAAATTCGGGTCCCCTGAAATGAAAACGGGGCCCGTCCGGCCCCGTTACGTCGTCAATTGTCGCGCGGCATCAGTTCTCTTCGTCGCCGTCGGCCACGTCGGCGATCTCATCCAGCGAGACGTTGTCGTCGTCGTCATCATCCTCCAAGAGATCGTCGTCCAGTTCGACGTCGCCGGCATCATCATCCAGATCCGTATCGGTATCGTCATCCGGTTCGTTCCCGGCGCCGCGCGCGCTGGTCTTTTCCGACACGAGCGAGCGGCCACGGCCCGCCTGAAGGCTTTCCGCGGTAAAGGTGGTGCCGCAGGCCGGGCAGGTCATCGGATCATGGGTCAGGTCGTAAAACCTGGTCGAGCAATGCGGGCACAGCCGTTTGGTGCCCCATTCTTCTTTGGGCATGGTTTTCTCCTTCAGCCGCGGTTATTCAGAACCGGGTTCCCCTGCCACAAGCGCGGGAGGGTGTCAAAGGCTTTTCGCCGGAATGGCGAATGGCGGATTTCGGCCGCAAGAAGCCGGGCAGAATTGGGGCGAAAGCGGGGATGGCAGCACAGTCGGCAGCACAGGACGCCAAGGCGCGTCGCAGGCTTTCAAGCGGGACCGAGGTCGTGTTGCGCAGATCGGCGCGGGCGCGGCGGATCAGTCTGCGCGTCTCGCGCACGGACGGGGCGGTTACCCTGACGCTGCCGGTGCGGGTCTCGGAATCCGAGGCGCTGGCATTCGCCGAATCGAAGATTGACTGGATCACCCGCGCGGCCGCCGGGGCGCCGCAGATCCGGCTGGTCGCGCCGGGGGCGGTGCTGCCGGTCGAAGGGCAGGGGATGGTGATCACCCCCGCCGCCGTGCGGCGCGTCACCGCCGCCGACGGCCGGTTGCTGGTGCCGCAGGGGCGGCCGGTGGGGACGGTCGTATCGGTCTATCTGCGCCATCTGGCCCATCAGCGCCTGACGGTTTCGGCCGGGCGCCATGCCCACGCGCTGGGGCGGCCGTTCCGGGCCATCGCGCTGCGCGATACCCGGTCGCGCTGGGGGTCCTGCACCTCGGACGGGCGGCTGATGTTTTCATGGCGGCTGGCGATGGCGCCGCCCGAGATCCTCGATTACGTCGCGGCCCATGAGGTCGCGCATCTGGCCCATATGGATCACTCGCCGCGCTTCTGGGCCACGGTCGAGCAATTGCTGCCGGGCCATGCCCGTCATCGCGGCTGGCTGCGCAGCCATGGCGGCGGGTTGCAGGCCTGGGTCTTTCGCGCGGCCGCCCCGGCATGAGCGCCGCCGCTTCCCGCCCCAGCGACCCGGCCGCGCATGAGCGGCTTTATCGCAGCCTGCGCCAGCAGATCCTTGTCGGAGAGCTGTTGCCCGGCCATGCGCTGACCATGCGCGGCATCGCGCAGGCGAACGGCGTCTCGATGACCCCCGCGCGCGAGGCGCTGCGCCGGCTGGCGGCCGAGGGGGCGCTGACGATTTCATCCTCGGGGCGGATCAGCACACCGGAACTGTCGAACGAACGGATCGAGGAACTGGCGGCGCTTAGGGCGCTGATCGAGCCGGAACTGGCCTCGCGCGCGCTGCCAAGGGCGCATTTCGCGCTGATCGACCGGCTGGCCGCGATCAACGGCGCGATCGCCGATGCCGTCGACCGGCATGATGCGGTGGCCTATATCCGCAGCAATCTGGAATTTCACCGCACGCTGTATCTGCGCGCGCAATCGCCCGCGATGCTTGCGGTGATCGAAACCGTCTGGCTGCAGCTTGGCCCGACGATGCGCGCCGTCTATGGCCGCGTGCGCCGTCAGGAACCGCCGCGTCACCACCGGATGATACTGGCGGCGTTGCGGGCCGGGGACGAGCCGGGCCTGCGGCTGGCGGTGCGCGCCGACGTGACGCAGGGGTTGCGCCATCTGCCGACCTGAACCGGCCGGACCGCCCGCCGCTGGGCGGCGGATCAGGCGCGCAGGCCGGTTTCGCGCAAAAGCCCGCGCCGCTTGGCCTCGTAATAATAGCCGCGCGAATACCACATGACGGCCTTGTCGTAGCTCCCGTCCGAGACCATCCACGCGCCGCGCAGGTATTTCACCCCGTATTTCAGGTTGGTATCGGCGTCCAGCAAACCCTCGGCCGAGCCGCGATAACCCATGGTGCGCGCGGTGCCGGGCAAAAGCTGCATCAGCCCGTAATAAGGCCCGTTCCGGGCGCCCGGGCGATAGCGGCTTTCGCGTTTGACGACGCGGTGGACCAGCGCGGTCGGCACCTCATACTGATCGGCGTAATAGTTGATCTTGGTCCGCAACTCGGGCGTCTCGTTGGGATAAAGCCCGGTTGTCGGCCGCGGCCGGGGTTTCGCGGCACCGCTGCTGGGGCTTTGTTCACAGGCGGCAAGCGCGGTCGCGGCGAACAACAGCCCCAGCATGCGCCGGCGCGAGGCCAAGTGCTGAATCAGATCGGTCATTGACTGCTCCCTCGGTTTTGCAATCGGCTTTACCAGAATGCGGATATGAGAAAAGAGGGGAAAAACCGGCGGCGATGGGCATGGGCTGAAATGCGCTAGGTGTTCAGTCCCGGCATCTGGTGGATCGGATTGACGATGAATCTGTCTGGCTCTGAAGTCC
>NZ_JBHUEN010000019.1:0-85966 GCF_042680785.1 Paracoccus pacificus
CGGGCGGTCGCAGTCCCCGCTTCAAGCCGCTGATCTCGTCCGTTCAGAGGAATTCAGTGAAAAATCGAGGTGCCCCTTAGCTTTCTGCGCCGAACCGCGCAGGTCTTTCCCGATTATCCGGCGGTTGTCCATGACGGTGGCGTGCGCCGGACCTGGGGCGAGACCTATGCCCGGATACGCCGGATCGCCAGCGCGCTGTCGCGGCGGAGCATCGCCCGGGGCGATACCGTGGCCATCGTCGCCGCCAATATCCCCGAGATGTTCGAGGCCCATTTCGCCGTGCCGATGACCGGCGCGGTCCTGAACGCGATCAACACCCGGCTTGACGCCGAAACCATCGCCTTCATCCTGAACCATGGCGAGGCCCGGATCGTCATGGTCGACCCCGAGTTCGCCGAAACCGTCCAACGCGCGGTTGCAATGACCGGGCGCGATGACCTGCTGGTCGTCGACATTCCCGACCCCAGTTTCGAAGGCGGCACCCGCATCGGCACACTCAGCTATGACGATCTGCTGGCCGAGGGCGATCCCGAATTCGCATGGGATCTGCCCGCCGACGAATGGGACGCGATCAGCCTGAACTATACCTCGGGGACGACGGGCGACCCGAAGGGCGTCGTCTGCCATCACCGGGGCGCGGCGCTGAACGCGCTGGCGCATCTGGTCAACTGGGGCATGCCGCAGCATGCGCGTTATCTGTGGACCCTGCCGATGTTTCATTGCAACGGCTGGTGCTTTCCATGGACGATCGCCGCGAATGCGGGGGTCTGCGTCTGTCTGCGCGCGGTCAGGGCCGAACCGATCTATCGGTTGATCCGGGATGAGAAGGTCACCCATTTTTCGGGCGCGCCGATCGTGCTGAACATGCTGGCCAGCGCCCCGGACGCGCTCAAGGATTTCGATCACAAGGTCAAGGTGATGACCGCCGGCGCACCGCCGCCCGCCAAGGTGATCGAGGCGATGGAGGCGATGGGCGTCGAGGTCACCCATGTCTATGGTCTGACCGAAACCTACGGCCCGTCGACGATCTGCGAATGGAAACAGGAATGGGACGCGAAAAGCGCGCCCGAGCGGGCGCGGCTGAAGGTTCGGCAGGGGGTGACCAACCTTGCGCTGGAAGGGCTGATGGTGGCCAACCCCGACACGCTGGAACCGGTGCCCGCGGATGGCGCGACGCTGGGCGAGATATTCATGCGCGGCAATAACGTGATGAAGGGCTATCTGAAAAATCCCTCGGCCACCCGGAAATCCTTTCGGGGCGGCTGGTTCGCCTCGGGCGATCTGGGGGTGATGCATCCCGACGGATATATCGAGATCAAGGACCGCGCGAAGGACATCATCATCTCGGGCGGCGAGAATATCTCGTCGGTCGAGGTCGAGGATGTGCTTTATCGTCACCCGGCGGTGATGGTCGCCGCGGTCGTGGCGCGCCCGGACGAGAAATGGGGTGAAACCCCCTGCGCCTTCATCGAATTGCGACCGGGCGCCAGCGCCACCGAGGCCGAGATCATCGGCTTCTGCCGCGACCAGATGGCGGCGTTCAAGGTGCCGAAAACCGTGGTTTTCGGCGAGGTGCCCAAAACCACGACCGGAAAAATCCAGAAATTCATCCTGCGCGGGCAGGCAAAGGAATTATGACCCGGCGCATGGCGGCCGGGGTTTCCTAACCGCCGGTATGGCTCATGTGGCGGGTGACGCGGCCGGCGACCTGGCCGCGCGAATAATCGAAATCATGCCCCTTGGGCTTGCGGGCGATGGCGTTGCGGATCGCCTGTTGCAGGGCCGCGTCATCGGGGCTGGCCCGCAGGGGCGCGCGCAGGTCGGCCCGATCCTCCTGACCAAGGCACATGTAAAGTTCGCCCGTGCAGGTCACGCGGACCCGGTTGCAGCTTTCGCAGAAGTTATGCGTAAGCGGCGTGATGAACCCGACGGTCTGCCCGGTCTGATCCAGCCGCACATAGCGGGCAGGGCCCCCGGTCCGCTGGTCCAGATCGGTCAGATCATAGCGTTCCGCCAGCCGCGCCCGCAGATCGGCCAGCGGCCAATAGCTGCCCAGCCGCTCGGCGTCGTCCATTTCGCCCATCGGCATGATCTCGATGAAGGTCAGGTCGTGCCCTTCGGCCGCGCACCACGCGGTCAGGTCGAACAGCTCATCCTCATTGAAGCCCTTGATCGCGACGGTGTTGATCTTGACCCGGATGCCGGCGCGGGTTGCGGCGCCGATCCCGGCCAGCACCTGCTCTAGCCGGCCCCAGCGGGTGATGCGGGCGAATTTTTCCGCATCCAGCGTATCCAGCGAGACGTTGATCCGGCGGATGCCGCAATCGGCGAGCTGATCGGCGAAGCGGGCAAGCTGGCTGCCGTTTGTGGTCAGGGTCAGCTCATCCAGCCCCCGGCCCAGATGCCGCGAGATGCCGCGGAAAAACGTCATGATGTCGCGGCGCACCAGCGGCTCGCCGCCGGTGATGCGCAGCTTCCGCACCCCCAGACCGACGAAGGCCGAGGCCAGCCGATCCAGCTCCTCCAGCGTCAGCAGGTCACGCTTGGGCAGGAACTGCATATGTTCGGCCATGCAATAGGTGCAGCGGAAATCGCAGCGGTCGGTGACCGAGACGCGCAGATAGGTGATCGGCCGCGCGAACGGGTCGATCAGCGGCGCTTTCATCTGCGCCGCCTGCGGCGTTGCGCCGACCGCGTCGGCGGCCAATGGCGCCGTGATATTGGCGTCGTCCATAGGGGGAATGTAGGCGGGGCCGGGCGGTGGCGCAAGCAGCCCGGGCGGGCGTGGCACAATTGATGCGATCGCGACGATTGCAGCGTTATCGCGCAACAGCGCAGTTGCGGGCCGATCGCAACCGGGTAATCATGGCTCACGGAAAGATGATCGCAATCAACCGCAATCAACATCGTCTGCAATCGGAGGATACGCATGAAACTGCCCGCTTACACCCTGCCTGCCGTTCTGCTGCTTTCGGCGCTGGCCGTCGCCGGCTGCGACACCCCCACGACCACGGTCACCGCCCCGGCGGGATCGACGGCCGTCATCAACTCGGCCGCGCCGGATCCGACCATCGTGGTCACGCCCTCGACCCCGTCGGGCAACGTCGCATTGTAAGGCGCGGAAAGTCGCGGGCGGCGTGGATGGGCGGCCGGCAATCAGGCCCATCATCCGGGGCTGTTCCGCCGGTCTGGACGGCGTATCGTCGGACGGGATAGCAATCCGATGACGAAACGCCGGGCCGAAGGCATCGCGGACGGCCCGGGATTTTTCTGACCTAGGGAGATTTGAGATGAAATACCTAAGCACCGCCGCATTTTTCGCGGCAGCACTGGGGCTTGCGGCATGTGAAAACATGTCGACGACCACGGTGACCACGCCATCGGGGTCGACCACCACGACCGCGCCGGCCGGGTCGACCACGGTGGTGACGACCGACGCCTCGCCCACCGCACAGGCCACGTCGGAAACCCCGGTCGTCACGGTCAAGTCGGGCGGCAAGCTGGGCACGTCGGTTGCCTCGCTGGGTGATCCGGCGCAGGGCGGCAACTGGGTCAAGACCAGTCTGGTCAAGGCGCCGACCAAAGGCCGGGTGACGGTCGCGGGCGGCTCGAAATCCGTCAATGTGGATCTTCTGCCGGGGACCGGCGCGACCCAGATGTCGCTGTCGGCGATGCGCGCGCTTGGCGTCGATATCACCGAACTGCCATCGGTCGATCTTTACGCCCTGTAGGGCGTTCGTCGCGCCTGAGCCACCGATTGCCGGGCGCTTTTACCTGCCCGGCCGTCGCGGCGTCCGCTCTACGGGAGGGTGGCCATCGAAAAAGCGACGCGCGGCTGCGGCACGGCCGCGCTTTGCGCGTATTCGCATGCGTTTCGGGTGCTCCGTCATCGACCGGGGCGGCGTCGGATTGCCCACCGCAAAAATGCCGGCAATCCGGCGGTCACAGCGAACCGGTCGACAAGGGGCGCGCCGATGTTTGCGTGGCCCGACGGGGGAGTGGGGATTCGCGCTTCATCAGCCGCAAGTGATCGCGGAATCGGATATCCGGCAGGTGCGGAAGATCCGCCGTATCGGCGGGGAACCGGGGCAATGCAGGCATCCGCGCGGATGGCGCGATGCAAATTCCGGGGTTGAAAGGGCAAAGATTAGCTTCGGCCCCTTGCCCCGAACCGGACCGGCAGAAATGCGCCTTGCCCCGTGGCGCAGGAGAACCGGCGAATTTTCCCCCCGATAAATGCCGCCTTCATCGGGATCGCGGATGCACGACGCCGGGTCGCGTGCCCCCCCCTTGCAATGAAAAACCGGCCCGGGTGGGGCCGGCTTTCCGATCTGCGGTGCGACCGCCCCGCCGTCAGATGTGGATCGCGCGGCCATAGGCGGCCAGCACCGATTCGTGCATCATCTCGGACAGGGTCGGGTGCGGGAAAACGGTTTCGATCAACTCGGCCTCGGTGGTTTCCAGCGTGCGGCCGATCAGATAGCCCTGAATCAGCTCGGTCACCTCGGCGCCGACCATATGCGCCCCCAGCAACTCGCCGGTCTTGGCGTCGAAGATGGTCTTGATCAGGCCGTCGGGTTCGCCAAGCGCGATCGCCTTGCCGTTGCCGATGAACGGGAAACGGCCGACCTTGATGTCATAGCCCGCCGCCTTGGCCTTTTCCTCGGTCAGACCGACCGAGGCGACCTGCGGCTGGCAATAGGTGCAGCCGGCGATGGCCGAGGGTTTCACCGCGTGCGGATGGCCGCCCGCGATCATTTCGGCCACCATGACGCCCTCATGGCTCGCCTTGTGCGCAAGCCAGGGCGCGCCCGCGACATCGCCGATCGCAAAGACGCCATCGGCGCCGGTGCGGCAGAATTCGTCGGTCACGATATGGGTGCGGTCGACCTTGATGCCGGCCTGTTCCAGCCCGAGGTTCTCGACATTGCCGACGATGCCGACCGCCGAAATCACCGTGTCGAATTCCTGCTTCTCGGTCTTGCCGCCCGATTCAATCTCGGCGATCACCTTGTCGCCCTTGCGGTCCAGCGACTTGACCGTCGCCTTCTCCATGATCTTCATCCCCTGTTTCTGGAACTGCTTCTTGGCCAGCGCCGAGATTTCCGCATCCTCGACCGGCAGCACCCGGTCCAGCACCTCGACCACCGTGGTGTCGGCGCCAAGCGTGTTGAAGAAGCTCGCGAATTCGATGCCGATGGCGCCAGAGCCGATGACCAGCAGTTTTTTGGGCATATGCGGCGGTTTCAGCGCGGTCTTGTAGTTCCAGACCCGCTTACCGTCGGGTTCCAGCCCCGGCAGCTCGCGCGCCCGCGCACCGGTGGCGATAACGATGGACTTGGCCGTCACCGTCTCTTCGCCCTTGTCGGTCTTGACGACGATCTTGCCTTTGCCGGCAAGCCGGGCCTCGCCCATGATGACGGTGACCTTGTTCTTCTTCAGAAGATGCCCGACGCCGCCCGCAAGCTGCTTGGCCACCCCGCGCGAGCGGTTGATAACGGCGTCGAAATCGAAACCGACACCATCGGCCTTGAGCCCGTAATCCTTGGCGTTTTCCATCTGGTGATAGACCTCGGCCGAACGCAGCAGCGCCTTGGTCGGGATGCAGCCCCAGTTGAGGCAGATGCCGCCCAGATGCTCGCGTTCGATGCAGGCCACCTTCAGCCCCAACTGTGCCGCGCGTATCGCGCAGACATATCCGCCCGGACCCGATCCGATCACCACCACGTCAAAGCTGCTGTCGGCCATCGTAACCCCCAATGAAAATTTAGTTCAGCGTTAAACCAGTTGTCACAGGGCATCAAGCCGTGCCTTGCCGCTGACCAGCGCGCCATAGCCGCCGGCCGCCATCAGCCGGTCTTCCTCGGGCGAGGGGGTGCGGCCCAGATCCTTGTTGCGCCATGGAAAGCGGCCAAAGCGGGCGATGGTATCGCGATGCAGTTGCGCGTGGGTCAGATTCTCGCCCGGCATGCGTTCGGTGAACAGAGCGACGGCGCGGTCCTGATCGGCCAGATCCTCGGAATGCTCGAACGGCAGATAGAAGAACTGCCGCGCGGGCGGGTCGATCTGCTGGTCAAAGCCCGCATCCACGGCGGCGGTGGCGATACGGCGCGCCAGCGGATCGGTGGAATAGGCGCGGGGATCGTTGCGGAACATGTTGCGCGGGAACTGATCGGTCAGGATCAGCGCGGCCAATGCGCCGCGCGGATTGTCGGCCCATTCCGCGGTCAGCGTCTCGGCATCCTCCCAGGCGGACATGAACAGGTTCCGGATACGCTCGTCCAGCGCCGGGGTGCTGTTGTACCAGCCTTTCGGCCCGACCTCGTGGATCCAGAAATCGTTGATGTCATCCGGTGTCATGATTTTCCCCCACATCTGCCAACCATGCTGGCAGAGCCGGGGCGCGGGATCAAGGCGCGGCGGGTTTGGGATGCGCCGGCATGTCCTCGGCCCCATCCGAACCGGCCGGTTCTTCTTCCGGCCCGTCGCCCGGCTCGTGGCCCGCCGTGCCATCCGCATCGGGGCTTGCGCCCGGCGACGCGGCGTCCGTATCGGGGCCATCGCTTGCAGGGGTATCCGCCGCAGGGGTATCCGACTGCGCATTCTCCAGCGCCGCCTCGACCGCAAGGGGCGTCGCGGTGGGCGAGATGACCGCATAGGCGCCGGTCTGTTCGCGCGGCAGGGCGGCCCGGCGGGTGCGCCGCCATGCGGCATAGCCGGCAAGCCAGGCCAGCAACAGCGCGATCCAGACGAAAAAGCCGTTGACCCCGATCAGCGACATCAGCCAGCCGGTGATCAGCGGGCCGACGATCGCGCCGATGCCGTTCAGGAACAACAGCCCCGCCGAGGCAGCCGCCATCTGGGAATTGTCCAGAAAATCGTTGGTATAGGCCAGCAGCAGCGCATAGACCGGGTTGGCGACGCCGCCGATGATCACCGCTGCCGCCAACAGCCCCCAGATGCCCGGGTCGATCACCACCACGCCAATGGCCGCGACCGCGCCAAGGACGCAGAGCCACAGGATGATCCCCCGCCGTTCCCGGTGATCGGACAGCCAGCCGATCGGGTACTGGAATATCAGGCCGCCCAGATAGATCGCCGCCACGAACATCGAGATTTCCGTGACGTTCAGCCCCTTCAGCGATCCCCAGACCGAGGACATGCCCGACAGCGCCGAAAACACCCCGCCCATCAGGAAGATCCCGATGCAGCCCAGCGGCGACGCCTGATAAAGCCGCCGGATGCTCAGCCGCTTCACGTCCTGAAACGACGGCGCCGGCTGGCGGGACAGCAGCATCGGCGTGAACGCCAGCGAAACCAGAACCGAGGGGATCACGAACAGGATCCAGCCATGCGGATCGGCGGTGTTCATCAGCACTTGCGCCGAGACGATGCCCAGCATCTGCACGATCATATAGGCCGACAGCGCCTGTCCGCGCGTCTCGTTGGTCGAGCCAGCGTTCAGCCAGCTTTCGGCGATGATGTAGACGCCCGAGAAGCAAAAACCGATGACGATGCGCATCACCGTCCAGACCGGCCAGATCGGGGCCGCGGCGTACAGGATCAGCACCGCCGAGATCATGCTGCCAAGCGCCGAAAATACCCGGATATGCCCGACCTTGCGGATCAGGCCCGGGACCAGCCGGCTGCCCAGCAGGAAGCCGCCGAAATAGCCCGACATGACGATGGACATGGCGGTCGTGCTCATGCCCTCGATATTGCCGCGCACGCCCAGAAGCGTGCCCTGCATCCCGTTGCCCACCATCAGCATCAATACGCCCAAAAGCAGCGGCCAGGTGGTGCGAAGGACGGTCAGCAAGGCAATACTCCTGCATTATTCGGAACGTCGTCCGGCATGGGCCAGAGGATCGTCGCCGCAATGCCTTATCACGGCAGCAAAAGCGATGCGTCCCCATAAGAAAAGAAACGGTAATTGTTCACAACGGCGTGGTCATAGATCTGCCGTATCCGCTCGGGGCCCATAAGCGCGCTGACCAGCATCAGAAGCGTCGATTTCGGCAGATGAAAATTGGTCATCAGCCCGTCGGTGGCGCGAAAGCGATAGCCGGGATAGATGAAAATATCGGTGGTGCCGCGGAAAGGCGCGAGCGTGCCATCGGGTGTCGCGGCGCTTTCGATCAGCCGCAGCGCGGTGGTGCCGACCGGGATGATGCGGCCGCCGGCGGCGCGGGCGGCGTTGATCGCGGCGGCGGCCTCGGGTGTCACCTCGCCCCATTCGGCATGCATCCGGTGGCTGGCCACGTCATCGACCTTGACCGGCAGAAATGTGCCGGCGCCGACATGCAGCGTGACCTCGGTCATGCCGACGCCCTTGGCGCGGATCGCGTCCAGAAGTGCCGCATCAAAATGCAGGCTGGCGGTGGGGGCGGCGACCGCGCCCGCGTGACGCGCGAATACGGTCTGGTAATCGTCGCGGTCCTGTTCGTCCGGCGCGCGCTGCGCCGCGATATAAGGCGGCAGCGGCATGGCGCCGACCTGAGCCAGCGCGGCTTCGAAATCGGCCCCCGACGAATCGAACGCCAGCACCAGATCGGTTTCCGTCATTAAGACGACGGTTCCCGCCAGTTGCTCGCCAAAGCGGATCACCTCGCCCACGCGCAGCTTTCGCAATGGGCGGGCCAGTGCGCGCCATCCCGTCGCCGCCGGTTCCAGCAGCGTGACCTCGACCTTCGCCACGGCCTCGCCCTGCGGGGTGGCGCGGCGGCGGGTGCCGTTCAGCCGGGCGGGGATGACGCGGGTATTGTTCAGAACCAGCATGTCGCCCGCCCGCAGCAGCCCGGGCAGGTCGCTGACGCGCAGGTCATGCAGCCCCGCATCATCGGCCACCAGCAAACGCGCCGCCGTGCGCGGCCGCGCCGGACGGGTGGCAATCAGCCCCTCGGGCAGGTCGAAATCGAAATCACTCAGCTTCATGCGCGTGCAATGCGCCGACAGGTCGGGGGGCGTCAAGTCTGGGGGGCAAGTCTGGGGGCGTCAAGTCGGGGGGCGTCAAGCGGGCAGGGTGCGGCGATGGCGGTTTAGTGATTTTGTCGGGCTTTACAAAATCTGACTGGAATACTAGGAAATCGGCATAGCCCATCGGGAAGGCCGCCATGATCGTTTGCCACTGCAACAGCATTACGGACCGCGACATCCGCAACGCGGTCGACTGGATGCGGGCGGCGGATGCCGAAACCATCATCACGCCGCGCAAGGTCTGGCGCGCATTGGGCAAACAGGCCGATTGCGGCGGCTGCATGCCGCTGTTTCTGGACCAGCTTCAGAACTGCCATAACGTCGGGGTCGCCCGGCCGGTCCCGCGGCTGCGGCCGGCGCTTGGAAACCGAAGCTCGGGCTAGGTCCCGCGCCTTCCGCCAAGCGCTTCCGGGCGTTTGCTTTTTCCGGCAAGCCGCCTATCATGACGTTTGTAAGGCAAGCCATCAGGAAAGCGATGCGACATGAAGGGCGACAAGAAAGTCATTGAATATCTTAACGCGGCGCTGCGGTCGGAGCTGACCGCTGTCAGCCAGTACTGGCTGCATTATCGCCTGCAGGAGGATTGGGGATATGGCCATATCGCCGACAAATCCCGCGCTGAATCGATCGAAGAGATGCACCACGCCGACCGGCTGATCCAGCGCATCATCTTTCTTGAGGGTCATCCGAATCTGCAAAAGCTGGACCCGCTGCGAATCGGTGAGAACCTGAAAGAGACGATGGAGGCCGATCTGGCCGGCGAATACGATGCGCGCAAACTGTATATCGAAGCGCGCGAGCATTGCGAGAAGGTGGGCGATTACGTCAGCAAGGACCTGTTCGAATCGCTGATCGCGGACGAAGAGGGGCATATCGACTTTCTCGAGACCCAGCTTCAGTTGCACGAATCCATCGGCGCCGAGAAATTCGGCCAGCTCAACGCCAAGCCGGCCAGCAAGGCCGAGTAGGCCCCGACACATCACGGGAAGAAGGGCGGCTTTGGCCGCCCTTTGTCTTTTTGGGGATCAATGCCACAGCACCGGCAGCATAGATCCGACAAGCGCGATCGCCATCGTCCAGTTGAAAATCTGCAACCGTTTGGGGTTGGTAAGCCAGCGCCGCACCGACTGACCCGCAACGACCCAGATCAGCACGCTGGGCAGGTTGATCGCGGTAAACACCAGCGCGACGATCAGCGCCCCGCCCGCGCCGGCGGCATAGGCGGACAGTGCCCCCAGCGCCATCGCCCATGCCTTGGGATTGACCCATTGAAATGCGGCGGCCTGCATGAAGGTCAGCGGCGTCGCCGAAGCCTCGGCGGTGCCCGGCGCGTTGGCATGGGCCAGTTTCCACGCCAGCCAAAGCATATAGGCCAAGCTGACCCACATCAGCGCCTGACCAAGGGCTGGCATCGCGGCGAACAGCCGGTCGACCCCCAGCCCCAGAACCGCGACCATCGCCCCGAACCCAAGCGCCACCCCCAAAAGGTGCGGCACCGTCCGGCGCAGGCCGAAATTCGCGCCCGAGGCCATCAGCATCATGTTGTTCGGCCCCGGCGTGACCGAGGTGACAAAGGCGAAACCCGTAAGGGCGACGAATAAATTCCAGTTCATGCTGCACCAAAGATGTCTTGTGGCGCAATTATTGCGCAATCGAACCGCAATTTCTGTTCTAATATGTTGGATAAGTGGACAAGGTAGCAATCCATGACCGTAGAAAGCCAAATATCAGAACGAATATTGCAAGAGCTTCGCCGTGACGGGCGAATCGCCAATGTCGAGTTGGCGGCCAAGGTGGGGCTTTCGCCCTCGGCCTGCCTGCGCCGGGTTCAGGACATGGAGCGTCGCGGGATCATCGCGGGCTATCGTGCCGTCATCAGCCCGACGGCGCGGGGGGTTGGTTTTGTCGCCTATGTGACAGTCGGGTTGTCCCGACACTCGAACGAGGCGCAGCGGGCGTTTGAGCGCGCCTGCAAGCTCGCTCCGGCGGTCCGCGAATGCCACAATGTCACCGGCACGATCGAATATCTGCTGCGCGTCGAGGTCGCCGATCTGAATGCCTATAAGCAGTTTCACATCGACGTTTTGGGCGCGTTTCCATTGATCGCCACGATTACCACGCATGTCGTGATGGACAGCCCGAAGGATGAACGTGCCTGATTGGGCCTGCGTGGCGCCGATCGGCTTTTCCTGCCGCACCACTTTGGCCGGCGCGGGCGTCTTGCGCTTGCGCCGCATCTGTTCCAGAACGGGTGGTATTCTCAGGGCGGGGTGAAACTCCCCACCGGCGGTAAGCATGTCCATGCAAGCCCGCGAGCGCCCCGGCCATGGGTCGGGGGTCCAGCAGATCAGGTGCGATTCCTGGGCCGACGGTTACAGTCCGGAAGAAAGAGAATGTGGGGATGCGCGGCTGCACGGCCGGGCGAACCCATGTGATCGCCTTGGGTGACGTGTCGCTTTGCAAGGAGATCACCATGACACACACCCGATATGCCTTCATCAAGGCGAACTGGCATGCCGATATCGTCGATCAGGCTCTGGTCGGCTTTCTTCAGAAGATACCGGCGGAACAGGTCGATGTTTTCGACGTGCCGGGCGCGTTCGAGATGCCATTGCTGGCCCGCAGTCTTGCCAGAACCGGGCGCTATGATGCGGTTGTCGCCGCCGCCCTTGTCGTCGATGGCGGTATCTATCGGCACGATTTCGTGGCGCAGGCGGTGGTCAGCGGGCTGATGCAGGCGGGGCTCGACGCCGATGTGCCGGTGCTGTCGGTATCACTGACCCCGCATCATTATCAGGAGACCGCGCATCACAACGCCATTTACCGCGAGCATTTCGTGGTCAAAGGCCGCGAGGCCGCCGATGCGGCGCTGAAAATGACCGGATTGCGGCAGAAACTGGCGGCATAAAGCGCGGCGGGGCGCTCGGGAAACCGGGCGTCATTTCCGGGAAAGTTGGGCCGGGCCGCAATGCGGCTCGGGCCCCCGGCGATCCTAGAACCCGAACGAGAACCGGCGCGTGATGCCCAGACGCACGACCGGCTGGTTCTTGTCCTGAGTCAGCGGCGAATCGGCCGCATCGCCGACCAGACGGCCATATTCCAGCTCACCCACCAGCGCCGTCACGTCCGAGATCGCATAGCGTGCGGCAAGCGATGCCGAGACCGAGGTGACGCCGCCACCGGGGTTATAGGCCCGGTAGCCGCTGCTTGCCGCGGCTTCGGGCGTGACGCCGAAATATGTATCGACATAATCATCGCTGCCCATGTTCACGCCCACACCGGACCACAGCGACAGGCGGTCGTTGATGTCGGTGCGATAGGTCGCGCCCAGCTTGCCCACCACGCCCTTGTGACCCTTGAAGCCTTTGCGGACCACGGCATAACCGGTGACCGGGCCGGTGGTATAGCTGAAGCGGGCACCGATTTCATAGGCGCGATCAACCTCGGGCAGACCCGCCAGATCCTTGTCGTCCTTTTCGTTGCGCTTGCCGATATAGTTGAACGACGGCGAGACCGAGAAACCCTGCGCGTCACCGGCCGAGCCATCGCCCCGGCTTAGCGAGACGTTGCGCCAGATGAACCACGGCGCGGTCTCCATCTGGTCCGATCCGGGGTAGGTCGGCTTGTAGGACGCGCCCAGACCGAGTTCGGCCGAAAGGGTCCGACCCTCAAGCCCCTGCGCGGCAAGCGGGGTGGCCAGAAGCATGGCGGGGATCAGGGCATGGATGAGTTTCATGGCGCAACCGATAATTGAAATCTGGGGTTCAACTAGCGCCCGCTGCGGCCTCATTGCAAGGGATAAGGCCGCGCCGCGGGAATTAGTCGTGATGTGTGGCGGCGAGGTCGCGGCGCCCGGTGCGGGCGGTGTTTCCGGCCGGGCGGGATCAGACGCTTTCGGCGGCCTCCAGCCGCTCCAGCGCCTCGAGCCACAGCGATTCGGCAAGCGCCATCGCCTGCTGCGCTTCGGCCCGCTTGCGGCCCCAGCGTTCGGCCTCGTGCGGGTCGTTCCACAGATCGGAATCGGCCAGCTTCACGTCCAGCTTTTCCAGCATCTCGGTCAGCTTGCCGACGCGCTCCTCGGCGCGGCGCGCCTCGGCCCGCAGTTCCAGCATGGCATCGCGCGACGGCCGCTTGGGCGCGGCGGGTTTGGGCGCGGCCGCCGGGACGGGCTTGGTTTCATCCCCGGCCAGCAGACTGCGGCGATAGGTGTCGAGATCATGCGGATAGGGCGACACGCCGCCGTCCGAGACCAGCCAAAGCCGGTCCGCCACCAACCCCAACAGATGCATGTCGTGGCTGACCAGCACCACCGCGCCGGTGTAGTCGTTCAGCGCCTCGACCAGCGCCTCGCGGCTTTCGATATCAAGGTGGTTGGTCGGTTCGTCGAGGATCAGCAGATGCGGCGCGTCGATGGTGGCGATCAGCAGCGACAGCCGCGCCTTCTGCCCGCCCGACAGGCGCCCGACCAGCGTTTCGGCCTGCGCCTCCATCAGCCCGAACCCGGCCAGCCGCGCCCGCAGCCGCGCCGGGGTTTCGTTCGGGCGCAGGCGGCGGATGTGATCCAGGGGCGTTTCGTCCAGATGCAGTTCGTCCACCTGATGCTGGGCGAAGTAACCGACCCGCAGCTTGGACGACCGCACGATCTTGCCCGACATCGCCGGCAAACGGTTCGCCAGCAGCTTGGACAGCGTGGATTTGCCCTGACCGTTCCGGCCCAAAAGCGCGATGCGGTCGTCCTGATCTATGCGCAGGCTCAGCCGCCGCAGCACCTCGCGGTCGCCATAGCCGGTCGACACGCCGTCCATGGTGATGATCGGGGGCGAAAGCTCCTCGGGCTGGGGAAAGGTGAAGCGGTGGAACTTGGCCTCGGCGGGGGCGGTGATCGGCTCCATCTTCGCCAGCATCTTCAGACGCGATTGCGCCTGCACCGCCTTGCTGGCCTTCGACCGGAAGCGGTCGACGAAGGATTGCAGATGCGCGCGCCGGGCCTCTTGCTTTTTCGCCTCGGCCGCCTGCAGGGCGCGCTGCGCGGCGCGGGCCTTGGCGAATTCGTCATACCCGCCGGACCACAGCGTCAACTGCCGGTTTTCCAGATGCAGGATGTGGTTCACCGCCCGGTTCAGCAGCCCGCGATCATGGCTGATGATGATGACGGTATGGGGATAGCGGGCCAGATAGCCTTCAAGCCACAGCGCGCCTTCCAGATCCAGATAGTTGGTCGGTTCGTCCAGCAACAACAGGTCGGGCTGCGCGAACAGCACGCCCGCCAGCGCCATGCGCATCCGCCACCCGCCCGAGAAGTCGCGCGTGGGGCGGGCCTGATCCTCGGTCGAGAAGCCAAGCCCCTGCAAGATGGTCGCCGCGCGGGCCTCGGCCGACCATGCGTCGATGTCGGTCAGCCGGGCGTGGATCTCGGCGATGCGATGCGGATCGGTCGCGGTCTCGGATTCGGCCAGAAGCGCGGCGCGTTCGGTATCCGCCGCAAGGGTGGTTTCCAGAATCGACAGGTCGGTCGCGCGGGCTTCCTGCGCCACGCCGCCGATCCGCGCCCGCGACGGCAGCGAGATGCTGCCGCCGTCCAGTGTCAGTTCCCCCTTGATCAGCCGGAACAGCGTGGTCTTGCCGGCGCCGTTCGGTCCGACAAGGCCGACCTTGTGCCCGGTCGGGATCGAGGCGCTGGCATGTTCGAACAGCGGCCGGCCTTCGATGTTGAAACTGATGTCATCTATACGAAGCATTGCGGGGGGATGCCGCAAACGCGCGCCATGGTCAATCGCCGGCGATCCGCAACCTGCTTTCCATTGCGGCCGACGCATGTTAACGGGGCGCGGATTTCGGCCCGAGGTTGGCTCGGGCCCCGAAAAAGGTGAATGACATGGCCATCGAACGCACGCTTTCGATCATCAAACCCGACGCGACCCGCCGTAACCTGACCGGCAAGATCAACCAGAAATTCGAGGATGCGGGCCTGCGCATCGTCGCGCAAAAGCGCATCCACCTGTCGCCCGCGCAGGCTGGTCAGTTCTATGTCGTCCACAAGGACCGGCCTTTCTATGGCGAGCTGGTCGAGTTCATGGCCTCGGAACCCGTCGTCGTGCAGGTGCTGGAAGGCGAGAACGCCATCGCCAAGAACCGCGAAGTGATGGGCGCGACCGATCCCTCGAAAGCCGATGCCGGCACGATCCGCGCCGAATACGCCCTGTCGGTCGGTGAAAACTCGGTCCACGGCTCGGACGCCCCGGAAACCGCCAAGGAAGAAATCGCCTTCTTCTTCTCGGGTCTGGAACTGGTCGGCTGATCGCTGATCCAGCCTGATCGGAACAGGGGCGCGGCATTAGCCGCGCCCTTTTTTCATGCGCGTCCGCGTTCATGCGGCTTCGCGCTGGCTACCCGGAAAATCCGGTGAAGCGGGGCCGGCAGTTGCGGGCGGGCCATGGCTTGGGCTATGCCGATCCTGACAGCAATCTGGAGGATCTGGCAGATGCGTGCCTTTGTATTTCCCGGGCAGGGCGCCCAAACCATCGGCATGGGCCGCGATCTGGCCGAAGCCTATCCCGCCGCCCGCGCGGTTTTCGATGAGGTTGACGAGGCGCTGGACGAAAAGCTCTCTGACCTGATCTGGACCGGCGACATCAAGACGCTGACCCTGACGGAAAACGCCCAGCCGGCGCTGATGGCCACATCCATCGCCGCCTTGCGCGCGCTTGAGGCCGAGGGCTTCCCGCTGGAGGGTAACGCCGATTTCGTCGCCGGTCACAGCCTTGGCGAATATTCGGCGCTTTGTGCGGCCGGGGCGCTGAGCCTGTTCGACACTGCGCGGCTGCTGCGTCTGCGGGGCCGCGCCATGCAAGAGGCGGTGCCGGTCGGGCAGGGCGCCATGGCCGCGATCCTGGGGCTCGATTTTGCCACCGTCGACCAGATCGCGCGCGAGGCGGCGGGCGATGAGGTCTGTCAGGCCGCGAATGACAACGATCCCGCGCAGGTGGTGATCTCGGGCCACAAGGATGCGGTCGAACGCGCCGCCACGCTGGCCAAGGAACAGGGCGCCAAGCGGGCGCTGATGCTGCCGGTCTCGGCTCCGTTCCATTCGGCGCTGATGCAGCCGGCCGCGGCGGTGATGGCCGAGGCGCTGGCCGGGGTCGAGATCAACCCCCCGGTGGTGCCGGTCGTCGCAAACGTGCGGGCAGCGGCGGTCACCGAACCGGGCGAGATCCGGCGCCTGCTGGTCGAACAGGTAACCGGCGCGGTGCGCTGGCGCGAAAGCATCGCATGGATGACCGAGGCCGGCGTCACCGAGTTCTGGGAGATCGGGGCGGGCAAGGCGCTGTCGGGCATGATTCGCCGCATCTCGCCCGAGGCGGTGGTCCGCGCCATCGGAACCCCGGCCGATATCGCCGCCCTCAAGGGCTGATCCATGCGCACCATCGGCATTCTTGGCGGCATGTCATGGGTGTCGACGGCCCATTACTATAGGCGGTTGAACCAGATGGTGGGGGAAAGCCGGGGCGGTCTGCATTCCGCGCCGGTGCTGCTCGCCTCGGTCGATTTCGCCCCGATCGCCCGGATGCAGGCCGAGGACCGCTGGGACGACGCGGGCGCGCTGCTGGCCGGTGCGGCGGCGGGGCTGGAACGCGCGGGCGCCGGGCTGATCATGCTTGCCACCAACACCATGCATGCCGTGGCCGACCGGGTCCGGGCGGCGGTCGGCGTGCCTTTCGTCCATATCGCCGACGCGACCGCCGCCGCGATCCGCGCCGCCGGGCTGTCCCGGCCCGGCCTGATCGCGACCGCCTTCACCATGGAGCGGGGGTTCTATCTGGACCGTTTGCGCGCCGCCGGCTTGGCGCCCCTTGTGCCCGGGCTCGATCGGCGCGCCGAAATCCACCGCATCATTTTTGATGAACTGTGCCGCGACATAGTCCGCCCCGAAAGCCGCCGGGTTTTTGAACAGGCCGCCGCCGGCCTGATCGCGGATGGCGCGGATTGTCTGGTTCTGGGCTGCACCGAGGTCGGTCTGCTGCTGTCCCCGGACAATGTCGCCGCGCCGGTCTTTGACACCGTCGAAATTCACTGCCGTGCGGCGCTAACGACCGCAAACGCCCCAACAGGAGAGAAAGATGTTTGATCTGACAGGAAAAAAGGCGCTGATCACCGGCGCATCAGGCGGGATCGGCGGGGCGGTCGCCAAGGCGCTGCACGGGGCGGGGGCAAGCGTGGCGCTGTCCGGCACGCGTGAGGCGCCGCTTCGGGAACTCGCCGCGGAACTCGGCGACCGCGCCTTTGTCGTGACCGCCGATCTGGGCGATGCGGCGGCGGTCGAGGGTCTGCCGAAAGCCGCCGCCGAGGCCATGGGCGGGGTCGATGTTCTGGTCAACAACGCCGGCATCACCCGCGACAACCTGTTCATGCGCATGTCCGATGAGGAATGGGCGCAGGTCATCGACGTGAACCTGACCTCATCCTTCCGGCTGTGCCGGGGGGTGCTGCGCGGGATGATGAAGGCGCGCTGGGGGCGGATCGTCAACATCACCTCGGTGGTCGGCGCGACCGGCAACCCGGGGCAGGCCAATTATGCCGCCGCCAAGGCCGGTCTGGTCGGCATGTCGAAGTCGCTGGCCTATGAGGTCGCAAGCCGGGGCATCACGGTGAACTGCGTGGCCCCGGGCTTTATCGCGACCGCCATGACCGACAAGCTGAACGACGAGCAGAAGGGCCGGATCCTGACCCAGATCCCCGCCGGCCGCATGGGCGAGGGGCAGGAAATCGCCGCCGCCGTGCTGTACCTCGCCAGCCCCGAGGCCGGCTATGTGACCGGTGCCACGCTGCATGTGAACGGCGGCATGGCGATGGTCTGACCGGGCGCGGGAAAGGGCGTTTTCACGCCTATTGCGGTTGCAAGATCACATCCGCGTGCTATATCCCGCCAATATGGCCGCAGGGAAACCGCCCTCGGCTGGCGCCTTTCCGGCGAATCGCCGGCGGGCACACTTGGGCGGATGCCCGTAACTGAGGAAGAGATATGAGCGACATTGCCGATCGCGTGAAAAAGATCGTTGTGGAGCATCTGGGCGTGGATGAGGACAAGGTGACCGAATCCGCCTCCTTCATCGACGATCTGGGCGCTGACAGCCTTGATACCGTTGAACTGGTTATGGCCTTCGAGGAAGAATTCGGCATCGAAATTCCGGACGATGCGGCCGAGACCATCCAGACTTTCGGCGATGCCGTGAAGTTCATTCAGGGCGCGGTCTGATCCGCAACCCTGTCCGGCCCGGGCTGACCGGCCGGTGCGAAATTGCGGGCGGCGACCATCGCGGTTGCCGCCCGTTTGCTTTCCCGGGCAGGCGATATGCCGGTTTTCCGGGCCGCGGCCAAAGCGCGCAGGGTCCGGTCGTCGCCGGAATGCGCCATGAAGAAAGCGCCGGATGAACCACCCGGCGCCGCTGTCCTGTCGATCTGGGTCGTGCGGGCGGGGTGCGCCGCCGGGGCAAGCCGTGGTCGGTCACGGCAAGTCGGTTACCGCAGCCGGTCACGGACGTGGGTCACAGCCATTCTTCGTCGCCGCCATTCTTCATCACCGCCAGTCATCGCCGCTGGTTGCCACGGTCGACCACCGCCGGTCGCCGCCGCTGGTCACCGCCGCGTGTCAGTCGTCGCGATGCACCCGTTCGCGGCGTTCGTGCCGCTCTTGCGCTTCCAGCGTCATCGTGGCGATGGGGCGGGCGTCCAGACGGCGCAGGCTGATCGGCTCACCCGTCATTTCGCAATAGCCGTATTCGCCGTCCTCGATGCGCCGCAGCGCGGCGTCGATCTTGCTGACCAGCTTGCGCTGACGGTCGCGGGTGCGCAGCTCGATCGCGCGGTCGGTTTCCTCGGACGCGCGGTCGGCCAGATCGGGGACGTTGCGGGCCGAATCCTGCAGACCTTCAAGCGTTTCGGCGGATTGTTCGATCAGCTCCTGCTTCCACGCGGTCAGTTTGCGCCGGAAATATTCAAGCTGGCGATCGTTCATGAACGGCTCGTCCTCGGCAGGGCGATAGTCTTCCGGCAGAAAGATCTGGGGCTTCATCTTTTCCTCCTGCAAGGCCGCCTGCAACTGGTTACAGAACGTGTGTTTCGGCGTCCGCTTAACGGCTTTTATGTAGGTTGTCACTAGGGTGTTCGCATCATTCGCCTGATAACTTGCGAACCGGCAACGCCCCCGCTAGCTTGCGGCCATCCAGAAAGGCCCCACAAGATGCAGTTCAAATCGACCAGCAGCTATATCGCGCCCGACGATCTGACCATGGCGGTGAATGCAGCCATCACGCTTGAGCGGCCGTTGCTGGTCAAAGGTGAGCCGGGGACCGGAAAAACCGAGCTTGCGCGCCAGATCGCGGCCAGTCTGGGACTGCCGATCGTGGAATGGAACATCAAGTCCACCACCAAGGCGCAGCAGGGTCTTTACGAATACGATGCAGTCTCCCGGCTGCGCGACAGCCAGCTTGGCGACGCCCGGGTCCATGACATTGGCAACTATATCCGCAAGGGCAAGCTGTGGCAGGCGTTCGAGGCGCCGGGCAAGGTCGTCCTGCTGATCGACGAGATCGACAAGGCCGACATCGAATTCCCGAACGACCTGTTGCAGGAACTCGACCGGATGGAGTTCCACGTCTACGAGACCGGCGAAACCGTGCAAGCGCAGCATCGGCCGGTGGTGATCATCACCTCGAACAACGAAAAAGAGCTTCCCGACGCTTTTCTGCGCCGCTGCTTTTTTCACTATATCCGTTTCCCCGATGCCGAGACGCTGGCCCGGATCGTCGCGGTGCATTTCCCGAACCTCAAGCCGCGCCTGCTGTCCACCGCGCTGGAGCAGTTCTTTGAACTGCGCGAGACGCCGGGCCTGAAGAAACGGCCCTCGACCAGCGAGATGCTGGACTGGCTGAAGCTGATATTGGCCAGCGATCTTGCGCCCGAGGATCTGAAGCGCGATCCCGCGACCATGCTGCCCAAGCTGCACGGGGCGCTGCTGAAGAACGAACAGGACGTGGCGCTGTTCGAGAAACTGGCGTTTCTGGCGCGGCGACAGACGCGCTGACCCGGGCGGGGCGCCGCCGCCCGCCGGGTCACGGCCGGTATTAGTTCTTGCGCGAT
Source organism: Paracoccus pacificus (assembly GCF_042680785.1). Taxonomy (NCBI): domain Bacteria; kingdom Pseudomonadati; phylum Pseudomonadota; class Alphaproteobacteria; order Rhodobacterales; family Paracoccaceae; genus Paracoccus; species Paracoccus pacificus. The sequence goes on from NZ_JBHUEN010000019.1 coordinate 20,113, forward strand.
GATCCGTTCTTCGATTTGGATCGGGTACGGATGTTATGAGGATATCATGCGCAAACTCATTCCTCTGCCGCCGCTGGCCGCCCGCGATCCGAACGAGCATCACCGCGCCGCCACCCAGCTAGAACTGTTCTTCGACCTGATCAGCGTCATCGCCATCGGGGCGATCACCGCCAACCTGCATCACGCCATCAGCGAGGGGCACGGGCTGCAAGCCTTTCCGCGCTTCGCCTTTCTGTTCCTCGCGATCTGGTGGGCGTGGATGAATTTCACCTGGTTCGCCAGCGCCTTCGACCATGACGGGCCGGTGTTCCGGATTCTGGTGATGGTGATCATGCTGGGCGAGCTGATCTTCGCCGGCGGCGCGCGCTATATCTTTGAAACGCTGGACATGAGCTTTGGCGTTCTGGGCTGGTGCATCATGCGGGTGGGAATGGCGCTGTTGTGGTATTGCGCCTCATCCAACCCGGAATACGAACGCACCGCGCTGCGCTATGCCGGGGGGATCATGCTGGCCCAGTTCGGCTGGGTCGCCCTGTACTTTCTGGCGCCCCCGGGAACCGGGCTGTTCATCGGCATGGCGGCGGTGATCTGGGCGTTGGAATTTTCGGTTCCGGTCTATGCGGAATCGGCCAAGCTGACCCCGTTTCACCGCCACCACATGATCGAACGCTATGGGCTTCTGACCATCATCAGTCTGGGCGAGGTCATGGTGTCGATCTGTCTGGGCTTCGGCATGATGTTCGGCCCCGAGGCCGAGTTCGCGCCGGCCGTGACCTCGGTCGCCGCCGTGTTCATCACCTTCGCCCTGTTCTGGCTGTATTTCGCCGAGGTCGACCACCTGAAAAGCTCGACGTTCAGCACCGCGTTCAGCTGGGGCTACGTGCATGTGCTGATCTTCGGCGGCATTGCCGTGATTGGCGCGGTCGTCGCCGCCCAGATGGATCTGGTCGCGGGTGAAAGCAAGGCCGCCCCGGACGATGTGGCCTGGTGGCTGGCGGCATCGCTGGCGGTGGTCATGGCGGCGCTGTGGTTCGTCAGGGACCGCCATTATGCGCTGGGGATCCGGGGCTGGGCGCTGCCGGTGATGAGCGTCGTGGTGCTGATCGGCGGCGCGCTGGGGCTGTCCACCGTCGCCTTTGCGGTTCTGATGTGGATCGCGCTGCTTTGGCGCGTGCCGCAGATGACACGGTTCCGGTAAGGCATCCCGCGCCGCATCCGCGCCCCGGGGGGCAATCGTCCGGATCTGCCTACTATTCGTGCGCGACCGCCTAACCGTCCAGATCCATCGACAGCGCATGAATGCGGCCGACCAGATCGGCGCCCAGAGTGTCGTGGATCAGCCGGTGCCGCGCGATCCGCGACAGGCCGGCCAGCGCGGGCGCGCGCAGGGTGATGTGAAAATGCGTCTCGCCGCCTTCGCGCCAGCCGCCATGACCACGGTGCTTTTCGCTGTCGTCGCGAATCTCCAGCCGGGTCGGGTTCAGGGTTTTCAGCCGTTCCTGCAACTCTTGCGTGATTCCCATGCGTCAACCCCTTTCATGCGGCGCGAAATGCCCTAGACTGCGCATCCCGAGTCGGAAATGGCAATCAGCAGGACGCTTAATGACCCAGGAAGACCCGTTTGGGTTCGATATCTCGGCGGCTTCGGACAAGAAACGCCGGGCCAAGGGAAGGCGCGGCATGTCCGGCGCGTTCGAGACCTCAAGCAGGACCTGCGACAAGCAGGGCTGCGACAAACCGGGGCAATACCGCGCCCCCAAATCACCCCGCGCGCTGGACGATTACTATTGGTTCTGCAAGGACCATGTGCGCGAATACAATCTGAACTGGAACTATTTTCAGGGCCAGACCGAGGAGGAGTTCCAGAATTTTCTGGACAATGCGACGGTCTGGGAACGGCCCACGCGACCCTTTGGCCGCGCCGCGCAGGAACAGGCATGGGCACGGCACGGCGTCGACGATCCGCTGGAGATTCTGGGCGCGAATGGCACCAACCCGGCGGTGCGCAGTTCGACCCGCAAACTGCCCGCGACGGAACGCAAGGCGGTCGAGATCCTCGAGGCCAAGGATAGCTGGACCAAGGCGGAAATCCGCAAGCAATACAAGTCACTGGTCAAGGACCTTCACCCCGACATGAACGGCGGCGACCGCTCGGACGAGGAGCGTTTGCAAGAGGTGGTCTGGGCCTGGGACCAGATCAAGGACAGCCGGAATTTCCGCGATTGATCGCAGGATGAGCGCGTATCTGCCCCGCTTCTCGGCCGCCCGGGCCGGACGGAACCTGATTTCGGTCGCGCCGGGGTTTTTCGCCGGAATGCTGGCCTCGTTGGGGCTGTCGCCCTTTGGGTACTGGCCGATCTCGCTGGTCGCATTCGCGCTTGTGCTGTGGTTCGTGGCCGAGGCGCCGGCGGGCGCAGCCGCGTTTCGCCGCGCGCTGGCCTGCGGCATGGGCTATTTCGCGCTGGCGCTGAATTGGATCGTCGATCCGTTTCTGGTCCAGCCCGAGATTTTCGGCTGGATGGCCCCTTTCGCGCTGCTTCTGATGGCGCTGGGCGGCGGCATGTTCTGGGCGATACCGGGCTGGGTCGCGTGGCATGCGGGGCGCGGGGTCTCATTGCGGGCGCTGGGTTTTGCGGCCTGTCTGGTGCTGTCCGACTGGCTGCGCGGCTGGATATTCACCGGCTTTCCATGGGCGCTGAACGGCCAGATCTGGGTGGAAACGCCGATCGCGCAACTGGCGGCATATTGCGGCGCGCTGGGGCTGTCCTCGGTCACGGTGGTGGCGGCGGTGCTGCCGGTGGCGCTGGGACCGACGCGGCGCGGGATCATCACGGGCACCATCGCCTCGGCCCTGTTCCTTGCCGCCTGCTGGGGCCTTGGCAGTTGGCGCATGGCCGCGCCCCTGCCGCCTGATCTGGCCCGGACGGTGCGGCTGGTTCAGCCGGACGCGGTGCAGGCGCGGAAATGGGACCCGCAATGGGCGGGGGTGTTTTACGGCCGGATGCTGGACCTGACCGCCGCACCCGGCCGCGACGGCCGCCGCCCCGATCTGGTGATCTGGCCCGAAACGGCGGTGAATTTCCTGCTGGAGCAGCCGGGGGACGAATTGCTGCGCATCGCGCAGGCGGCGCAGGGCGCGCGGGTGGTGATCGGCGTGCAAAGCGGCCGCAACGGCGAATATTTCAACAGTCTGGCCGAGATCACCCCCGCGGGGCAGACCGGCGCGATCTATGACAAGTTTCATCTGGTCCCCTTCGGCGAATACCTTCCCTGGGGCAAACAGTTGCGCCGCTTCGGGATAAACGCCTTTGCGGCGCAGCTTGGGTCGGGCTTCACCCCCGGGGCGGGGCCGCGCGTGCTGCAACTGGGCGACCTGCCGCCGGTTCAGCCGCTGATCTGTTACGAGGTGATCTTTCCCGACCATCTGCGCGGGGACGACGAACGTCCCGGCTGGTTGTTGCAGGCCACCAATGACGCATGGTTCGGAACATGGACCGGCCCGTGGCAGCATCTGGCGCAGGCGCGGCTGCGGGCGATCGAATCGGGGCTGCCGCTGCTGCGTGTCGCCAATACCGGGGTCAGCGCGGTGATCGACGCGCGGGGCCGGGTGCGGCAACAGCTTGGTCTGGGCACGGTCGGTCTGATCGACACCGCGCTTCCCGCCGCGCTGCCGCCGACGCCGTTCATACGCTGGGGCGATTGGTGGGTGCCTTTGGACGCGGCATTGGCGGTTTTGCTGGTCGCCGTGGCCGCGCGCCGGCGGACGCCCCGAAAATCGGGCGGACTTTAGCCGCTCCATTGACCTTCGTCCCGGGCGGGGCTAACTCGGGCGGGACGACACGGCCCGTCCAACGGCTTCCTGGCGGACGGGCTTCACCTAATGGAGCAATTCATGACCAGAGAAAATTTCGTATTCACCTCGGAATCCGTGTCCGAGGGGCACCCCGACAAATTGTGCGACCAGATCTCGGACGCGGTGCTTGACGCGCTGCTGACCGAGGAACCGAACGCCCGCGTCGCCTGCGAAGCCTTCGCCACCACCGGAATGGTCGTCATCGGTGGGGAAATCGGCCTGTCGGACCGCGACAAGCTGAGCAATTACATGGGCCGCATCGGCCAGATCGCCCGCGACACGATCCACGACATCGGCTACGAGCAGGAGAAATTTCACTGGAATACCTGCCATGTGATGAATTTCCTGCACGAACAATCGGCCCATATCGCCCAGGGCGTGGACCGCGACGGGGCCGGGGATCAGGGCATCATGTTCGGCTATGCCGTTGATGAGACGCCCGAGCTTATGCCCGCGCCGATCCAGTATGCGCACGCGATCCTGCGCCGTCTGGCCGAGGCCCGCAAATCCGGTGCCGAGCCGACGCTTGGTCCCGATGCCAAGGCCCAGCTTTCCGTGCGGTACGAGAATGGCAAGCCGGCCGAGATCACCAGCCTTGTCCTCTCGCATCAGCACAAGGACGAAAACCAGACTTCGGACGACATCCGCGCCATCGTCGAGCCCTATGTGCGCGAGGTGCTGCCCGCGGGCTGGCTGACCGACAAGACCGAATGGTGGGTGAACCCGACCGGCACCTTCGTCATCGGCGGCCCCGACGGCGATGCCGGTCTGACCGGGCGCAAGATCATCGTCGACACCTATGGCGGCGCGGCGCCGCATGGCGGCGGGGCGTTTTCCGGCAAGGATCCGACCAAGGTCGACCGCTCGGCCGCCTATGCGGCGCGGTATCTGGCCAAGAACGTCGTCGCCGCGGGGCTGGCGAAACGCTGCGTGATCCAGCTTTCCTACGCGATCGGCGTGGCGAAACCGCTGTCGATCTATGCCGACACTTTCGGCACCGGCGAGGTCCCCGAGGCCGAGATCGAGCGCGCGCTTGGCCGGGTCATGGACCTGACCCCGCGCGGCATCCGCGACCACCTGTCGCTGAACCGCCCGATCTATCGCCGCACCGCCGCCTATGGCCATTTCGGCCGCGCCCCCGAAGACGATGGCGGTTTCAGCTGGGAACGCACCGACCTGACCGAGGCGCTGAAAAAGGCGGTCTGACGGTTCAATTCCGGTGGAGTGAGAATACGGCCGGGTGGTATTGCTGCCCGGCCGTTTTGGCGCGGGATGCGGTCAACGCAAACAGACGGGTCGGCCTATCAACGCAACCGTGCTATCGCTTCGATCATACGAATTTTATCTTTGACGAAACGCCTGCCGCAAAGTCATACCTGCTGTGCATGCGAGGGTTGGAGAAGCTATGGCTGCCCGGTTGTTTTTTTCGTATTGTCATGTGGATGAGGCGCTTCGGGACCGGCTCGAGGTCAATCTTGTAATGTTGAAACGTGAGGGGCTGCTCGCACCTTGGCACGACAGAGAAATCACTGCCGGCGATGAAATGAACCCGGCTATCCACGAAAAACTCGAGCAGGCAGACGTTATATTATTTTTGGTAAGTCCAGACTTCCTCGCCTCGACATACTGCTACGAGATAGAAGTGAAGCGTGCGATGGAGCGGCACGCAGAGGGTTCGGCCCGCGTGATACCGGTGATCCTGCGACCGTGCGAATGGAAAAAGGCGCCGTTTGGCAAGCTGCTCGCAACCCCCACCGACGCCGAACCGATCACCAAATGGGCCGATCGGGACGACGCATTTCTTGACGTGACCCGCGCCATTCGTAGGGCTGTTGAAGAGCTTGGAAAGACAACCGAACCGACGGCAACCGCTATTTCTTCCATCCATTCACCACTAGCCACACCGGCCGCTGCAACAACCTTACCGCGTTCGTCAAACATGCGTGTGACAAAGATATTCACTCAACATGATCAGGCCGCGTTCCGTGATGAAACATTCGAATTTGTCTCAAATTTCTTCGAGGGATCACTCGGGGAATTAGAGCGGCGAAACGCTGATGTTGAGACACGTTTCAGACGTATCGACGCGGATCGGTTCACCGCTGTTATCTATCGGTCCGGCAATCAAGTCAGCGCCTGCACAATTTTTCGCGGCGGGATGTTCGGTGGAGATAGGGATATTTACTATTCGATGCATGAAAATGCTGCGACAAACGGCTATAATGCGTCTGTATCCGTGGATTTTGATGAACAGTCGTTGTTCATGCGGGCCAGCCCAATGTCTTTTTCACGCAGTGGGAACGAAGAGGCTAAGCTAAGTTCTGAAGGAGTTGCAGAGTTTTACTGGTCGATACTGATGGAGCCGCTTCAGCGTTCTCGTTAGTGGGTATTATCGCGTAATCGGCACCAACGGATTTGGCGGAAACCGCCCGTCCGTCTCGCAGAAATTAGCCTATCCATAGAATCCTGCACCAACGCTTTGGGAACCTTTGCCGCGAACCTCGGTTTTAGGCATGCGCATTCGTCCCACCGACGCAGGCCCGCTCCACCCTCCGAAAGGAAACCCCATGGCTATCCCGAAAAACACCGTTTGTCTGTGGTATGACAAGGACGCCGAGGCGGCGGCGCGGTTTTATGCCGGGGTTTTTCCCGACAGCGCCGTGACCGCGGTGCATCGCGCGCCGGCCGATTACCCCTCGGGGAAAAAGGGCGACGTGCTGACCGTCGACTTCACCGTCTGCGGCATCCCTTGCATCGGGCTTAACGGCGGCACGGCCTTCCGGCAAAGCGAGGCGTTTTCGTTTCAGATCGCGACCGAGGATCAGGCGGAAACCGACCGCTATTGGAATGCCATCGTCGACAACGGCGGCCAGGAAAGCGCCTGCGGCTGGTGCAAGGACAAATGGGGCGTGTCATGGCAGATCACCCCGCGCACGCTGACCGAGGCGCTGGCCGCCGGCGGCGATGAGGCGCGTCGCGCCTTCGAGGCGATGATGGAGATGCAAAAGATCGACGTGGCGGCGATCGACAAGGCGCGGCGGGGCTAGCAAGCCCGGCCCCGCGCGCGCAGGACCCATAGGGATCAGATAACGAGCAGCACGGGGCTTAGGCCGCCCGCGCCCACGCCCAACGGGGCCCCTTATCCCCCACAGCGGCCCCTTGGCGCTTGACCCCGGGGACGGCGAGGGATAACCCGCGCGGCCATGTCACACAGCCCCTCGGACCCCGAAGCCCCCGATCTCAGCCCTTCCGATCCCGCGCTTACGCGGCGCAACTTCTATGGCCGCCGCCATGGCAAGACCTTGCGCCAAAGCCAGAAGGGGTATCTGGAGGATCTGGCCCATCTGCGGCCCAAGGGCGTCACCTTCGACGAAAACCCCGATCGCCGCCCCATCGCCCCCGGCACGATCTTTGGCGACGATCGTCCCTTGTGGCTGGAGATCGGCTTTGGCGGCGGTGAACATCTGGTCCATATGGCGTGCCTTTATCCGCAGGTCGGCGTCATCGGCTGCGAGCCCTTCATCAACGGCGTCGCCATGCTGCTGGGCAAGATCCGCGCGGCCGGGGTCGAAAATGTCAGCATCCTGCCGGGCGACGCGCGGGACCTGATGGATGTGCTGCCCGATGCCGCGATCGACCGGGCGTTTCTGAACTATCCCGACCCCTGGCCGAAGGCGCGCCATCACCGCCGCCGCTTTGTCACGCCCGAGCATCTGGAGCCTTTGGCCCGGATCATGCGCCCGGGCGCCGAGTTCCGCATCGCCACCGACATTCCCGATTACGTCCGTCAGGCCCGCGAAGAGGTGCCGGCGGCAGGCTTCACGCCGGTCGCCGACAGCGATCAGCCGTGGGATGACTGGCTGTCGACGCGGTATGAACAAAAGGCCCTGCGCGAGGGGCGGGTGCCGCATTACCTGACCTATCGCCGCTAACCCCCGCGCGGGCCGGCTGGACGGCCCTGCGAACTGGCGCTATCCACGGACGGCGAACCAAGCCCGGGGAAAGCCCATGTCCAGCCACGCCGAACCGCAACCGATGACCGCGCGCAAAAGCGGCCCGCTGACCGGCGTGGCCGAAATTCCCGGCGACAAATCAGTCAGCCATCGGGCGCTGATCCTTGGTGCGCTTTCGGTCGGACGCACCCGTATCACCGGGTTGCTGGAAGGGCAGGACGTTCTGGACACCGCCAAGGCGATGCAGGCTTTTGGCGCGAGTGTGAATCGGCTGGGTGATGGGGAATGGACTGTCGACGGCGTGGGCGTCGGCGGCTTTGCCGAGCCCGAAGGCGTAATCGACTGCGGCAATTCGGGCACCGGCGTGCGGCTGATCATGGGCGCGATGGCGACGACCCCGATCCGCGCCACCTTCACCGGCGACGCAAGCCTGTCGCGCCGCCCGATGGGCCGGGTGACCGATCCGCTGGCGCTGTTCGGGGCCGAATTCGCCGCGCGCGAAGGCGGCCGCCTGCCGATCACCGTGACCGGCGTGGCCGAGCCGGTGCCGGTGCGCTATGTGCTGCCGGTGCCCTCGGCGCAGGTGAAATCGGCGGTGCTGCTGGCGGGGCTGAATGCGCCCGGCCAGACCGTCGTGGTCGAGCATGAGCCGACGCGCGATCATACCGAGCGTATGCTGGCCGGTTTCGGCGCCACGATCACCACGGCCGAAACCCCGGAGGGCCGCGAAATCACCCTGACCGGCCGGCCCGAGCTGCGCCCGCAGGACGTGGCGGTGCCGCGCGATCCGTCCTCGGCGGCGTTTCCGGTCGCGGCGGCGCTGATCGTGCCGGGGTCGGAAATCCGCGTGCCCGGGGTCAGCCGCAATCCGACCCGCGATGGCTTCTATCGCACATTGCTGGAAATGGGCGCCGACATTCGCTTTGAAAATGAACGCGAGGAGGGGGGCGAGCCGGTCGCCGACCTGATCGTGCGGGCCTCGGCGCTGAAGGGCGTCGATGTGCCGGCCGAACGCGCGCCTAGCATGATCGACGAATATCCGATCCTGTCGGTGGTGGCCGCGATGGCGACGGGGCCGACCACGATGCGGGGACTGAAGGAGCTGCGGGTCAAGGAAACCGACCGGATCGAGGCGATGGCGGTGGGCCTGCGCGCCAACGGCGTCGAGGTGGAAACCGGAGACGCGCATATGATCGTGCAGGGGACCGGCGGCAAGGTCGCGGGCGGCGCCACCGTCGCCACCCATCTGGATCACCGCATCGCCATGTCGTTTCTGGTGCTGGGGCTGGTCGCCGAAAGCCCGGTCGGAATCGACGACGCCGCCCCCATCGCCACATCATTCCCGGATTTCGTTCCGTTGATGCGGCGGCTGGGTGCGGCGCTGTAGATCCGCGATCGGTCGCCGCGCGTCGGCGGCCGGGTCGGCGGGCGTTTGTGGGCGGCGGGTGACCGCCCCCGGAAGTGGCGTCAGTCCAGAATATTCTCGACCAGACGGATGATCGACAGGACCTGATCGGTCTGCGAATCCACCCGCACCAGTCGGTTGCCGATCACCGCATAGCGCGACCCCGAGGGCGGGGCGCCAAGGCCATAGCGTCCGGGCTCGGTGATATAATGGATCGTGTCGCGGTCGTAGATCCGTCCGACCTGAATATCCGCCACGCCTTTCTTGGCCTGACCGGGGGGGACGCAGGCGGGGCTTTTCTTGGCCAGACCCGGCGGGCAGTTGACGCTTTGCGCGTAAACATATTGCGGCTGGGTGCGATAGTATTCGGACCAGTCGCGGTCACGCGACCAGACGTATTCGCGGCCATCGCGCAGGTAACGGTCACGGTCCACCGTGAAGAAGCGGTTGGCGCCAAGCAGTTGCTCGCGATAGTACTGCGGGTTGTCGCGCTGGACCTGCTGCCACTGACGGGTCAACTCGCGCTGGCGCAGCGCCTCAAGCTCGGCCAGCGGGCTGGTACGCCGGACGATGCGGGGGGGCTCTACGCGGTCGCGGACGACGACCCGGCCATCGCGAAAGACGATCGGCCCCTCGGAGGTGGCCAAGGCCCGCGCGGTGACGGCGCGGCGGACCTGTTTCTTGGCGGCCTGCTGGCGCTGTTGCTGAAGCAGGATCTTGCGCCGTTCCTGCTGTTGCGCGGCCTGTTTCTTGGCCTTCTTCTTCTGGGCAGCCTGCTTCTGATGCTTGCCCTGATTTCCCTTGAGGACATAGGCGGCGTGCGAATTGCCCTTACCGTTGCCCTTATTGTCTTTCGCCAGTGCAGCCGGCGCCGTCACCACCAGGCTGGCGCCGATCAACAGCGCGGCGAGTTTGTTATAAACGGACATTGTGGTTTCTCACTTTGTCATCTGGGTTGGGTGGCCCGGCACTTCTGCGCCGAAACCAATAATTGATATGAAAACAGAACACCGGGCCGGCGGCTTTGTTCCCTTGCCGCAACGCGGGTATTTCCCGGGATATTCACAGATCAGGACCGGTGGCGCGACACAAGTCTTGGCAGCATCGCGGAAAAATCTTTTCCACGCCCGTTTTCCTCTTCAACAAAAGTTGAATACAGCGCGGTGGCAAGCTGTCCCATCGGCGTATCGGCGTCCGCTTCCTCGGCCGCGGTCTGCGACAGGCGCAGGTCCTTCAGCATCAGTTCGGCGGCGAAACCGGGCTTGTATTCGTTGTCCGCGGGCGATTTCGGACCCACGCCGGGGGCCGGGCAATAGGTGTTCATCGACCAGCTGGAGCCCGAGCTTGTCGACACCACGTCGAACATCTTTTGCCGGTCCAGACCCAGCTTGTCGGCCAGCGCGAAAGCCTCGCAAGTGGCGATCATGGTGACGCCAAGGATCATGTTGTTGCAGATCTTGGCGGCCTGTCCGGCACCGGATTCCCCGCAATGGACGGCCTTTTGCCCCATCACCTCGAAAAGTGGCTGAACGGTCGCGAAGGCGTCGCCGCTGCCGCCGACCATGAAGGTCAGGGTGCCGGCGTCTGCGCCGCCGATCCCGCCCGAGACCGGCGCGTCAAGCGCCCCCAGCCCCGCCGCCCCGGCCTGCGCGGCCACCGCGCGGGCGCTGGCCACGTCGACGGTCGAGCAGTCGCACAGGACCGCGCCGGGCTGCATCCTGTCGATGATCTGATCGGCGACCGCGCGCAGGATCTCGCCATTCGGCAGCATGGTTATGACGACTTCGGCGCCGGCAACGGCATCGGCCGCGTTGTTCACCGGCGTGACGCCTTCGGGTGTCGGCGCGGCGGTGTCGAAGCCCGTCACCTCATGCCCCGCGCGCGCCAGATTGCGCGCCATCGGCGCACCCATGTTTCCAAGCCCGATAAAGCCGATCTTCATGCCGTTACTCCTTCCACAATTCATTGGGGCCAAGCGGTGCCAGCATCGCGTCGACCTCGTCCTTGGTCACGTCGCCCGCGCCGGCGTGGCGCCAGCGGGGCTGGCGGTCCTTGTCGATGATCTGCGCCCGGACGCCCTCCAGAAAATCGCCGAACTCGGCCGCGCGGCTGGTAAAACGGTATTCGCGGGCCAGCGCATCGCGCACGGAATCGTCGGCGCGCGCCGCCCGGACCAGCGCCAGCCCCGCCGCCATCGACAGCGGAGAGTTGCGGGCCAGCGCCTTCGCCGCATCGCCGTCTTTGTCGCCCGAGGCGTTAACCGCCCTGACGATCGCGGCAAGATCACGGCCGCCATAGGCCGACAGATCCGCGCCCGCGATCGGCGCCTCGGGCGGCGGCGCGCCGACGATCAGGCCAACGTCGCCGGTTTCGGCCAGTTTTTCCTTCAGCGCCGGCCATTGCGCTTCGGGCAGGTAGGTATCGGCGAAATGCGCCGCGATCGCATCGCCCGGACCCATGCGCGCGCCGGTCAGGGTCAGGTATTCGCCCATCCGGCCCGGCGCATGGGCCAGAAGCCAGCTTCCGCCGACATCAGGGATAAGCCCGATGCCGGATTCCGGCATGGCGATGCGGGTGCTGTCGCCGACGATGCGGTGGCTGGCGTGGCCGCCGACACCGACGCCGCCGCCCATGACAAAGCCGTGCATGAAAGCCACGACCGGCTTTGGATATTCCGCGATCAGTGCGTTCATCCGGTATTCATCGGCGAAGAAGCCGGCGCCGGCGGCGAAATCCCCGGCGCGCCCGGCATGGTAGATCGCCGCGATATCGCCGCCGGCGCAAAAGGCGCGATCACCCTCGGCGTCGATCAGCACCAGTTCCACCTGCGGATCGTCCCGCCAGTCGTTCAGGGCCCGGGTGACCGCCAGCGCCATCTCGTGATCAAGCGCGTTCAGCGCCTGCGGCCGGGTAAAGGTGATGCGTCCGGCGCGGCCGTCCTTGCGGATATGAAGCTTCTCCATCACGCCCTCTCGGCCAGAAGCGCGCGGCTGACGATCAGCCGCATGATTTCGTTCGTGCCCTCGAGGATCTGATGAACCCGCAGGTCGCGGACGATCTTCTCGATCCCGTAATCGGCCAGATAGCCATAGCCGCCGTGCAGTTGCAGGCACTGGTTCGCGACCTCGAAGGCGCGGTCGGTGACGTAAAGCTTGGCCATGGCGCAGTATTTCGAGGCATCGGGCGCGCCACTGTCGAGCTTCCATGCCGCCTGACGCAGGAAAGTGCGGGTCGATTGCAGCGCGACCTCCATCTCGGCCAGCCGGAATTGCAGGGCCTGAAACTGATCGAGGGTTTTGCCGAAAGCCTTGCGCTCGGCCATATAGCCAAGGGTCGCGTCCAGCGCCGCCTGCGCGCCGCCAAGCGCACCGGCCGCGATGTTCAGACGGCCGCCGTCAAGGCCGGCCATGGCATAGCTGAAGCCGCGCCCTTCCTGCCCCAGCAGACCGTCCGCCGGCACTGCGCAATCGTCGAACTGGACCTGAGCCGTCGGCTGCGCGCGCCAGCCCATCTTGTCCTCGGGCGCGCCGAAGCTAAGCCCCGGGGTGCCGTCCTGAACCACGACCGTGGATATGCCCTTCGGCCCGTCCTCGCCGGTGCGGACCATCACCACATAGGCATCGGAATAGCCGCCGCCTGAAATAAAGGCCTTGGTCCCGTTCAGGACATAGCCCGCGTTGCTGCGGTCCGCCCGCGTGCGCAGCGCCGCCGCGTCCGAGCCGGATCCCGGTTCGGTCAGGCAATAGCTGTAGATTTTCGACATCGCGCAAAGCTCGGGCAGCAGGCGCGCCCGCATTTCCGCCGCGCCGAACTTGTCGATCATCCCGCCGCACATGTTGTGGATCGACAGAAACGACCCGACCGCGGGGCAGGCCATCGCCAGCGCCTCGAACACCAGCGTTCCGTCCAGCCGCGACAGGTTCGATCCGCCGTATTCCTCGGACACGTAAAGGCCGCCCAGACCAAGCTCGGCGAGCTTCGGCCACAGATCCCTGGGGATCGTGCCCTCGGCTTCCCACGCCCGGGCGTGCGGGGCAATATGTTCGGCGCCAAAGTCGCGGGCCAGATCGAATATGGCCTGCTGTTCTTCGCTTAGCGCGAAATCCATCGCGACCTCTCTCATCGTTGTCATTGTCCGGCTTTTGTCTTGTCTGTAAATGTTGCAGCAATTTTGCAAGCAAACCGGGCAGGGCGGATGCGGTTGCGCGATTTGCGCGGCGCGCAAGGCTGGGCTGCGGAATGGCTTATGCCGCACCGCAGAAAAGTCTGGTATGGAAGTCGGATCCTCAATGACCCATTGAATTTGCGACCCCAATGAATTTGCGCCGGGCAATGGTCCCGGAATCGGAGACCCGGATGAGCGCGACCGCCATCAATCCACCCCGCACCGGCATCAACTGGTCCATCATGGCGCTTATGTTGGGCGCATTTGCGATCGGCACCTCGGAATTCGCGGCCATGGGGCTGTTGCCGTGGTTCGCGGCCGATTTCGGCGCGACCGATGCGCAGGCCGGCCATGTGATCAGCGCCTATGCGCTGGGCGTCGTCTTTGGCGCGCCGGTGATGGCCGTGCTTGGCGCGCGGTTGCCGCGGCGGCGCTATCTGGCGATGCTGATCGGGGCCTACGGTGTCCTGAACCTGATCGCCGCCTTTGCGCCGGGGCTGGCGACGCTGACCCTGTTCCGGTTTCTGGCCGGTGTGCCGCATGGCGCGTTTCTGGGCGTCTCGATGGTGTTCGCGGCCGAGCAATTGCCACGCGAGCATCGCGCGCGTGGCGCGGCGCAGGTTCTGCTGGGGCTGACCATCGCCAATATCGCGGGCGTGCCGCTGGCCGGGGCGCTGGGGCAGGGGCTTGGCTGGCGCTGGGGTTTTGCGCTGCCGGGGGTCATCGGGCTGATGTCGGCGGCGCTGATCCTTCAGGTCGGCGCGCGCGGTCACAGCAACCCCAACGCGCGGCCGCTGGATGAATTGCGGGCGCTGCGCAACCCGGCGGTGCTGCTGGTGCTGTTGTTCGGCGCGGTCGGCTGCGGCGGGCTGTTCGCGGTCTACAGCTATATGTCCGCCGCCATTCTGGCCACCACGCAGGGGCCGGGCTGGGTGGTGCCGGGGGCGCTGTCCTTGTTCGGCATCGGCATGACCATTTCCAACATCGTGGCGGGCCGGTTGACCGACCGCAGCATCTGGGGCACGGCGCTGGGCTTTGTGCTGTTCATGATTTTCGGCCAGATCTTCGCGGCATTCGCGGTCGGAAGCTGGCCGCTGATGATGATCGCCAGCCTGCTGATCGGTCTGGGCTGCGGTGTGGTGATCCCGTTGCAGACCCGGCTGATGGATGTGGCCGACAAGGCGCAGAACATGGCCGCCGCGATGAACCACGCCGCGTTCAATGCCGCCAATGCGCTGGGTCCGTGGCTGGCGGGCATGGCGCTTGCCGCCGGTTACGGCTGGCGCGCGCCGGCATGGGTCGCGGTCGGGGTGACGCTGGTCGGGCTTTTGCTGCTGGGTCTGTGCTGGGCTCAGTCCCGGCGCCGCTGATCGTTCAGCGGCAGGTTTTCCAGCACCACCCGGCGCGAGTGCGACAGAAACTCGCGCCTAAGCGTGATCCATGTCACCACCGCCACCGCCGCGATCAGCATCCACGGCCCGATCAGCCATGCAAGCGCCCCGAGCGCATAATAGACCGAGCGCAGCCCGGTGTTGAAACTGCGCGCGGCGGTGATGTTCAACTCGGCCGCCTGCGCCGCGCGGGGCAGGGCGAGCGCGTCGTACGGGTCATTCGGCACCGCCGCCATGACGATCGCGCAATAGCCGAACAGCCGATGCGCCCAGACGAATTTCAGAAACGCCGTCACCACCAGAAACAGCGCCGTGACGATCTTGACCTCATAGATGATCAGCGGCGCGCGACCCAGTTCCAGCTCGGTGGCGATGCCCGCCAGCCGTTCGGTATTGCCCAAAAGCGCCACGCCGCCGCCGATCGCGATCATGCAGGCCGAGGCGTAGAAGCTGGTCGCCTGCCGCAGGCCTTCCTGCGTGGCGCTGTCGAAGATGCGCGGCTGGCGGGTGATAAGCTGGCGCATCCACTCGCGGCGATAGGCTTTCATCAGCACCGAGACCGAGGGGTGGCGCGCCGGCGGATGCTCGATGATCCAGCCGGTCGAAAGCCAGGCGAGGAACAGGAACGCCACCGCCGCGATGTCCAGAGGACCGAAGGGTCCGAATATGGCGCCTATGCCCTGCATGCGGCCCATCTAGCCGAGCGCCGGCGCGGTTGCCAAGCCCGCGCGTTCGGTCATAATCACCTGCGGCAAGCACGAGGGGAGGGCCAGCCGATGGAAATGCCGGCACCGGATCAGGGCGTGATCGCGCGCAAGGCCGAGATCGTGGCCAAGCTGCGCGCGGTGCTTGGCGCCGACAGCGTGATCGACGATCCGCATGAGACGCGGGCCTATGAATGCGACGCGCTGTCGGCCTATCGCTGTCCGCCGCTGGCCGCGATCCTGCCCCGGACCACGGCCGAGGTTGCCGCCGCGCTGGCCATCTGCCATGCCGAGGGCGTGCCGGTGGTGCCGCGCGGGTCGGGAACCAGCCTTGCCGGCGGCGCCATGCCCTCGTCGGATGCGGTGATCCTTGGTCTGGCGCGGATGAACGCGGTGCTGGAGACCGATTACGGCGACCGGCTGATCCGGGTGCAGGCCGGGCGCACCAACCTGTCGGTATCGGGCGCGGTCGAGGCCGAGGGGTTCTTTTACGCCCCCGACCCCTCGTCGCAACTGGCCTGCGCCATCGGCGGCAATATCGCGATGAACTCGGGCGGGGCGCATTGCCTGAAATACGGCGTCACCACCAACAACCTGCTGGGCGCGACCGTGGTCCTGATGGACGGCAGCGTGGTCGAGCTTGGCGGCCCGATGGGCGAGGCGCCGGGGCTTGATCTGCTGGGCGTCATCTGCGGCGCCGAGGGCCAGCTTGGCGTGGTGACCGAGGCGACGCTGCGCATCCTGCCGAAGCCCTTGGGCGCGCGGCCGGTGCTGGTCGCGTTCGACAGCAGCGAAACCGCCGGCGCCTGCGTGGCCGCGATCATCCGCGCCGGCATCATTCCGGTCGCCATCGAATTCATGGACCGCCCCTGCATCATGGCGACCGAAGCCTTCGCCGGCGCCGGCTATCCCGCATGCGAGGCGCTTCTGATCATCGATGTCGAGGGCTCGCCGCCCGAAATCGACGAACAGCTTGGCCTGATCCGGCAGATCGCCGAGGGGTTTTATCCGATCGAGTTTCGCGAAAGCCAGTCCGAGGACGAAAGCCGCCGCATCTGGCTGGGCCGCAAATCCGCCTTTGGCGCGATGGGGCAGTTGAACGATTACATGTGTCTGGACGGCACCATCCCGGTCAGCGCCCTGCCGCAGGTGCTGGCGCGGATCGGGCAGCTTTCGCAGGAAGCGGGGCTTGAGGTCGCGAATGTCTTTCACGCCGGCGATGGCAACATGCACCCGCTGATCCTGTACAATGCCAACAAGCCCGGCGATCTGGAGCGGTGCGAGGCGCTTGGCGCCGATATCCTGCGGCTTTGCGTCGAGGTCGGCGGCTGCCTGACCGGCGAACATGGCGTCGGCATCGAAAAGCGCGACCTGATGGGGGTGCAGTTCTCGGATCAGGATATGGACGCGCAGATGCGGGTCAAGGACGTGTTCGACCCGCATTGGCTGTTGAACGCGGCCAAGGTTTTCCCGCTGGCCGCCAGCCGCTCCCGACGCGAGGCGCGACCGAATGCGGCCTGAGTCCGAGGAACGCCTGGCCGAGATCGTCAGAACCGCCTCGGGCCCGCTGCATGTCAGGGGTGGCGGCACGCATCGCACCCCGCCCGAAGATACGACCGTGATCGAGATGGCCGGGTTGACCGGCGTCACGCTTTACGAGCCCGCCGCGATGACCCTGGTCGCCGCCGCCGGAACCACATTGGACAGCATCGACGCGATCCTCGCGGCCGAGGGGCAGCAGCTTGCCTTTGAACCGCCGTCGCCGGCCCGCGCGACGCTGGGCGGCATGGTGGCGATGAACGCCTCGGGTCCGCGCCGGGTTCAGGCGGGGGCGTGCCGCGACAGCCTTATCGGGTTGCGCTTTGTCGACGGGTTGGGGCAGGTGGCCAAGAACGGCGGCCGGGTGATGAAGAACGTCACCGGCTATGATCTAGTCAAGCTGATGGCGGGCAGCCGGGGCACGCTGGGCGTGCTGACCGAGGTCGCCTTCAAGACCGCGCCGATCCCGCCCGCCGCGCGCACGCTGTCGCTGCCGGATCTTGATGCGGCCCACGCGGTCGCGGCGCTGACGGCGGCGCTGACCAGCCCCCATGACGTCAGCGGCGCGGCATGGTTGCCGGGGCGCGGCGCGATGGTCCGGGTCGAGGGGCTGGCCGGTTCGGTCGGTTTTCGCGCCGGCGAACTCAGCCGCGTGCTGGCGCAGTTCGGCCCGGTCGAGGTCGATGCCGCCGATGCGGCGGACTGGCGCGAGCTGGCCGATATTCCGGTCGCTGTCACCGCCTCCGTCACCGCTGGCGTAGGCATCACCGATCCGGTTTCCGATCTGGTTTCCGATCTGGCCGGAGATCAGCTTTGGCGCATTCTGTGCCGGCCGTCGCAGAGCGGCCAGTTGCTGCGGGTGCTGCCGACGCCGGTGGCGCTGGATTGGGGCGGGGCGCTGATCTGGGTCCGGCTGCCGCGCGGCTGGACGCCGCCGCCGGGGTTGCCGGGGCAGGGCGAATGCATGGACGATGGCCGGATATTCCCCGCCCCCGACCCGCGCGTCGCCCGGCTGAACGCGGAATTGCGGGCGAAATTCGATCCGCGCGGCATATTCGGGGATTAAACGATGCAGACCAATTTCACCCCCGAACAGCTTGCCGACCCGGAAACCGCGCGCTCGAACAAGGTTCTGCGGGCCTGCGTTCATTGCGGGTTCTGCACCGCGACCTGCCCGACCTTTCAGGTGCTCGGCGACGAGTTGGACAGCCCGCGCGGGCGCATCTATCTGATCAAGGACATGCTGGAATCGGGCCGTCCCGCCGATCCGGGCACGGTGAAGCATATCGACCGCTGCCTGTCCTGTCTGGCCTGCATGACGACCTGCCCCTCGGGGGTGAATTACATGCATCTGGTCGACCACGCCCGCGCCTATATTCAACGCACCTATCGCCGGCCGTGGCGTGACCGGATGCTGCGGCGGATGCTGGCCGCGATCCTGCCCTATCCGCGGCGCTTCCGGCTGGCGCTGATGGGGGCGAAACTGGCCCGCCCGTTCCGGCGGCTGATGCCCGACGCGCGGCTGCGCGCCATGCTGGACATGGCGCCGGCAAGCCTGCCGCCGGTCAGCCGGAACGACCGGCCGCAGACCTTCCCGGCCGAGGGCGAAAAACGGGCGCGGGTGGCGCTGCTGATCGGTTGCGCGCAGCGCGCGCTTGATACCGACATCAACGACGCGACCATCCGCCTGCTGACGCGGACCGGCTGCGAGGTGGTCATCCCCCCCGATCCCGGCTGTTGCGGCGCGCTGACCCACCATATGGGCATGTCGGAACCGGCCCATGCGCAAGCAGCCGCCACGATCCGCAGCTTTCTTGCCGCCGATGCCGAGGCGCCGCTGGATGCAATCATCATCAACGCCTCGGGCTGCGGCACCACGGTCAAGGATTACGGCACCATGTTCGCCGGCCGCCCCGAGGAGGCCGAGGCCAGAAAGGTCGCGGGTCTGGCCCGGGACGTCACCGAATTCCTCGACCGGCTTGGCCTGCCCGCCGTTACGGGTGCCGCGACGGGTAATGGCGCGGGCCTGCGCGTCGCCTATCACTCGGCCTGTTCGTTGCAGCACGGCCAGCGGGTGCTGACGCCGCCGAAATCGCTGCTGAAAGCCGCCGGGTTCAGCGTGGTCGAACCCGAAAACCCGCATATCTGCTGTGGCTCGGCCGGGACCTATAACCTGATGCAGCCCGAGATTTCGGCCGAGTTGCGCCGTCGCAAGGTCGCGACACTCGAGGCCACCGCCCCGCAGGTCATCGCCGCCGGCAATATCGGCTGCATGATGCAGATCGGCGGCGGCACCGGCGTGCCGGTGGTGCATACGGTTCAGCTTCTGGACTGGGCCACGGGGGGGCCGTGTCCCGCCGCGTTGAAAGGCGCGCTGAAAGACGCCGATCCGGCCCGGCGCGCCGGCGCGGGGGCGGCGGGCGATCTTGAAACCGTCTGAAATCCTTCCCAGATGTTCGGTGCCGGGGCGCCGCAAGGGTCCCGGCGACTGAACCGCCCGCCCGGCCGCCGGGGGGCAGATTGACATCGCTTTTCGAAGGATGAGAAAATGCGCAATATCGACATGACGCCCCTTTACCGGGCGACCGTTGGCTTTGACCGTATCGCC
This sequence comes from Paracoccus pacificus, assembly GCF_042680785.1. NCBI lineage: Bacteria > Pseudomonadati > Pseudomonadota > Alphaproteobacteria > Rhodobacterales > Paracoccaceae > Paracoccus > Paracoccus pacificus. The sequence goes on from NZ_JBHUEN010000019.1 coordinate 39,731, forward strand.
GACATGATGGACCGGGCTTTGTCCGCCGATGGCTCTCAGCCCACCTATCCCCCCTATAACATCGAGAAAACCGGCGAGAATGCCTATCGCATCTCAATCGCCGTGGCGGGTTTCGCGCCTGACGATCTGTCGGTCGAGGTCAAGGAAGGCGCGGTCGTGATCGCGGCCAAGAAAGCCGCCGAGACCGAGAACCGCGCCTATCTGCATCGCGGCATCGCTACCCGCGCGTTCGAGCGCAAGTTCACCCTTGCCGATCACGTCCGGGTGGAAGGCGCGAGCCATGTGGATGGCATGCTGCACATCGACCTGGTGCGCGAGATCCCCGAGGCGCTGAAACCGCGCCGGATCGCCATCGAAAACACCGCGCCCAAAGCCGTGGAAAAGCTGGACGCCTGATCGGCTTTTCACATGCCCGGCCGCTTGGTCGGCGCAGTCTGGCGCGCATTGCCTTGCCGATGCGCGCCTTTCCCATGCGTAAAGCCCATATTTCTTATGCGTAAAGCCTCGGACTCGCGGCGCTTGAGCCTTGAGCAGCCCCCGCGCAGCCGCTAAGACCTTGCGGGAAGAAGGAGGGCGCCCATGGCCATCAGACTGACCAGTTCCGCCCCGGATTTCGAGGAAAACCTCGCTGGCCTGCTGTCGGCCAAGCGCGAAGACGCAGCCGACGTGAACGATGTCGTGGCGGCGATTATCGCCGATGTCCGCAAGCGCGGCGACGCGGCGCTGATCGAGCTGACCGCGCGGTTCGACCGCCAGCGGCTTCAACCGGCAACGCTGGCCATTCCGGCCGATGAAATCGCCGCAGAGATCGCCCGCGTCGATCCGGCCGACAAGGCCGCCTTGCAACGCGCCGCCGACCGCATCCGCGCCTATCACGCCCGCCAGATGCCCACCGATCAAAGCTGGACCGACCCCGAGGGCGCGACCCTTGGCTGGCGCTGGACCCCGGTCGATGCGGCCGGCCTTTACGTGCCCGGGGGGCAGGCGAGCTATCCCTCGTCGGTGCTGATGAACGCGATCCCGGCGCGGGTCGCGGGGGTGGGACGGCTGGTGGTCTGCGTGCCGACCCCCGACGGGGTGATCAATCCGCTGGTGCTGGCGGCCTGCGATCTGGCCGGCGTGGACGAGGTGTACCGTATCGGCGGCGCGCAGGCGATCGCGGCGCTGGCCTATGGCACCGACACGATCCGCCCGGTCGACAAGATCACCGGCCCGGGAAACGCCTATGTCGCGGCCGCCAAGCGGCAGGTCTTTGGCCGGGTCGGCATCGATTCCATCGCCGGCCCCTCGGAAGTGCTGATCATCGCGGACGCTGGCCAGAACCCCGAATGGCTGGCGCTGGACCTGATGGCGCAGGCCGAGCATGACGCCGACGCCCAGTCGATCCTGCTGACCGACGACCCGGCGCTGGCCGATGCGGTGGCGGCGGCGGTCGATGCGCTTCTGGCCCGCCTGCCCCGGCGCGAGATCGCCGGCGCCAGCTGGCGCGATCACGGCGCGATCATCGTCACCCGCGACCTGTCCGAAGCCGCCGCGATCTCGAACCGTTTCGCGCCCGAGCATCTGGAGCTTTGCGTGGCCGACCCCGAGACGCTGGCCACCGAATGCCGGCATGCCGGCGCGATCTTTCTTGGCGCATGGACGCCGGAAGCCGCCGGCGATTACGTCAGCGGCCCGAACCATGTCCTGCCGACCTCACGCTCGGCCCGGCATGCGTCCGGTCTGGCGGTCACCGATTTCCTCAAGCGGACCACGGTCGCGCGGCTGTCGCCGGACGCGCTGGCCGCGATCGGCCCGGCCGCCGTGCGGCTTGCCGCGGCCGAGGGGCTGTCGGCGCATGGCATGTCCATTCAATCAAGACTTGACGCGCAGAACCGTACCAGCCTTGAATAGCCCTTTTGCGCCCGGAACCACCCAGAATGAGCCGCATAAGCCGTATTGAGATTGATGACAGCGCGCTGCCTCCGCCGACCCCGGAGATGGAGCAGGAACGTCGCGTGGCGATTTTCGATCTGCTGGAGGATAACGCCTTCACCGTGCCCGCCCGCGACGGGCAGCCGGTGCCGCCGGGACCGTTCGTGCTGACGCTTGCGATGCGCGAGGGCCGGCTGGTGTTCGACGTGATGACCGAAGCGAAATCGAAAGTGGCCGAATTCCATCTGGCGATGGGGCCGTTCCGGCAGGTGGTCAAGGATTATTTCCAGATCTGCGAAAGCTATTTCGAGGCGGTGAAACGTCTGCCACCCGGCCAGATCGAGGCGATCGACATGGCCCGGCGCGGTATTCACAACGAAGGTGCGCGTACGCTGCAGGAACGGCTGGAAGGCAAGGCGGATCTGGATATCGACACGGCGCGGCGTCTTTTCACGCTGATCTGCGCCCTGGTACCGCAGGGCTGATCCATGGCGAAAGGCCTTCCGGGATCGGTGCTTTTCTGCTGTGACCATAACGCCATCCGCTCGCCCATGGCGGAGGGGATGATGAAGAAATTCTACGGTCAGGGCACCTACGTGCAATCCGCCGGCGTTTTCAACGATATGGAGATCGACGGCTTTACGGTCGCCGTCTGCAAGGAAATCGGGGTCGAGCTTTCGCGCCATCGCGCCCGCAGTTTCGACGAAATGCAGGAATGGGGCGACGACCTGTCGGGCTTTGATCTGGTCGTGGCGCTGTCCCCGGCCAGCCAGCGCCGGGCGCTGGATCTGACCCGAATCTATCACCTCGAAGTCGAATATTGGCCGATCATGGACCCCACGGGCCTTGCCGAGGGGCGCGAGCCGATCCTGAACGCCTATCGCGCCACCCGCGACCAGATCCGCGACAGCATGCTGGCCCGCTTTGGCGAGCCGATCTGTAATGCATAGGTTTTTACGCATTATCCGCCCGGCGCCTGGCGCGTTTTAACCGGGGATTAAGCGGTCCGGCCTAATCTCGCCCCTGACTGTGAACGGGGGCATCAATGTCGCAAGAAGAAATCATCCATCTTGAACCGGCTCAGGCCATGGCCGCGCTGGATCAGGTGCAGTGCATCCTGACCTGTGATCCCGCCGGGCGCATCCTGCGGATCAACGACATCGGTCTGAAGATCACCGGATATCAACGCGACCAGCTCCTGGGCCAGCCGCTGACCGACCTGCTGGCCTTATCGGACGCGAAGGGCGGGGAGCTTGTCGGGTTCTGGACCGACCTGCGGCAGGGGCGGGGGCAATGCGGCGAATACCGCGGGACCGGGCGCGACGGTCAGCGCATCTATCTTAACGCGAGCTTTGTTCCCCTGCGCGACGATGCCGGCCAGATCGCGCATATCACCTGTTTCGCCGTGGATGTGACCGGGGCCAAGACCGCCGCGCTTGCCGCGACCCGGCAGATCGACGCCTTGCAGCGGGCGCAGGCGTTCATCGAATTCACCCCGGCGGGGGAGATCGTCACCGCCAACGCCAATTTTCTAAAGGTCATGGGCTATACGCTTGAGGAAATTCAGGGCCGCCACCACCGCATGTTCTGCGATCCCGACCATGCCCGCAGCCCTGAATATGAACTGCTGTGGGACGATCTCAGCAACGGACGCTTTCGGATCGGCGAATTCAGACGGGTCTGCAAGGGTAACCGCCCGGTCTGGATCGTCGCCAGCTACAACCCGATTCTCGACAACGCCGGCAAGGTCCAGAAGATCGTGAAATACGCCAGCGACGTGACCGAGGCGAAACTGGCGATCGAGGAACTGGTCAGCGGGCTGGAACGCATGTCCCACGGCGACCTGACCATCCGGCTGTCGGAAAAGGTCGCGGGCGATTTCGCCGGGGTGCGCGACAGCTTCAATTTCTCGATGGAAAGCTTCACCGCGATGGTGAACGACATCCGCCGCCGCGCTGATGAGATGAACGGCGAGGCCGGCGAAATCTCTCGCGGCGCGGTCGATCTCGCCCGGCGTGGCGAAAGCCAGGCCGCGTCGCTGGAACAGACGGCGGCGGCGGTCGAACAGATTTCCGGCAATGTCAGCATGACCAGCCAGGCGGCGTGCGAGGCCGACCAGCTTGCCCGGGGCGCGCAGGACAGCGTGCTGAAAGGCGCCGAAATCGTCGCGCAGGCGATGGCCGCGATGGAGCGGATCGACCAGCACACCCGCCATATGGCGAAATTCACCCGCGTCATCGACACATTCGCGTTCCAGACCAATCTGCTGTCGATCAATGCGGCGGTCGAGGCCGCGCGGGCGGGCGAGGTCGGCCGCGGCTTCGCCGTCGTCGCGAACGAGGTGCGCAACCTCGCCCAGCAATCGGCGAAGGCATCGCAGAACATCGCCGAACTGATCTCGAAAAGCGAGACCGAGGTGAAAACCGGCGTCGATCTGGTGCGCGCGGCCGGCACCTCGCTTGATGCCATTCGCGGCTCGATGTCGGACATGGTGCAGAATATCGCCGGTATCGCCCATGCCACCACCGAGCAGGCGACCGGGGTCCGCGAGGTGTCCGAGGCGCTCTCGCAGCTTGATAACGTCAATCAGGCCAACCTGTCCCTGTCCGATCGCTATGCCAACGCGGCCACATCGCTCGGCACCCAGATCGAAGAGCTGACGCAGGTCCTGTCGGCGTTTCAGACCGGCCAGAAGGCGGCGGCGGTCCGGTCCATTCTGGGCCGCCCGGGTCACCGAGCCGCGTGACGGCATTTGCCGGCCGGCGCGCTCATGCGAGCGCGTTCCGGCCCGCGCTTCCCTGCCTGCACTTCCCCGCCTGCACGTCCCGGTCGGCGCTTCCCGGCCTGCGCGTTTTGGCCGGGGTGTGTTCGGGCCGGCGGGTTCCGGACTGCGCGTCCCAGCGGGCGCCTTTCGGCCGGGGTGTGTTCGGGGCGGCGCATTCCGGCCCGCATGCGTTCCGGGCGGCCAGGTTGCTGGCCGCATAGGGGCGTGAACGGACCCGTTGTGGGCATGCCGATGGGCGAAACCGGATGCCGCCCCGACGGCCCGAGCCGCCGGAACGCCGCACGCGGGCCGATACCGGGTCCCAAAACCGCCGCTCCCGCTATCCGGCGCGCTACGGGGAGGCCTTCGTCGCCGGTGCTTGATCCGACCGAACAGTATCCGGGGCAGGGCGGTGTTTGGCATCTGCGCCGTTCACGTCGCAAAATCTGGGCCTCAAAGCACGGGCCATAACGGTCCCGACCACAAATCCGGGCGACGAAATATGGGCAACAAAATACGGGCCATAAAATATCGGCCAAGACCACCCGGGCTACAAAAATCCGCGCCGCAGAATCCGCGCCGCAAAATTCAGACCACAAGAATCGCGCGGGCCGACGGGGCGGCGCGGCCGTTGGCGCGGACCGCCGTCGGGCTACCGGGGCATGTCCGCGACACCCTCACCGGTATCGCGACCGTGATGTGACTGCGCTCTGCGACGCTTCACCCCCGAAACCATCCGGGTCCCGAAACTACCCGGATCCCGAAACCATGCGGGGCGCTTTGGGCCGGCTTTTCGCCCTTACCGACGTCACGCGATTGCCGCCCGGCTTTCCTTGCGTTCCGTCACCTGAACGGATAGGTTCTGCGCCAATTCGCGCGGGGGCGTCTTTCCCCGTATCCGTCAGAGGTCTTGGCAAGGAATCTAGATGTTCGTTTCTCCCGCTTACGCTCAAGCCGCGGCTCCGGCCGGCGGCGCCCAGATGCTGGCGCAATTCGCCCCGCTGATCCTGATCTTCGTGATCATGTATTTTCTGATGATCCGCCCGCAGCAAAAGCGGGTGCGCGAACATCGCAACATGGTCGAGGCGCTGCGTCGCGGCGATACCGTCGTCACTCAGGGCGGCATCATCGGCAAGGTGTCCAAGGTCCGCGACGATGGCGAGCTGGAGGTCGAGATCGCCGACGGAATCAAGGTCCGCATCGTGCGTTCCACGGTGTCGCAGGTGATCAGCAAGGCGGATGCCCCGGCGGCCTGATTCCGTCCTGATCTTCCCCGGCCGGCGCGGTTCGCGCCGGCATTCCTCGTCCGACCGGGCATTGGCCCCGATTCTGATCTGAAAGCGCTGAAACATGCTCAAAACTTCGTTATGGAAACGCATCCTGATCATCGGGATATGCGTTCTGGGCATTGTTGGGGCGATGCCCAACCTGTTCTACAAACGGGTCGAGGCGCATAACGACGCGATCGCCCGGGTCGAAAAGACCGGGGTCACCGATGCCGCGACCCAGCAGGCGATCGACGGCTGGCCGAACTGGCTGCCCTCGCAACTTGTGAACCTTGGCCTTGACCTGCGCGGCGGGGTTCAGCTTCTGGCGAGCGTTCAGGTCGAGGATGTCTATAAGGCGCGCATCGACGCGCTGTGGCCCGACCTGCGCCGCGCGCTCAGCGATGCGCGGGCCGATGTCGGCGGAATCCGCCGCGTGCCCGCCCCCGACGGAGAGCTGCGCATCGAGATCGGCAATCCCGACGGGATCGCCAAGGCGGTCGAGATCGCCCGCGGCTTCGCGACACCGGTCACCACGCTGACCGGCGCGGGCGAATCCGATCTGAACATCCGCGGGCAGGGCAACACGCTGACCATCACCCTCAGCGACGCTGAAAAGGCCGCCACGGACGAGCGCACCATGCAGCAGGCGCTGGAAATCATCCGCAACCGCGTGGATGAGGTCGGCACCCGCGAACCGACGATCATCCGCGAGGGTGAAAACCGTATCCTGATTCAGGTGCCGGGTCTCGGCTCGGCGGAAGAGCTGAAACAACTGATCGGCACCACCGCGAAACTGACCTTCAACCCGGTCGTGGGCCGTGGCACCGATCCGAATGCCAACCCGGGCGCGGGCAATATGGTGCTGCCATCCGCCGACGAGCGCGAGAAGGGCATCTACTACACGCTCGAATCCGCCCCCGTCGTGACCGGCGAGGATCTGGTCGACGCGCGCCCGGCCTTTGATCAGGACGGCAAGCCGGCGGTGGAGTTCCGCTTCAACGCCTCGGCCGCCAAGCGTTTCGGCGCGTTCACCGCGGCCAATATCAACCAGCCCTTCGCCATCGTTCTGGATGATCAGGTCATCTCGGCGCCGGTCATCCGCTCGGCCATTCCGGGCGGCACCGGACAGATTTCGGGCGGCATGAATGTCGAGCAATCGACGCTGCTGGCGGTTCAGTTGCGCGCCGGCGCCCTGCCGGCCGGGCTGAGCTTTCTTCAGGAACGCACAGTCGGGCCGGAACTCGGTCAGGACAGCATCGACGCCGGGCGCGTCGCCGCGATGGTCGGCTATGGCGCGGTCGTGCTGCTGATGATCGCGACCTATGGGCTGTTCGGGGTCTTCGCCTCGATCGCGCTTGTGGTGAACATCATCCTCATTTTCGCCATCCTGTCGGTGATCGGGGCCACGCTGACGCTGCCCGGTATCGCCGGGATCGTCCTGACCATGGGCATGGCGGTCGACGCCAACGTGCTGATATTCGAGCGTATACGCGAGGAATTGCGCACCAGCCGCGGTCCGGCCAAGGCCATCGAGCTGGGCTATGCGCGCGCATTCTCGGCGATTTTCGACAGTAACATTACCACGCTGATGATCGCGGGCATCCTGTTCTATCTGGGTTCGGGCCCGGTCAAGGGCTTTGCCGTGACGCTGGCCATCGGCATCATCACATCGCTTTTCACGGCAATCTATGTCACTCGCCTGATCATGGCCACATGGTTCGACTGGCGCCGTCCCCGCACGATTGAGGTCTGACATGGCATTCCGTCTGAAACTTGTCCCCGACCACACCAACATCGACTTTTTCCGCTGGCAGTTCCTGACCTTCGGGCTGTCGACGGTTGCGGCGATCGCTTCGGTCATCCTTGTCCTGACGATGGGGATGAACTTTGGCATCGACTTCAAGGGCGGCACGACGATCCGGGCCGAAACCACGCAACCGCTTGATATCGGGGCCTATCGTTCGGCGCTGACGCCGTTGAACCTGCCTGATCTGACCATCACTCAGGTCTATGATCCGACCTTCCGCGCCGATCAGCACGTTGCCCAGATCCGCATCGGGGTCGAGCCGGATCAGGAGACCGTGTCGCCCGAGACGGTGGCCCAGGTCGAGGCGGCGGTGAAGGCGGTCGATCCGGCGGTCACCTTCGGCGCCAGTGAATCGGTCGGCCCGAAAGTCTCGGGCGAGCTGATCACCTCGGCGGTTCAGGCGGTGCTCGCGGCATTGGTCGCGATCGCGATCTATATCTGGCTGCGGTTTGAATGGCAGTTTGCGATCGGGGCGGCGGTGTCGCTGGTCCATGACGTGCTGATCACGCTGGGTGTCTTTGCCCTGTTTCAGTTGAAGTTCGACCTGACCACGGTCGCCGCGATCCTGACCATCGTCGGTTATTCGATCAACGACACTGTGGTCGTCTTTGACCGGCTTCGCGAAAACCTGATCAAATACAAGACCATGCCGCTCAGGGACGTGATGAACCTGTCGGTCAACGAGACGCTGTCGCGGACCGTGATGACCTCGGGCACGACCTTGATCGCGCTTTTGGCGCTGTTGATCTTCGGCGGCGACGTGATCCGCGGCTTTGTCTTTGCGATCACCTTCGGCATCGTGATCGGCACCTATTCCTCGGTCTATGTGGCCAAGAACGTGGTGCTTTGGCTTGGCGTCAAGCGTGACTGGTCCAAGCCCGACCCCAAGGATCCCGGCAAGAAGGTCGACGAAAAGCGCGGCGATACGCCGTTTGCGGATCTGCCCTGATGGCGATGGAGCCCACCGATTTCGGGGGGCTCGTGCCCATCGACGGCTACGGCCCGGGGTTTTTCCGCGTGCGCGGTCAGGTGCATCGCGGCCCGCTCTTGATGACGCCGTGGAGCGTCGAGGGCTGGGCGGGGTTTGAGGATACGGCGCCGTTGCTGGCTTTGGCGGGCCGCGTGGACGTGTTGTTTCTGGGCATGGGTTCGGAAATCGCGCCGATGCCGGCCCCGCTGCGGCAGGCGCTGCAAACCGCCGGATTGATGGCCGATGCCATGGCCACGCCGACCGCCGCGCGCACCTATAACGTGCTGTTGTCCGAGGGCCGGCGCGTCGCCGCCGCCCTGTTGCCCGTCCCGGCGGAATGAGCCCGGCGCTGGCCCTTGAGGATCTGGCGGTCGAACGCGGCGGGCGGCGTCTGCTCCACGGGCTGAACCTTACCCTGATGCCGGGGCAGGCGGCGGTTCTGACCGGGCCGAACGGGGCCGGGAAAACCTCGCTTTTGCGCACCATCGCGGGATTGCAGCGCCCGGCCGCCGGCCGGGTCCGCTGCCAGCCGGACGCGATCGCCTATGCCGGCCACGCCGACGGGGTGAAATCCGCGCTGACGGTCAGCGAAAACCTGCGGTTCTGGGCGGCGGTGTTCGGCGGCGACCAGATCGCGCCGGCGCTGGCCGCAATGGATCTGAGCGCGCTCGGCGATCGTCTGGCCGGCCGGTTGTCGGCGGGGCAAAGGCGCCGGCTGGGGCTGGCGCGGCTGGCGGTGACCGGTCGCCCGGTCTGGGTTCTGGATGAGCCCACCGTCTCGCTTGACAGCCGGTCGGCCGATCTGTTCCGGGCGATGCTGGCGGCGCATCTGGCCGGCGGCGGCGCGGCCATCATCGCCACCCATCTGGATCTGGGGATCGAGGCCCTGCGGTTGGAGTTGTCCGAATTCGCCGCACCCCGCGATGCCGCGCCGCTGTCGGGTTTCGACGCGGCTTTCGCGTGAACCACGGACCGCGCGCGGAGGAGGGGCGATGCTGGCGCTGCTGATCAGGGAGTTGCGGTTGAGCTTTCGGGCCGGGGGCGGCTTCGGGCTGGGTGTCGGATTTTTCCTGATCCTGTGCACGCTGGTGCCGTTCGGCGTCGGCAGCGACCCGGCGCTGCTTGCCCCGATCGCGCCCGGTATCCTGTGGGTCGGCGCGCTTCTGGCCTGTCTTTTGTCGCTGGACCGGATCTTCGCGCTGGATGCCGAGGACGGCTCGCTTGATCTGCTGGCGACGGCGCCGCTGCCGCTGGAGGGCGTGGTGGCCGCCAAGGCTGTCGCGCATTGGATGACGACGGGTCTGCCGCTGGTCGTGGCCGCGCCGGTTCTGGGCCTGCTCTTGCATCTGCCCGGCGCCGCATGGGCATGGCTGGTCCTGTCCCTGCTGATCGGGACGCCGGCCCTGTCGATGCTGGGGGCGTTCGGCGCGGCGCTGACGGTGGGGGTGCGCCGCGGCGGGCTGTTGCTCTCGCTTCTGGTGCTGCCGCTTTATGTGCCCAGCCTGATTTTCGGGGCCGAGGTGGTCCATCGCGGCGCCGCCGGCGCCGGGGTCGCGACACCGCTTGCGCTTCTGGGCGCGATCACCCTTGGCACGCTGGCCCTGATACCTTTTGCCGCAGCCGCCGCTTTACGCATCAACCTGCGGTGAACGGCCCGGTGCGGGGACTTGAGCGGCGACGCCCATCACGATAGCAGGAACCATGTCGATCTGGGAATATGCCAATCCGCTGAAATTCATGCGCACGACGGGCGTCATCCTGCCCTACGTGGCGGCTGCGGCGGTGGCGTTTTGCGCCGTCGGCCTGATCTGGGGGTTTTTCCTGACCCCGGATGACCAGCGGATGCAATCCTCGGTCAAGATCCTGTTCCTGCATGTGCCCGCCGCGCTGATGGCGATCAACTGCTGGCTGATGATGCTGGTCGCTTCGCTGATCTGGATCATCCGCAGGCATCATGTCAGCGCGTTGCTGGCGCGCGCGGCGGCTCCGGTCGGCGCGGTGATGACGGTGATCGCGCTGATCACCGGCGCGATCTGGGGGCAACCGATGTGGGGTACGTGGTGGGCGTGGGATCCGCGGCTGACCTCGTTTCTGGTCCTGTTCCTGTTCTATCTTGGCTATATCGCGCTGTGGCAGGCGATCGAGGACCCGGACAGCGCCGCAGATCTGACCGGCGTGCTGTGCCTCGTCGGCTCGGTCTTTGCGGTCCTGTCGCGCTATGCGGCGATTTTCTGGTCGCAGGGGCTGCATCAGGGCGCGTCGCTGTCGGTCACGCCGGGGGAACGCATGTCCTGGGTGTTTCGATATCCGCTTTATGTCTGCATGGCCGGGTTCGTGCTCTTGTTCCTGACCCTTGTGCTGATCCGCACCAGAACCGAGATCCGCGCCCGCCGCATCGCCGTTCTGGACGCCAGAGAGGGGGGCTGATGCCCGAGCTTGGCAAATACGTGATCCCGGTTCTGGGCGCCTATGGCGTGTCGCTTGGGCTTCTGGCGCTGCTGATCTGGCAGACGCTGGCCCGCAACGCCCGGCTGCGGCGCGAATTGCAGCGGCGCGAGATTACGCGGAAGGAAGGGCAGAATGGCTAGGATTTCACCTTTGATCGCATTGCCGCCGCTGGCATTCGCGGGGCTTGCGGCCGTGTTCCTGTGGGGGCTGGACCGCAGTGATCCGACGCAGATCCCCTCGGCGCTGATCGGACGCGAGGCCCCGGCCGTTCCGACCGAGACGCTGCCCGGAAAGACCCTGCTGACGCCTGAGGCGCTGCGCACCGGCAAGGTCACGGTGGTGAATTTCTGGGCAAGCTGGTGCCCGCCATGTCGGGCCGAGCATCCGACGCTGACCAATCTGGCCGCACAGGGCATCCCGGTCGCGGGGGTGAATTTCAAGGACAACGCCACGGACGCGCAGAAATACCTGAAGGACGAGGGCGATCCGTATTTTGCCCTTGGCTACGATCCGCGTGGCCGCAGCGCGCTTGACTGGGGGGTCAGTGCCCCGCCCGAGACCTTCATTCTGGATGGTCAGGGCCGGGTATTGTACCGCTTTGCCGGCCCGTTGGTGGGCGACGATCTTCGCCAGCGTTTCCTGCCGGAACTGGAAAAGGCGCAGCGCGAGAACGGTCAGAGCGGGTCCTGATCAGGCGCCGGGATCAGCGACCGAGATCAGGCGCCGGGGTCAGGCGCTGGTATCAGACACCGGGGCGCTTGCGCGGCAGGCTCATCACGATCAGGGCGGCAAGCGCGACCAGGATCAGCGGGAATACCGCCATGTTCACCGCGCTCCACCCCGATTGGGCGCTGGCCCCGGAATGGCAGTTCATCAGCCAGCCCGAGGAGAGCGAGGCCAGAAACACGCCCGAGAACACCACCATATCGTTGATGCCCTGAACCCGGGCGCGATCCTCGGGCGGGGTCGAGCTGGTCAGAAGCGCGGTGGCGCCGATGAAGCCAAAGTTCCAGCCCATGCCCAGCATGATCAGCGTGCCGTAGAACTGACCAAGGTTCACCCCGGTCAGGCCGATGACGCCGGCGGTAGCCAACAGCACCAGCCCGACGGCGATGATCCGGCGCACGCCGAAGCGGCTGATCAGGGCGCCGGCGAAGAAGCTCGGCACATACATCGCCAGCACATGGGCCGAGACCACGCCCGCCGCATCGCCGGTGGTAAACCCGCAGCCCACGATGGCCAGCGGCGTCGAGGTCATCACCAGGTTCATCAGCGCATAGCTGATCGTGCCGCAGATCACCGCGAGCGCGATCGACCGCTGGCCCAGCAGTTTCATGATCGGGGTCCGCGCGCCGTCGCTGTGGGCGCGCACCGGCAGGCGGGGAATATCCAGCCACATATAGACCAGCGGCCCCAGCAGATTCATGATCGCGACGGCGGCATAGGTGGCCAGAAACGGGATCGCCATCGCCTCGGCCGTCACCCGGACCAGCGCCTGCCCGATCAGCGCCGCCGCCAGACCGCCGGCCAGAACATAGGATATTGCGCGCGGCCGGAACGCCTCGGGCGCGGTGTCGGTCGCGGCGAAACGCAGATAACCCTGCGAGGCCATGTAGACGCCGGTGAACAGGCTGCCCAGAACCAGAACGGGAAAGGAGTGAATCCAGATCGCAAAGCAGGCGATGATCGCGCCAAGCGCACCGGCGAGGTTGCCAAGGATGAACCCGGCGCGCCGCCCGTGACGCCCCATGAAGGCCGAAAGCGGCCGGGTGGTCAGGGCGTTGCCAAGGATGATCATCGACAGCGGCAGGGTGGCGAGGCAGGGATCGGGTGAAATCATCTGCCCGGTCAGGCCGCCGACGATGAAGATCATCGGCATCTGCGCGCCCAGAACCGCCTGCGCCACCGTCAGCACCGCCACGTTGCGCCAGGCGCGCCGCATCGGCTGTGAAGAGGTCGCATGTTGCATGGTTCGGGTTTCCTTTGCCTTGCGGTTGGTTAACCTTGCGCCGTGCAAATGGAAAGGGCGACGATTGGCGGGGGACAGCGTGTCGCAGGGCCGGAACATGCGGATCATCTCGGGGCCCGAGGATCTGGCCGAGGGCGCGCGCTGGCTGATGGAACGCGATCCGGTCTGGGCGCGCGTGCTGCCCACGCTGGGACCGCTGCCGTTGCGGCGCCGGGATGACGGGTTTGGGGCGCTGCTTGAAACCATCGTCGGTCAGCAGATCTCGACCCATGCGGCCGGCGCGATCCTGGGGCGGATGACGGCTGCGGGACTGACCGCGCCCGACGCGATCATCGCGGCGGATGACGCTTTGCTGCGGGCGGCGGGGTTGTCGGCGGCGAAAATCCGGTATCTGCGCGGGATCGCAGCGGCGCCCGTCGACTGGCAGGGGTTGCGCGACTTGTCCGACGATGCGGTGATCGCGGCGCTTGTCGCTTTGCCGGGCGTGGGGCAATGGACGGCCGAGATCTATCTGAAATTCGCGCTTGGCCGGGCCGACGCCTTCGCCGCCGGTGATCTGGCGCTGGCCGAGGCCGCGCGGCTGATCTTTGAGCTGCCGGCACGCCCCGGACCGGTCGCGCTGCGCGCCCTCGCCGAGCCCTGGCGCCCATGGAGATCGGTTGCGGCGCGGGCGCTGTGGGCCTATTACCGCATGGCCAAGGGGCGCGAGGGGGTTTCATGACGCGGCAACTGCAATCAGGACGGAAGGGCCCCGAAAAGCCGGGCTCGGTGGTGGTTTTCCTACATGGCTACGGTGCCGATGGCGCCGATTTGCTGGGGCTGGCCGATGCGCTTCTGCCCCATATGCCCGATACGGCGTTCTATGCGCCCGACGCGCCCGATCCCAGCGTCGCCAACCCGGCCGGGCGGCAATGGTTTCCGATCCCGTGGATCGACGGCTCAACCGAGGCGCAGGCGCAACAGGCGCAGGCGGCTTCGGTCCGCGATCTGAACGGCTTTCTGGACAAGGTCCTTGCCGATGAGGGGCTGACGCCCGACCGGATGGCGCTGGTCGGGTTTTCGCAGGGCACGATGATGGCGCTGCATGTCGCGCCGCGCCGTGACCAGCCCGTCGCCGGCATCGTCGGTTTTTCCGGCCGGCTTCTGATGCCCGAACTGCTGGCCGCCGAGGCCAGGGTCAAGCCGCCGGTGCTGCTGATTCATGGCGATCAGGATCCGGTCGTGCCGTTCGAGGATATGCAGCTTGCCGGGAATGCCCTGATCGCGGCGGGCTTCGACGTCTACGGCCATGTCATGAAGGGGACCGCCCACGGTATCGCGCCCGACGGGCTGTCGGTGGCATTGGCGTTTCTTCGCGAAGAACTGGGCTATGCGAACGCGGGGGATTGAAACCCCGGACAGGGCGATTACGTTGAGGTTGTGAGGACGAGTTAAGGGGACCCAGTCATGAGCATGATTCTTGCAGCCGCCATCGCACTTTCGGGCAGTGCCGCCGTGGTTCTGGCTTCGGCCCGGCTTCAGTCCGCCTATGCGAAGGCCCAAAAAGGCCGCCGGCGTTAAGGCACCGTCGTTAAGCGAGCGGCGCGCCGTTCCCGCCCGTTGGATCCCGTCCGTCAGACAGTTCCGCCGGTCAGGACCACAGCGCGGCCTCGGCGATTTCGATCGAATTTCCGGCGGGATCACGAAAATAGATTGATCGCGCGCCATTGGGCCAGATGATATCGGCCTCGATCTCAACCGCATTTTCGGTCAGATACGCGCGCCAGCCGTCAATATCGGCGCGCGCGGCCGACATGCAGAAATGACCGGGGCCGCGCGCACCATGCGCGGGCACGGGCAACGCGCTGTCGGGCGTGGGCGGCTGTTCCGTCACGGCCGGGTTGAAGATCAGCAGGACCTGGGCACCGCAGCGAAAAAACACATGCCGTCCGTCGACCCGCGCGATCATTCTGAGCCCGATGGTCTCGCCCCAGAATTTTTCGGCCGCGGCAAGGTCGGCGGCGTATAATGCGGTTTCCAGCGTGCCGATTATGGGTGGGGGTTCGGTGGCCATGGGTCGATTTTCGCAAAGCCTTCCGATCCTGTCCAGAGTTCACCCTATCGTCGCGTTGCTGTCACGCCTGCGACACAATAGATTGGCAAGTCTACGGGCAATACATGCAGGGGCTTGCCAGAAACCGACCGCGATATATAGTTTGTCGAAAGGGTCCTTTGGCAAGGCCCGCGAGGGATGGACGATCAGGATAGATGATGCTGGATCACGCTGCCAATCACGCCGAAGATTTCCGGACGCAATTCGTGCGAGAGCCCTCGGCTTTGCGGCATTTTCCGGCGCTTGTCCTGAACGCCGATTTCAGGCCGCTTTCCTATTACCCGCTGTCGCTTTGGCCCTGGCAAGAGGCGATCAAGGCGGTGTTTCTGGATCGGGTCAACATCATCGCCGAATACGATGAAATCGTTCGAAGTCAGCGCGAGGCGATACGCATACCCTCGGTCGTCGTTCTGAAAGATTACGTAAAACCCCAGAAGCGCGTGGCATTCACGCGCTTCAATCTTTTCCTGCGGGATGAATTCTGCTGCCAATATTGCGGCGCAAAGGGCGACCTGACCTTTGATCACGTGGTGCCGCGCTCGCGCGGGGGGGTGACCAGTTGGGAAAACGTCGTTGCCGCCTGTTCGCCCTGCAACCTGCGCAAGGCGAATAAATCGCTCAAGGCCTCGGGGATGACATTGCGGCGCCCGGCGCACCGCCCCTCGGCCGAGGAAATGCACGCGGCCGGCCGACGCTTTCCGCCGAACCATCTGCATCAAAGCTGGATCGACTATCTGTATTGGGACGCCGAGCTGGAAAGCTGACGGCGGAACGTCGCCGCTGGGCCGGGGCTGGAACCGGTGATCGGCGGATATTTCGCGCCATGATCGGGGTTCGGTTGTGGCTGCGGTGGGGGCCGAACCATCGGGGCTTCCACGGCGCCGTTTTCATGGAACCGACTTCCTAGTGCCCGACGTCCAAGGGTTCGACTTCCCGGTGCCTGATTTCCAAGCGCCCGAACTTCCAAGCGCCCGAATTTCCAAGGGCGCGACATCCCGGGCCGATGCATCGGGGCGGACCGTCGCGGTCACGGCTGAACTGGTTCGCAGCATTCCTTGGGTTATGCCCCGGTCCGTACGCTCGGCGGCTTGGGAAAGCCGAAGCTTCGCCGGAAACGGATATGGAAAACCGGGCCGGATAGTTGGCGGCCGCGCCGCCAAGCCGGACCTGAAAAGCGGCGCCTTAGAAAAAGGTCACGTCGTGGAACATCGTGGCGCGCTCGGCGGCGGTATTACGCCCGGCGGGCGCGGCGCCCGACAGCCGGTCAAAAACGCTGCGCAGCCGGATCGCCCGGCGCAGCGCCTCGGCCGGAATTGCGGTGCCATCGGTCTTGACGGTCGCGACGACATCCAGCGCCGCCGCCAGATCGGTCAGGATCTGCGTGACCTGATCGAGCCGTTGCAGATTGACGATGCCGTCATCCCCGATCGTCGCGGGTTGGTCGGCGATCACCATATCGACCTGCAACGCGGCGCAATCATCGGCCGCGTCGCGGATTTCACGCGCCATACGGGCGAAAAATGCGGATTCTTCCATATTATCGTTCGTCATATCAATCCCTAGAACCGACCGACCACCGCTTCGAGACATGCTTTCAAATCCTGTGGTGTGAATGGCTTCCTGATGAAATTGTTCAGCCCAAGTTGACGCCCTGTGTCAATAATTTCTTGGTCGGCGCGGCCGGTAATCAGAATAAAGCCGACGGCTTTGGTTTTCGGGTTACCGCGGACCGCGCGTAAAAGCTGCAACCCGTCCATTTCCGGCATATTGTAGTCCGACAGGATCAGATGCACCGGCCGCTTGTCCATCGCTAAGATCGACTCGGGTCCCGAAGCGGCGTGCTGGATGTTGGGGATGCCCATCGCCTCCAGCGCCTGCACGATCAGACCGCGGCTGGTCGACATGTCGTCCACCACCATGATCTGAATTTTGTCCTTGAGGCTCATTCAGCTGCTCCGGTCACGATCTTTGCCGATAGGTTGTGATGCCGGCGCAGTTGAACAGGTTCTGGGCCTCGGGCGCGATGCGTTCGGAATGGCCGATGAACAACCATCCGCCGGGCGACAGCGCCTGATGAAACCGGCGCCACAGTTCCGCCTGCGTCGCGGCGTCAAAATAAATGACCACGTTCCGGCAGAAAATGACGTCATAGCGGATGCCGGCGGGCCAGGCTGCGACCAGATTCATCCGATCGAACGAAACCATGCGGGCAAGCGGGCCTCGGACCTTGTAGCCCGTCGGGGTCTTGTGGAAATGCTCGAAAATCATTGCGCGCGGGATGTTTTCCATCTCGGCGGCCGAATATTCCGCCATGCGCGCGCGGTCCAGGATCGAATGGTCGATGTCGGTGCCGTGGATGTGGGTCGCCTCGGCCGTCCGCGCCCCTGCGGCATGGGCGATCATGGCGACGGAATAGGCTTCCTGCCCGCTGGAACATCCCGCCGACCAGATCCGTATCGGCTGGCCCGAGGGGCGGTTTGCAAGCTCGGGCAGGACCTGACGTTCAAGGGTTTCAAAATGGTGCCGCTCGCGAAAGAAATGGGTAACGTTCGTGGTCAGGGCCGAGATCATGAACGGCATCTCGGCCTCTCCCTCGGGGCCTTCGATCAGATCCAGATATCCCGTCAGATCGGCCGATCCGGTGGCGATGATGCGCTTGTTCAGCCGCGACAGTATCAGGCTGGATTTCGCGGGGCTGAGCGCGATGCCGGCGGCTTTCCGGATGATGCGCGCTGCGCGCTCGAACGGCGCGTTGTCCTGCCGCCGCCGGGACCGGACGATGCTCATGCTGCCTCATGCGCCCCAAAGGCGAAGATCGCGGAAAGGTCCAGCACGCGGATCAGCCTGTCCTCGACAAGGGTCAGCGCGTTGATGTACCCCCCCGATCCCGCGATGGCGGCGTCGGGGGGCGGTTGCAGCTCGGCCTTTGCGATCGCGAGGATGTCCGAGACCGCCTCGACCAGAAGCCCGGCGGTGTGGCCCCGCAACTGCACGACGATGACGACGTTGCGCGCATCGCCGCAGGCCGGCGCCATGCCCAGCCGCGCCGACAGGTCGATCACCGGCAGGACGGTGCCGCGCAGGTTGATGACACCCTTCACATAAGGCGGCGCGAAGGGCAGCGGCGTGGCCTTGGTCCAGCCGCGGATTTCGCGCACCTGCATGATATCGACGCAATATTCCTGTTCCGCGATCCTGAATGACAGAAGCTCGATTTCCGGGCCGTTGCGGTTGTCGGACGAAGTGATCATGGCGTTACCCTGCAAGTGCGATCTCGTTGTGCCGCGCGTTCGGAGCGGCGTTCCGGACCAGATCGGCGGGATCGAGGATCAACGCGACCTGACCGTCGCCCAGAATGGTGGCCGCCGCGACGCCGGGCATCGGGCCGAACCCGGGTCCAAGGCCTTTGATGACCACCTGCCGCTGATCCAGAATCGCGTCGACGATCAATGCCGCGCTAGTGCCGTCATCATCGGCGGTCAGAAGCACGATGCCCCGTTCGGGCATCTCGCCGCCGCCCTGAAAGCCCAGACGGGCGCCAAGATCGAACAGCGGCACGACCCGGTCACGGATGTGCAGGACCTGAAGATCCGGCCCGACGCGCTTGACGCTGGTGGGTTTCAGGATCGCCGTCTCGACAATCGCCGACAGCGGCACGACCAGCGTCTGGCCTGCCGCCTGCACCACCATTCCGTCCAGCACCGCCAGCGTCAGCGGCAGCGAGATCGAAAAGCGCGTGCCGATGCCCGGGGCCGAGTGGACCGAGATGCGGCCGCCAAGCGCGCCGATGGTGCTTTTGACCACATCGAGGCCGACGCCGCGACCCGACAGCGACGAAACCCGGCCGGCGGTCGAAAACCCGGGCATAAACAGAAACCCGTCGATCTCCGCATCGCCTGGCGCGGCATCCGCGGCGATCAGCCGGTTGGCGCGCGCGATCCGATGCACCTTGCCGCGATCAATGCCGGCGCCGTCATCCCCGACCTCGATCATCACCCGACCGGCGCGGTGAAAGGCCGAGAGCGTGATTTCCCCTTCGGAGGGTTTGCCGGCGGCGAGCCGCGATTGGGGCGTTTCAAGCCCGTGGTCGACGGCGTTGCGGATCAGATGGGTAAGCGGATCGGCCAGACGTTCGATCACGGTCTTGTCAAGCTCGGTCGCCTCGCCGGTGCAGCGCAGCCGGACCGTCTTGCCGACCGCCAGCGCCGCCTCGCGGGCGATGCGGGCCATGCGCTGGAACAGCGGTTTTATCGGCTGCGCCCGGATCAGCATGACGCTGTCCTGAATGTCGCGGGTGAGTGTCGTGAAAGCCTCCAGCCCGGCGTTCACATCGGGATGGGAATCCAAACCCGCCGCCTGCGCGCTTTGCGCCAGCATGGCCTGATTGATGACCAACTCACCGACGAGGTTCACCAGTCGGTCGATCTTTTCAAGGTCGACGCGGACGGTATCGACGCAGACGGCCGGCGTTTGTTCCGGCGCGGGTGGCATGCCGGGCCGCGGTAAGCCGGGCGCCCCCAGCGTCGGACCATGGACGAGGGGCGGGTGTGGATCATGCCGTGATGCAAACCCCGCTGCCGGGACCGGGGCCGCATCGCTGGTGGCAGCGGTCCTTTCGCTGGCCGGCATATCCGCCGGCATATCGGGCGCGGGCTGTCGTGCCGGTGTTTCGCGCAGAATCCGCAGATCGCACAGGTCCGCCACGAATGCGAAAACCGCGCGGATTTCCGCCTCGGTCACCCGGGCGGTCAGGCGGATCGTCCAGGACAGGCAGGGCGTCTCGACCGCCGCGTCGTCGATCGAAATCTCGGGCGGTGCATGAAGAACCACGGCAACCGCGCCAAGCGCCGCCAATGCCCGCAACTGGATCAGCGGCTCATTCGCCGAGGCGAACAGCCGGTGATGGGGCGTGTATTCGATCAGCCAGACCGGCGGTTCGCACCCCGCAGCCTGTGGCCCGGCGCCTTCCATCGCTTCCGGTTGCCCCATCGCTTCCGGTTTCCCCTGCGCGTCCGGGGTCGCGAAATCGAGATCGACGCTTACCGGCGCGAACACGATCTCCGGCTGTGCAGAGCCGTCCGTTGGCCCGCCGGCCAAGCCCTCAAGCAGCGACAGGACCGCCGCGCCGGCTTCGGGTGGCGGCAAGCCATCGCGCGCGGCGGCGACGTGATCCTGAAGGGCATCGCTGGCCCTGAACAGCAACCCGACGGTCTGCGGGGACGGCGCCAGACGGCCGGATCGCAATGCGTCCATGACCGACTCGAACCCATGCGCGAAGGCGGTCAGCGCCTGCAACCCGAAAGCGCCGGCGCCGCCCTTGATCGAGTGGATGGCCCGAAACGCCACATTGATGGTCTCGGCGTCGCCCGTCCGCGCCTCAAGGGTGGTCAGCGCGTCGTGCAGCGTCTCCAGCAGTTCCTCGCATTCGCCGAAGAATCCGGCGCGGATCTGGGCCATCGGATCTGGGGCCAGCGGATCGGGGGCCGTAGGATGGGGGGAGATCGGATCGGGGGACATCGGCGGCCTCCTCAGCCCGTGATCATGTAAAGCGACCGGATCAGCCCTTGCGGGTCGAACGGTTTGACGATCCAGCCGGTGGCGCCGGCATCGCGCGCGCGCATTTTCAGGTCATCGGCGCTTTCCGTCGTCAGGCACAGGATCGGCACGGCGCGGGTCCGGGCATTCCGGCGCACCGCCCGGATGAACCCGAAACCGTCCAGACGCGGCATGTTGATGTCCGAAATGATGGCGTCGGGCAGGGGGCTCATCGCGGCCAGGACCTCGAGCGCATGAACCCCGTCATTGGCCACGGTGACCGTCATGCCGGCCGCGCCCAAGGCCGTCCGCAGCATCTCGCGCATGGTGCGGCTGTCATCGACCGCAAGGATGTTCAGCGTCATGTCACGCCCCGGCATCCGGCGAAATGGGCGGTCGCGCCGAACCGTGCCAAGGCATCCTCGAACGCGGCGGATCGGGGTGCGATGGTCAGGACAAGCCCGCGCGCGGCAAAGGCCTGCGCCGCGCCAAGCAGGGTTTGCAGGCAGATCGCGCCCAGATGCTCGACCCCGGCGGCGTTCAGCGACAGATCATCGTCCATCGCCGCGCGGATCTGCGCGGCAAGCGGCCGGGCGGCCGGCAGATCGAGACGCGCGGGCAGGTGAAGGATATGCGTCATCCTGCCGGCGCGTCCCGTCGCGCCGCTTGCCATGCTGTTGTCATGTGCCGCCACCTTTCCGACCCGCAACCTGACCCTGTTTTAGCGCCCGACTGGTTAAGGTTCGGTTTATCGGGCAAATCAGCGGAAATGCTCCGCCTTGCGGTTTTCCCGGGTTTCGGAAGGTCGATAAAATGCCGCCTATTTTCGACCCGTCCCCGACTACCGCCGACCACCGCCAACGCCCCGTTTCGCACGCTTTTGCAGCGAATCGGCCCTGATGGCGGTGTTTTCGCGGCCGCCCGACCAAGGGCACTTGCATTTCGCCGGCGGCTGGCATAAACGGCGCGCACTTCACAGGCGGGGTGCGGGCCGCGACGGGGAGAAATCCCGTCAAGGTCCACCGGTTGGGGGTCGTTCGGACCCCTGAGACCCCCGCCAAGGCGCGAAACCGGAAAGGAACTGTTATGGCGCTTCCCGAATTCTCCATGCGTCAGCTTTTGGAAGCTGGCGTTCACTATGGCCACCAGACCCAGCGCTGGAACCCGCGGATGTCCGAGTACATCTATGGCGAGCGCAACGGTATCCATATCATCGACCTGACCCAGACCGTGCCGATGCTGGACGCGGCGCTGAACGTCGTGCGCGAAACCGTCGCCAAGGGCGGCCGGGTTCTGTTCGTCGGCACCAAGCGTCAGGCCCAGAAGGCCGTCGCCGACGCCGCCGAGCGTTCGGCCCAGTATTACATGAACCACCGTTGGCTGGGCGGCACGCTGACCAACTGGAAAACCGTCAGCCAGTCGATCCAGCGCCTGAAGCAGATCGACGAGGCGCTGGCCGGCGGCGCCGAGGGCCTGACCAAGAAAGAGCGTCTGGGCATGGAGCGTGAGCAGCAGAAACTGCAAGCCAGCCTGGGCGGGATCCGCGAGATGGGCGGTCTGCCGGACCTGCTGTTCGTGATCGACGTGAACAAAGAGGACCTCGCGATCCTCGAAGCCAACAAGCTGAACATCCCGGTCGTCGCGATCGTGGACAGCAACGCCTCGCCCAAGGGCGTGGATTACATCATCCCGGGCAATGACGACGCGGCCCGCGCCATCGCGCTTTACTGCGATCTGGTCAGCCGCGCGGCGCTGGACGGCATGTCGGCGCAGATGGGCGCCGCCGGTGTCGATCTGGGCGCGATGGAAGCCACCCCGGACGAGGATCTGGACGACGCCGACGCCCGCGCCGCCGCCGCCGAGGCCGCGACCGCCGATTCCTGATCGGCCGGCCTTCACGGCACGGTCACAGGGCGCGTGCTGAATGACGACACAGGCGGGGTGGCAATCCCCGCCTGAAGCTTTGATGGATCGAAGGAGAAGCCAGATGGCAATCACCACAGCGATGGTGAAGGAACTGCGCGAAAGCACCGGCGCAGGCATGATGGACGCCAAGAAGGCGCTGACCGAAACCGATGGCGACATGGAAGCCGCCGTCGACTGGCTGCGCACCAAGGGTCTGGCCAAGGCCGCCAAGAAATCCGGCCGTGTCGCCGCCGAGGGCCTGGTCGCCGTCGCGGTTAAGGACGGCAAGGGCGTCGCGGTCGAGGTGAACTCGGAAACCGATTTCGTCGGCAAGAACGTCGAATTCCAGAACATGGTGCGCCAGATCGCGCAGGCGGCGCTGGATGTGAACACGGTCGAGGAACTCAACGACGCCAAGATCAACGGCAAGCCGGTGTCCGAAGTCCTGACCGACGCCATCGCCAAGATCGGCGAGAACATGACGCTGCGCCGCATGGTCACCGTGACCGGCGACAATGTGGTCAGCTATGTCCACAACGCCGCCGCCGATGGCCTTGGCAAGATCGGCGTTCTGGTCGGGCTGAAAGGTGCCGACAACGGCATCGGCAAGCAGATCGCCATGCATGTCGCGGCGACCTCGCCCGCGTCGCTGTCCGAAGCCGATCTGGACCCCGCACTGGTCGAACGCGAGAAGGCCGTTCTGACCGAGCAGGCCCGCGAATCCGGCAAGCCCGATGCGGTGATCGAAAAGATGATCGTCGGCCGCATGGCCAAGTTCTTTGAGGAAGTGACGCTTCTGGGCCAGAAATTCGTCATCAATCCCGACATCACCGTGGCGCAGGCCGCCAAGGAGGCCGGCGTCGAGGTGGTGGGCTTTGCCCGCGTCGCCGTCGGTGAAGGCATCGAGAAGAAGGAAGAGGATTTCGCCGCCGAGGTCGCCAAGACACTGGCCGGCGGCTGATCCGCTCGATTTTTTCACGCCGATCTTTTTTCACGCTGATCATGAAACGCCGGTCCTTTAGAAGGCCGGCGTTTTTTCTGCCTCTTTCGCCTGCCGGTGGCGCTGATAAAGTCCTGCCGATTGAATGGGGGTGCGCATGTATGACGTGGTGATCGCGGGCGGGGCGGTGATGGGCTCATCGGTGGCCTTTTGGCTGACCCGGATGAACCCCGCCTTGCGGGTTCTGGTGGTCGAGCCCGACCCTACTTATGCGACCAGTGCCACCGCTTTGTCGGTGGCCTCGGTCAGGCAGCAGTTCTCGAACCCGGTGAATGTCGAGATCAGCCAGTTTGGCATTGATTTCATGCGGGATTTTATGGGCCAGCTTGGCCCGGAAGGCGGCGTCCCCGACCTTGGGCTGAAGGAAAACGGCTATCTTTTCCTGACCGGCACCGAGACCGGGCGGGCGACGCTGGAAAGCCTGGCCGCGATGCAACGCGAACTGGGCGCCGCGACCGAGGTGCTGGATCGCGAGGCGCTGGCGCGCCGGTTCCCGTGGATGAACCTTGACGATGTGACCGCCGGCAGCTTTGGCGGTCGGGATGAAGGCTGGTTCGACAACATGGGTTTGCTGACCGGGTTTCGGAACGCGGCCCGCGCGCAGGGGGCGACCTTCGTCAAGGACCGCGTGCTGGGGTTTGAACGGCAGGGCGACCGGATCGTCGCCGCGCTGCTGGAACAGGGCGGTCGTGTCGAGGCGGGGCATTTCGTCAACGCCGCCGGCACCCGCGCGGCGATGCTGATGCGGACGATGGGTCTTGATCTGCCGGTCGAGCCGCGCAAGCGGACGGTGTTCGTGATCGACGCGCCGAATGCGCGCCACCCCGATGCGCCGCTGCTGATCGACCATCAGGGATATTACCTGCGCCCCGAGCATGGTCAGTGGATCACCGCCACGGTGCCCGCCGCCGACGGCCCTTGCGCGCCGGATGATTTCAGTGCCGACACCGATCTGTTCGAGGAATTCATCTGGCCCGCGCTTTACAACCGGGCCGAAGGTTTCGATCAGGTCAAGGTAACTCGCTGGTGGGTCGGGCATTACGACTATAACACATTGGATCAGAATGCGATTCTGGGCCGCAACCCGCTGGTCGGCAACCTTTACCATGCGAATGGCTTTTCCGGTCACGGGCTTCAGCAGGCACCCGCCGTCGGGCGCGGCATAGCCGAGCAGATCGTGCATGGCGACTGGCAGACGCTGGACCTCTCGGCCCTCGGTATGCAAAGGGTGCTGGACGGTCGCGCCTTTGCCGAGACCGCAATCGTCTGAGGATTCCATGCCCTTCACCATTGCCATTGATGGCCCCGCCGCCGCCGGAAAAGGCACCATCGCCCGCGCCCTGGCCGAACGTTTCGGCTTTGCCCATCTGGATACCGGCATGATCTATCGCGCCGTGGGGGCGATCGGCGGTGATCCGATCGAGGCGGCCCGGCGGCTGTCGGCGACCGACCTGTTGCGCCCGGACCTGCGTTCGGCCACAGCCGGGCAGGCGGCATCGCGCGTGGCGGCCATCCCCGAGGTGCGGGCGGCGTTGATCGTGTTTCAGCGCCGTTTTGCCCGGACCGGGGCGGGGGCAGTGTTGGACGGGCGCGACATCGGGACGGTGATCTGCCCCGAGGCCGAGGTGAAACTGTATGTCACCGCCGACGACCGCACCCGCGCCGCGCGCCGCGCCGCCGAACTGGGCGCGGATTACGAACAGACGCTGGCCGAGTTGCGCGAACGCGACGCCCGCGACGCTGCCCGCGACGTGGCGCCGATGCGCCCGGCCGAGGATGCGGTCGTTCTGGACACCACCCTTCTGTCGATCGAAGAGGCGACCTCTCAGGCGGCCGCGCTGGTCGCCCAGCGGCTGGAAAACCATCGCGGCTGACCACTGCGGCGCATCGGCAAACCTCCGCGGATCGTGCGCCGGGGGCCGATGCGGAATATGCGTTGCCTTGCGGCCGGAATACGCCCTGAATAGGGACGTCCTTGCCGGATCTCCCTTGCCGGGTTCAAAGCCATGCGTCGCAAACCGCCGAACCGCCCGACCTTTCTTGCCACAGTAACCCTGCTGGCCGCGCTGATCTGTGGCACCCACGCCGCGCTGGCCGAGGCGCCGGACCGACCAAAGACGGGATTGCTGCGGAATTATTCGGGCCTGCCCGCGACATTGCCGCTTCAGGTCATGACCGACCCGGGGCAGGATTTTCTTGCCGAGCTTCGGGACCCCGATACCGGCGCGCTTCTGTTGTCGGCCTATGTGCGGGGTGGTGCGTTCTTTCGGGTGCTGGTGCCGCCGGGGCAGGCGGTCCTGCGCTTTACCGCCGGCAACGACTGGTCGGGCGAGCGGCTGAATTTCAGCGCGCCGGGCGAAACCATCACCTTGCCGCCCCTGCGGTTCGGGGTTGTCGGCCTGGACCGGCGCGGCGGCTATCTGATCGACCTGCGACGCCGCGCACCGGATCGGAGCGGCGATCAGGCGGCGACGGTCCGTGACATCGGCATATGCCAGACCCGAAGCATCGACGCCGATGCGCTGAAATGGACGCCGGGCTGGGCCGAGGTCGATCTGATCAACCGCAGGACCGACTATGGCACGGTGGTCCCGCACCGGCCGAAAACCGGCGACCCGGCCGACCCGGATCATTACGGAAAACTGCGCTATGACAGGCGCAGCCGGCTTTGTGACTAAGGGCATGGCGCGGTAACGCACCCTTGCTTATCCCGTCGCGGGCCGTTATATCCGCCACAAGTCTAACGGTTACATGGCCACAACAGGCCGCTTGGGAAATGGGTCGGGCATTATGCCGCGACCCTTTGTCGTTACCCGAGGACAGCACACAGACCGGCGGAGCCAACCGCACGGCCAGAAAACATGACACAAAGGAAACTGTACACGCATGTGCGCTAAAGCGACGATGGAGGAGTTCGAGGCCCTCCTGAATGAAAGCCTCGAAATCGACACCCCCGAAGAAGGTTCGGTCGTCAAAGGCAAGGTCATCGCCATCGAGGCGGGCCAGGCCATCGTCGACGTCGGCTACAAGATGGAAGGCCGCGTCGATCTGAAAGAATTCGCAAATCCCGGCGAGGAAGCCAACATCAAGGTCGGCGATGAGGTCGAGGTCTATCTGGACCGCGTCGAGAACGCCCGCGGCGAGGCCAGCATCTCGCGCGAGAAAGCCCGCCGTGAAGAGGCATGGGACCGGCTGGAGCAGGCCTATGCCAAGGAAGAGCGCGTCGATGGTGCCATCTTCGGCCGCGTCAAGGGTGGCTTCACCGTCGATCTGGGCGGCGCGGTTGCGTTCCTGCCCGGCAGCCAGGTTGACGTGCGCCCGGTGCGCGACGCAGGCCCCCTGATGGGTCTGAAGCAGCCGTTCCAGATCCTGAAAATGGACCGCCGCCGCGGCAATATCGTCGTGTCGCGCCGCGCCATTCTGGAAGAAAGCCGCGCCGAACAGCGCGCCGAGGTCATCTCGAACCTGACCGAAGGCCAGACCGTCGACGGTGTGGTCAAGAACATCACCGAATACGGTGCCTTCGTCGATCTGGGCGGCGTTGACGGCCTGCTGCACGTCACCGACATGGCATGGCGCCGCGTCAACCATCCTTCGGAAATCCTGTCGATCGGTGAAACCGTCAAGGTTCAGGTCGTCAAGATCAACAAGGAAACCCACCGCATCAGCCTTGGCATGAAGCAGCTGCAGTCGGATCCGTGGGATTCGGTGGAACAGAAGTTCCCGCTGGGCTCGGTCCACAAGGGCCGCGTGACCAACATCACCGACTACGGCGCCTTCGTCGAGCTGGAGGCCGGCATCGAAGGTCTGGTCCATGTCTCGGAAATGAGCTGGACCAAGAAGAACGTCCACCCCGGCAAGATCGTCTCGACCAGCCAGGAAGTCGACGTCATGGTTCTGGAAATCGACAGCCAGAAGCGCCGCGTCAGCCTTGGCCTCAAGCAGACCCAGCGCAACCCGTGGGAAGTCTTTGCCGAAACCCACCCGGCCGGCACCCAGATCGAGGGCGAGGTCAAGAACATCACCGAATTCGGTCTGTTCGTTGGTCTGGACGGCGATATCGACGGCATGGTCCACCTGTCCGACATCTCGTGGGACGAGCGTGGCGAGGACGCGATCCAGAACTTCCGCAAGGGCGACATGGTGAAAGCCGTCGTTCAGGAAGTCGACGTCGAGAAGGAACGCATCTCGCTGTCGATCAAGGCGCTGGAAAACGACACCATGTCCGAGGCCGTTGACGGCGTGAAGCGCGGCAGCGTGATCACCGTCACCGTCACCGCGATCGAGGATGGCGGGATCGAGGTCGAATATAACGGCGTCAAGTCGTTCATCCGCCGCTCGGACCTGTCGCGCGACCGTTCGGAACAGCGCCCCGAGCGCTTCCAGGTCGGCGATCATGTCGATGTGCGCGTGACCAACCTTGACACCAAGACCCGCCGCATGGGTCTGTCGATCAAGGCCCGCGAAATCGCCGAGGAAAAGGAAGCCGTCGAACAGTATGGCTCGTCCGATTCGGGCGCCTCGCTGGGCGATATCCTTGGGGCGGCGCTGAAAAGCCGCAACTGATCACGGCCGATCCTGAACGAAATCACCCCGCTCCGGGAAACCGGGGCGGGGTTTCCTTTTGGGCGGTTCAGGGCCGCTGCGGTTCCGGTCGCAAGGCCGGCAGGCGGCGGCGGATTTGAAATCCGTTGCAACTAATTCTAGACTATCGCGTTTCTTGTCACATAGACAAACAAAGACCGCCCGGTCACGGGCCAGCAACCCATCAGGGGTACCATGATCCGTTCCGAACTTATCCAGACCATCGCCGAGGAAAATCCGCACCTGTTTCAGCGCGACGTGGAGCGTATCGTCAACACCGTGTTCGATGAGATCATCGGCGCGATGTCGCGGGGTGATCGCGTCGAATTGCGCGGCTTCGGCGCCTTTTCCGTGAAAAAACGCGATGCCCGGCAGGGTCGAAACCCCCGGACAGGCGAAACGGTCAACGTCGATGAAAAGCACGTCCCGTTCTTCAAGGCCGGGAAACTTCTGCGCGACCGGTTGAACGGCAAGGCCGAACAGGACTAAAAGCGTCCTGCGATCTATCGGGGGACCCACCATGCGCGCGATCCGGTTCTTGTTTGTGATATTGCTGGCCATCGTCCTGATCGGCCTGGCGCTTGCCAATCGTGGCATGGTGACGGTCAAGGTGTTCCCGGCCAATCTGGGCAGCTATCTGGGGCTGGATTGGCAGGTGACCATGCCGCTGTTCCTGCTGATCCTGCTGGCGATGCTGATCGGCATGGTTCTGGGGCTGGTCTGGGAATGGCTGCGCGAGGCGCAGTTGCGCAGCGAATCCGCCCGCCGCGCCCGTGAACTCGCCAGCCTTGAGCGCGAGATGGGCCGCCTGCGCGAGACCCGCACCGTTGCGCCTCAGGATGATGTTCTGGCCATCGTCGATGCGCCGGCCAACCCGCCCGCGATTTCCAGATGAGCGTTTTCGCGTCATGAGCGCGGTGAAGATCTGCGGACTGACCCGGCCGCAGGATGTGGCGAGCGCGCTTGTGGCGGGCGCGCGTTTCGTGGGGTTCGTGTTTTTTCCGAAATCACCGCGCAACGTGTCGGCCGAGCAGGCCGCCGCACTCGCCCGCGACGTGCCTCCCGGCATCATGCGCGTGGGGCTGTTCGTGGACCCGACGGACGCGGCGCTGACCGAGGTGCTGGCCAAGGTGCCGCTCGACATGATCCAGCTTCACGGCGCCGAGACGCCCGCGCGTGTGACCGAGGTCAAGGCGCTGACCGGCCTGCCGGTGATGAAGGCGGTGGGCATCGCCACCGCCGAGGACGCCGAGGCGCTGTGGGACTATGGTCTGGTGGCCGACATGCTGCTGGTCGACGCGAAGGCGCCGAAGGATGCGGTGCTTCCCGGCGGCAACGGCGTGGCCTTCGACTGGCGGTTGCTGGTCGGGCGGCGTTTTCTGAAACCGTGGATGCTGGCGGGCGGGCTTGATCCGGCGAATGTCGCGCAGGCGATCAAGCTGACCGGGGCAAGCGCCGTCGATGTGTCGACGGGCGTCGAATCCGCCCCCGGCCTCAAGGACGCGGCATTGATCGCCGACTTCATCAAGGCCGCGTCGGACGCCTGATTTCGCCCGTCGGGATCATACCTTGCCCCCGGGTTGGGCGGCGTCGGTCAACGCGAATAACCCGGCCACCGCCAGCCGCCGACCGAATGCACAGCCGGAGCCCTTTTTCATGACCGATCAGACCACCGTCGCCTTTCGCCCCGCCGACCGCGAGGATGTGCCCGCGGTGATCGCGCTGCTGGCCGACGATCTTCTGGGCCAGGCGCGTGAAACCGAAGATCCTGCCGTCTACCTTGCGGCTTTCAACGCGATGCGGGCCGAGGGGAACAACCACCTGATCATCGGGACGGAAGCGGGCCGGGTGGTCTGCTGCTATCAGATCACTTTCATCTCGGGCCTGTCGCTGACCGCGACCCGGCGCGCGCAGATCGAGGCCGTGCGCGTCGCCGCAGATCGGCGCGGCAGGGGTCTGGGCGAGGCGATGTTTCGCGATGCCGAAGCCCGGGCGCTGGCCGCCGGTTGCGGGCTGCTGCAACTGACCACCAACAAAACCCGCGGCGACGCGCATCGTTTCTATGACAGGCTTGGCTTTACCCCCTCGCACATCGGCTATAAGAAAAACCTCTGATCCATTCCTCATCAGCGGCGGTACCGATCCATGGACGACCTTGTGAACAGCTTCATGAACGGCCCTGACGAGCGTGGCCGCTTTGGCATCTATGGCGGCCGTTTCGTCAGCGAAACCTTGATGCCGCTGATCCTTGATCTCGAGGCGGAATATCAGCGCGCCAAGAACGACCCGGCCTTCAAGGCGCAGATGGACGATCTTTGGACCCATTACGTCGGCCGCCCCAGCCCGCTTTACTTCGCCGAACGCCTGACCGAGCGGCTGGGCGGCGCCAAGATCTATATGAAGCGGGACGAGCTGAACCACACAGGCAGCCACAAGATCAACAACGTGCTGGGCCAGATCCTGCTGGCGATGCGCATGGGCAAGACCCGGGTGATCGCCGAAACCGGCGCCGGGCAGCATGGCGTGGCGACGGCGACGGTCTGCGCGCGTTTCGGGCTGAAATGCGTGGTTTATATGGGCGCCACGGACGTGGAACGGCAGGCGCCGAACGTCTTTCGCATGCGGCTTCTGGGCGCGGATGTGGTGCCGGTCACCTCGGGGCGCGGCACGCTGAAGGACGCGATGAACGACGCGCTGCGCGACTGGGTGACGAATGTGCGCGACACCTTCTATTGCATCGGCACGGTCGCGGGGCCGCATCCCTATCCGGCCATGGTCCGCGATTTCCAGTCGATCATCGGCCGCGAAACCAAGGAACAGATCCTTGAGCGCGAGGGCCGCTTGCCCGACACGCTGATCGCCGCGATCGGTGGCGGATCGAACGCCATGGGGCTGTTCTATCCCTTCCTTGACGATACATCCGTCCGCATCATCGGGGTTGAGGCCGGCGGCAAGGGCGTCGACGACAACATGCAGCATTGCGCCAGCCTGACCGGCGGCCGCCCGGGCGTGCTCCACGGCAACCGCACCTATCTGTTGCAGGACAAG
Organism: Paracoccus pacificus; assembly: GCF_042680785.1. Lineage (NCBI taxonomy): Bacteria > Pseudomonadati > Pseudomonadota > Alphaproteobacteria > Rhodobacterales > Paracoccaceae > Paracoccus > Paracoccus pacificus. Next base: position 71,035 of record NZ_JBHUEN010000019.1, read on the forward strand.
GAAGGCCAGATCCTTGAAGGGCACTCGATCAGTGCCGGTCTGGATTACCCCGGAATCGGGCCTGAACACGCCTGGCTGAAGGATCAGGGCCGGGCCGATTATGTCAGCATCACCGATGCCGAGGCGCTGTCGGCTTTCACCCTGTCATGCGAAACCGAGGGCATCATTCCGGCGCTGGAGCCGTGCCACGCGCTGGCCCATGTCGCGAAAATCGCCCCGGAACTGCCGGCCGATCACCTGATCGTCATGAATATGTGCGGGCGCGGCGACAAGGATATATTCACGGTCGCACGGCACCTTGGCGTGGACATCAAGGCCTAGGTGACGCGCCACTGTGGCAACTGAACCACATGGTTCTGAAGTTACCGTGAGCGGGGGCAACCGTTCCCGGCGCCCGGGGGTTGAGTGTCGAACTTTCCAATCTGAAGGAAATTGTTTGATGCTTACCAATACGTTCAAGACCGGACTTGTCGTCCTGAAAATCTCTGCCCTGACCGCCTTGGCGGGAACCACCGCCATGGCGCAAAGCCCCACGGTCGTCACCACGCCCCCCGCGGCGGAAACCGCGCTGATACCGGCCGAGGGGACGGACGCGAAAACCCCGGTGGGTACGATCGAATGGAACGGCCTGCCCACCTTCAAGCAGGCCCAGAACGATCAGGCCGTGGCTGAGGCGCTGACCGCGCAGGGGTTCACCGGCATTCATATCCAGCGCAGCGGTTCGCTGATGACGGTGGACGCGACGCGCGAAGGCAAGGACATCAAGCTGGAGTATAACCTCGTCGACGGTACGCTTATCCGCGTCAATGGTGAGCGTATCCTGACCGGGAAGGAAGGCGAGAACGTCGGGACCGGCGGCAACGCCAATGCTTCCGCGTCGGACGATACTTCCGGTGGCGAAGGGACCGATGGCGAAGGCACCGATGGTGAGGGCACCGATGGCGGCACCGATGGTTCCGGCACTGACGGCACCGGCACCGATGGTTCCGGCACCGATGGCGGCACCGACGGGTCCGGCACGGATTCGGGCACGGATGCGGGCGGTGACACGTCCGGTTCCGACACCGGGTCCGACACTGGCAGCGATAGCTCCGGCGGCGATTCCTCGGACGGCTCGTCGGGCGGCGACTCCTCGGGTGGCGCGGCCAACTGATCGACCCGCTACCGATGGCCTAAAAGCGGCGGCAGGGTTTATCCTGCCGCCGTTTTCCTGTCGGCCGCTTAGCGTCGCAGGTCCAGAATGTTCATATCCGACTCGAGCAGCGGGTCGGGAAAGATCAGCCGGGCGTGATTGTCCGACACCGATTCCAGCACCGCGACATCCGGCAGCCGTTGCGGCTGCGACGCAGAGTCGACGTTGGCCGGCAGATCGGCGTAATCGACGGGGGTATCGCCCTGAATATAGCTGGTGCCCAGATAGACGATCCGGTCCCCGTCGGGGTGCAGACTGCCCCGCGTCTGCTGTGAGCCGGTCAGCTTGCGGAACAGCACCTTGTCGCCGTCTTTCTCGATCCGGCATTTGAAGGGCGAATAGACGACGAGGGGCGAAATATCCCCAAGCTTCATCATCTGGCACGACCAGTCGCCCACCAGCGCGCCCGGGTCAATATCGCGCGGCGTCCCCCGCATCGCCTGTGTCAGCGCAAGGACATCCGGTTCGGAACCACCACCCAGCGCCTGCCGAAAGGCCCGTCCGGCGAATTCGTTCAGCATCTCCAGCCGCACCGCATCTTCAGCGCGGATTTCGGTGCCGTCGCCAAGCGTGTCGGCAAGCGCAGGCGCGGCCCAGACGGCCGCCACGGTCATGGCAATGATCGGCAAAAAAGCATTCTTGGTCATCATTCTTCCTTCGGCAGAAAGCCCGTTGGGACGGAATGCGCCTTCAGCAGTTCCAAAGGCACGATTTCAAGCGCACGTTCATGCGTGGATGCCAGAACGACCTTTGGGGCCGCCATCTCTTGCGCGGCCTGCAGGAAGCGCGCCGCGCACAGGCACCAGCGATCGCCGGGGTTCAGCCCGGCGAAATGATACTCGGGGCGTGGCGTCGACAGGTCGTTCCCCAGATATTTCGACATGGCCAGAAACTCGGCAGTGACGATGACGCAAACCGTGTGGCTGCCGCGATCCTCGGGTCCGGTGTCACAGCAGCCGTTGCGGTAAAATCCGGTCAGCGGGGTCATCGAACATGGCTCCAGCGGGCCGCCCATCACGTTGACAGAGATGTCCATCATCCGATCTCCTTCGGTTGCCAGTCTATCCACCGGCCATGCGCCTGGGAACGCCCCAACCGCCATGTGCGCACGCCCCGGTCGTCCCAGAGCCGCAGATCAAGCGCCATGTCGTTGCCGGTATCGCTTTCCATCGACAGATGGGCAAGCGGGTGGTTGGCCGTCGCGCGCGCGCCGGCGGATTGCAGCGCGGCCTCGACGCGGGCCCGGGTCTCGGGCGGGAAATACTGGGCGGCAACGGTGTGATAGACCAGCCGGCCATGGACGGGTGGGGGCGCGAGTTGCGCTTCGAGCCACGGGGCGGCCTCGTCGCGGTCCACCTGCGGCGGGTGGCGGGCGGCAACGCGCAGAGCGGCGCGCATCCGTTCCAGCCGTTCGGGCTGATCCGGCCAGATATAGGACATCAACCTTAACCCATCCCGGTTCGGATCAAGCGGGTTCAGATCGACGCCACGGGCCGCGCCGGTCGGCAGGGCGCGCGCCTTCGGCCGGCCCGACCGCCATGTCGGGCGTAGGATCACAATGTCTGAACTGTCCGCATCTTCGTCATCAGGATCAAGCAGATAGCGCGGAAAGTTAAGGTTCAGCCCGGCACTTCCCCCAAGCTCGTACAGATCGAACCTTGCCGATGACAGGCCGGCAAGAAACCGCGCCCCCGCGATCAGCACGGCCGAGCGGCCGACCTCGTTGGTTTGCGGCGGCCGGTCCAGCCAGTCCAGAAACCAGCCCTCATGCGCGTGAAGGATGCCGGCGATCCTGTCGTCGAGAGATACGGCGGGATCGGCGGAAAGTGCCGCGACCCGGTCGGTCAGAACCAGCCCCTGCAAGGCCCCGCACAGGCGCAGCGGCACGGAATCACCGCGATAGGTGGGATCGCCCGGCCAGTCCCGCACGCTCCGTGCCACCGGACCGTCATCCGCGGCGATCACCCGGCACATCGCGTCGCATATCCGCGCCGTCAGTTCGGACCCAAGCGCGCGGCAGGCATTGGCCTGCATCTCGAAGGCGGGCGCCCATGCGTTCGGGGCCCGCGGTTTTGAGGCCCGTGCATTGTGGGCCCGTGCGTTCATGTGAACCGGCCCGCCAGCGCCCGCAGTTTCTGGGCAAGGCTTTCGGGCACCTCTGGCGACGGTTCCGGCGCGGCGTCCGCACCCGGTTTCGCGGCAGGCTTCGCCGAGGTTTTTTGCGCGGGCTTTCCAGCCCCTGCGACGCGATCGGGCGCGGGGGCGTCGCCGGCGGTCTTGTCTGCGGAGGCCGTGTTGCTGCCTTTCTTGTCGCCGCCGCTCTTGTCGCTGCCGTTCCGGGCCGGGTTGGTCCGCGCCGCGATGGTGGTGCCAACGCGCGCGTCATCGCCCGAGGCCAGCGCCCCGGCGGCGTCCGAAACCCCGCGCAGCAGATCGTCCAGCCAGGCCTGATCCGCCTTGGCGAAATCGCCCAGCACATAGCCGGTCACCCGGTCCTTGTGCCCGGGATGGCCGATGCCCAGCCGCAGACGGTGGTAGCCCTCGCCGATATGCTGGTGGATGGAGCGCAAGCCGTTGTGCCCGGCATGGCCGCCGCCCAGCTTCATGCGCGCCTTGCCCGGCGCAAGGTCCAGTTCGTCATGGATGACCACGACGTCGGAAGGGGCCAGTTTCAGATAGCGCATCGCCTCGCCCACCGATTGACCCGACAGGTTCATGAAGGTCTGCGGCTTCAGCAGCGCCACACGCTGAGACCCGATGCGCCCCTCGGCCAGCAGACCCTGAAACCGCGCCTTCCACGGCCCCAGCCCGTGGTCATCCGCGATCCGGTCGATGGCCATGAAGCCGATGTTGTGCCGGTTGCCGGTAAACCTTTCGCCCGGATTGCCCAGACCCACGATCAGCCGCATCATCATGCCTCCTTTATCGTTGCAGGGTATGCCGCCGGCGCGCCGCAGGGAACCCCGCACCGATCAATTGCCGTGCATCCCTTGCGAAGGGCGGCGGCGATTACTAAGACTCTGTCAACCTTTGGCGGCTATGAGGAACACTCGGGACGGGTGGCCGGCCGAATCAACGGCGCAAAGGGGCAATCAGGCAAGGGAATGGAATGAGCGATCCGGCAGAATTCTACATGAACACGCTTGTACCGATGGTGGTCGAGCAGACCAGCCGGGGTGAGCGTGCGTACGACATTTACTCGCGCCTGCTGAAAGAGCGGATTATCTTCCTGTCGGGACCGGTCCATGACGGCATGGCGACGCTGATGTGCGCGCAACTGCTGTTTCTTGAGGCGGAGAACCCGAACAAGGACATCAGCATGTATATCAACAGCCCCGGCGGCGTGGTGACCGCGGGCCTGTCGATCTATGACACCATGCAGTACATCCGGCCGCGCGTGTCGACGCTGGTCGTTGGTCAGGCCGCGTCGATGGGCTCACTTTTGCTGTGCGCGGGCGAAAAGGGGCTGCGTTACGCGCTGCCGAACAGCCGAATCATGGTGCACCAGCCCTCGGGCGGGTTCCAGGGGCAGGCGACGGATATCCTGATCCACGCCCGCGAGACGGAAAAACTGAAGCGGCGCCTGAACGAGATCTATGTCAAGCACACCGGCCGCACTCTGGAAGAGGTCGAGGAAGCGTTGGAGCGTGACCGCTTCATGTCGCCGGAAGAGGCGAAGGAGTGGGGGCTGATCGACGAAATTCTGGAGGCGCGCGGCAAGGCCGAGCCCGAGAAGAAGTGATTTGCCAGCCCCGATCCGGGGGATGGTTTTGGGATTGTGACCGCCGTGCACCGCTTTTAACATGGGTCACCGCGAAGGGATCGCACGGCGGCAAATAATGCGGCACATAATATCGGATGATGCGGTTATCCTTCCGCAACACCGGAAGAGCAGCAAGGGTTCACGACGATGGCAACATCTACCGGCGACAGCAAGAACACGCTCTATTGCAGTTTTTGCGGCAAAAGCCAGCATGAGGTCCGCAAGCTGATTGCGGGGCCGACCGTGTTCATCTGTGACGAATGCGTCGAGCTGTGCATGGATATCATCCGCGAGGAGACCAAGACCTCGGGGCTGAAATCGACCGACGGCGTGCCGACGCCGCGCGAGATCTGCGGGGTTCTGGACGATTACGTGATCGGTCAGGAACATGCCAAGCGCGTGCTCTCGGTCGCGGTCCACAACCATTACAAGCGCCTGAACCACGGGCAAAAGGGCGACATCGAACTGGCCAAGTCGAACATCTTGCTGATCGGCCCGACCGGCTGCGGCAAGACGCTTCTGGCGCAGACGCTGGCGCGGATTCTGGACGTGCCGTTCACCATGGCCGATGCAACCACGCTGACCGAGGCCGGCTATGTCGGCGAGGATGTGGAAAACATCATCCTGAAGCTGCTGCAGGCCAGCGAATACAACGTCGAACGCGCGCAGCGCGGCATCGTCTATATCGACGAGGTCGACAAGATCACCCGCAAGTCCGACAACCCCTCGATCACCCGCGACGTCTCGGGCGAGGGGGTGCAGCAGGCGCTTCTGAAGATCATGGAGGGTACGGTTGCAAGTGTCCCCCCGCAGGGCGGCCGCAAGCATCCGCAGCAGGAATTCCTGCAGGTCGACACGACGAACATCCTGTTCATCTGCGGCGGCGCCTTCGCCGGGCTGGACCGGATCATCGCGCAGCGCAACAAGGGCACCGCGATGGGCTTTGGCGCCACCGTCAAGGACAATGACGAGCGCGGCGTGGGCGAGCTGTTCAAGGAACTCGAACCCGAGGATCTGCTGAAATTCGGCCTGATCCCCGAATTTGTCGGCCGCCTGCCGGTGATCGCCACGCTGACCGACCTGGACGAGGCTTCGCTGATCACCATCCTGACCGAGCCGAAGAACGCCTTGGTCAAGCAGTATCAGCGGCTGTTCGATCTGGAAGGCGTGCAACTGACCTTTACCGAGGATGCGCTGTCGGCCATCGCCAAACGCGCCATCAAGCGCAAGACCGGCGCGCGCGGCCTGCGCTCGATCATGGAGGATATCCTTTTGGATACCATGTTCGATCTGCCCGGCCTCGACAGCGTCGAGGAGGTCGTGGTGAACGAAGAGGCGGTGGATAACGCGGCGGCGAAACCGCTGATCATCCATGTTGAGCCGAAGAAGGAATCGGCCGCGACCGCCGGCTGAGCCTGTCCTTGGGACGGCCCATCCATCCGGGCGGATGCGCCTGAATGAGATGCGGCTGAATGGGTTGCGGCTGAATGAACGGAACCGCGCGTGGCCACGGCCTTGCGCGGTTTTTCATTGGGGCGCCGGGGTGGGGCGTTGGGGCGACCTGTCCTTTCGGATTTCACCGGGGCAATGGCTGCTGCGGCGGGGTCCTGCCGTGCCGTCTGACTTCGGCCTGACGATAGATGAATGCGGCGGTGAACGCGGCGCTCAGCACCAGAATGATCGTCGCGGCCGGGGCGCTGTCCATCCAGAAGCTGATCCAGACACCGGCGACGACTGAGGCCAGCGTTACCGCGACCGACACCACCATCATGCGCCCGAAGCGCCGGGTCAGCAGGAATGCCGTCGCCCCCGGCGCGATCAGCAGCCCGATGGCGAGGATGATCCCGACCGAGGTCAGCATCGCTACCACCGTCAGGGACAGCGCCGCCAGCAGGCCGTAATGCAGAACCGCGACCGGCAGCCCCGACACCCGCGCCTGTATCGGGTCGAAGGCGTAAAGAAGCTGATCGCGCCAGCTTAGCAGCAAGCCGACGGTGACGATGACCGAGATCGACCCCGAAACCAGCAGATCGCGCGGCCCGACCCCCAGCATGTTCCCGAACAGGATGTGATCCAGGTGCACCTCGGACCTGATCGCGGTGTAAAGAACGATGCCCAGCCCGAACATGCCTGACATGACCACGCCCAGCACCGTATCCCGCTTGACGCGGCTGTTTTCCTGAAGAAACCCGGCCGCCAGCGAGCAGATCATCCCGGCGGCGAATGCCCCGACGATCAGCGGAATCCCGGTCATATAGGCCAGAACCACGCCCGGCAGGATCGCGTGGCTGACCGCGTCGCCCATCAGCGACCAGCCCTTCAGCACCAGCAGGCAGGACAGGATCGCGGCGGGAACCGAGACCATCAGCGTGATCAACAGCGCGTCACGCATGAAGGGCAGGGTGAAGGGGTCGATGATCATGTCGAGAAGCGTCAGATCATCCATTCTTCGCCCTCGGCTGGCCCGGCGCGGTGTCGCGGCCACGGCGGCGCGCGGCAAGGACGCCGTGTTTCGGGGCGATGAGAAATGCGGTCAGAAAAAGCAGCGTCTGCAGGCAGACGATGACCCCGCCCGTCGCCCCGTTCAGGAAAAAGGACAGATAGGCGCCGAGCGCGCTGGTCCCTGCGCCGATCCCGACAGACAGGGCGATCAGCCGGGGAAAGCGGTCCGACAGCAGATAGGCCGTCGCCCCCGGCGTGACCACAAGGGCGATGACCAGAAAGGCGCCGACGGTCTGCATCGCCGCGACCGTGCAGGCGGCCAGCAGCGTGAAGAACAGCACCTTCAGCCGGTCGGGTCGCAGCCCGATGGCGCGGGCGTGGTTTTCGTCGAAGAAGCTCACCATCAGATCCTTCCATCGGATCAGCAGGATGACCAGCGAGATGCCTCCGATCAGGGCGAGTTGCAGCGTGTCGCCGGGCGAGATGGCAAGAATATTGCCCATCGAGATCGTCTGTATGCTGACCGACATCGGCGCCAGCGACACCATGAATATCCCAAGCCCGAAGAACGCGGTGAAGATCAGGCCGATCACCGCATCCTCTTTCAGACCGGTGCGGTTGCCCAGAAACAGCATGGCCAGCGCCGCGAGGCCGCCCGACAGAAAGGCGCCAAGCGCGAAGGGCAGCCCCAGAAGATAGGCCCCGGCCACCCCCGGCACGATCGAATGGGACAGCGCGTCGCCGATCAGCGACCAGCCCTTCAGCATCAGAAACGCCGACAGAAAGGCGCAGACCCCGCCGACCAGCGCCGACACCCAGATGGCGTTGGTCATATAGGCATAGCCGAAGGGCTCCAGCAGATAGGCCATCATCCCCCCGGCCCCCCGGTCTTGTGCTGGTCGTCATAGAAGATCAGCGGGCGTTCATCATCGGTAAAGACATCGACGGCGCGGGCGTCGGCGTCGTCATGCAGATCATTGCCGCCCAGAACGAAATGCCGCAGCACCCCGCCAAAGGCGCGGCGCAGGTTCGCGGGCGTGAACACCTCGGCCGTCGGGCCAAAGGCCAGCACCGTGCCCTTGACCAGCACCACGCGGTCGCAGAATTCCGGCACCGAACCCAGATCATGGGTCGAGACCAGCATCACCCGCCCCTCGTCGCGCATTTCGCGCAAAAGCGTGATGATCGCCTGTTCGGTTTTCACGTCGACGCCGGTAAACGGCTCGTCAAGCAGCACGATGCGGCTGTCCTGCGCCAGCGCGCGGGCCAGGAACACGCGCTTTTTCTGGCCGCCCGAAAGCTCTCCGATCTGGCGATCGCGGAAGCCGCCCATCCCGACGCGATCCAGCGCCGATGCAACCGCCGCGTGATCGGCGGGACCGGGGCGGCGCAGCATGCCCATATGGCCATAGCGGCCCATCATCACCACATCCTCGACCAGCACCGGAAACGACCAGTCGACCTCTTCGGACTGCGGGACATAGGCGACCAGACGCCGTGCAAGCGCCTGCTCGACCGGCAGACCCAGCATCCGCACCTGCCCGCGAGAGGCCGGGACGAAGCCCATCAGCGCCTTGAAAATGGTTGACTTTCCGGCCCCGTTCACCCCGACCAGCGCGGTGATCGAGCCCTGAGGCACCGCGAAGGTCGCATCGCGCAGGGCGGTATGGCCGTTGCGATAGGTGACGGTCAGGTCCTGCGCCATGATCCCAAGCGGGTCGTTCATGCCGTCAATCCTTTCATGATGGTCTCTGAGGTGACGCGCAGCAGGTCCAGATAGGTCGGCACCGGACCATCCGGCAGCGAAAGCGAGTCGACATAAAGCACGCCCCCATAGCGTGCGCCGGTCTCTGCCGCGGTCTGGCGGGCGGGCTTGTCGCTGACCGTGCTTTCCGAAAACACCGCCGGGATGTGGTTCGCGCGCATCGCGTCGATGACCCGGCGAACCTGCTGGGGCGTGCCCTGCTGATCGGCGTTGATCGGCCACAGGTACAGTTCCTTCAGCCCGAAATCGCGCACCAGATAGGAAAACGCCCCCTCGGAGGTGACCAGCCAGCGGCGGTTTTCCGGCAATTGGCGGGCGGCGTCGCGCAAGGGCGTGATGGTTGCAGCGATCCGCGCGATATAGGCGGCGGCGTTCTGGCGATAGGCATCGGCATTGGCCGGGTCGGCGGCGGCGAGCGCATCGGCGATATTGGCCACATAGATCCGGGCCGAATCCAGCGCCATCCACGCGTGCGGGTTGGGTTTGCCGTCATATTCGCCGCCCGAGATGGAAATCGGCGCGATATTCCGGGTCAGCTCGACCGAGGGCAGATCACCCAGCTTGACGATGAAACGCTCGAACCACCGCTCCAGCCCAAGGCCGTTCCGGAGGATCAGATTGGCCTTCGAGGCGCGCAGCATATCGCGCGGCGTCGGCTCGTATCCATGGATCTCGGCGCCGACCTTGGTGATCGAGACGACCTCGGCCAGATCACCGGCCACATTGCGCGCCATATCGGCCAGAATGGTGAAGGTCGTCGCTACCTTCAGCCGCTGGCCCGCGCCCTGCGGGCGGGCAGGTGTCGCGCGCGCGGGTGTCGCGAACGGGGGCGTCGCGAACGGGGCCAGCGCAAGCGGGGCCAGAGCGGCGGCGAATAGGACGGAGCGGCGGTTCGGTTGCAAGGGACACCCGGGAAGAAAACTCAGTCCAGATGAATGTAGGAATGATTTGCAACTGTCAATGCACATGCAAGTCGGTTGCAACTGGACTTGATCATTTCATCGCTTCGGCGTTATGGCTTGGCCCATGAACCTGAGACCGAGATCACCGGCCTATTCCGACCGCGCGCTTGAACTGGCGCTGCGTCGGGCCGGGGTGCGCATCACCCGCCAGCGCGCGGCGCTGCTAAGCGTGCTTGCGGCGGCCGAAGATCACCCGGATGCCGAGGAATTGCACCGCCGGGCGCGGGCGATCGAACCGGGGGTATCGCTGTCGACGGTGTACCGCACGCTCAGCGCGCTGGAATCGCAGGGCGTGGTGCAGCGCCACGCCTTTCAGGGTGCGTCGGCAAGGTTCGAGACGACCGACCGCGCGCATCACGATCACCTGATCGACGTCGACACCGGCGAGATCGTGGAATTTCACAACGACCGCATCGAAAAACTTCAGGCCGAGATCGCGGCCGAGATGGGCTATAACATCCTCTACCACCGGATGGAGCTTTACGTCCGGCGGCGCTGAATGCGGCCGGATGCGATACAAGTGGACGCATCGTCCTGCGGATGCTAGTCGATGACTAAGATATGCGCTGCGGACATTTGAAATCTTGACGAAAAAGCCTTTGAAACCACAGCCCGGGCTGCATCAGAACCCGCATCGCCTGCGCGAGCGGGTGGAGCGTAATCTGGAATCCGCCATCGGTCGCGAGGTCCGCGCGCAACGGCGCCGCAAGGGTATGACCGTGGCCGAGCTGGCGCAGGCGGCGGGGCTGTCGGTGGGGATGCTGTCGAAGATCGAGAACGGCATCACCTCGCCCTCGCTGACCACGCTGCACATGCTCAGCCAGACCCTATCGGCGCCGCTGACCAGCTTTTTCCGCCTGTTCGAGGAACGGCGCGAGGCGCAGCATGTGAAGGCGGGCGAGCATCTGGAGATCGAGCGGCGCGGCACCCGTGCCGGCCATCAATACCATCTGCTGGGCCATATCGGCGCCAATACCTCGGGCGTGGTGGTGGAACCCTATCTGATCACCCTGACCACGGAATCCGACGTTTTCCCGACCTTCCAGCACGAAGGCACCGAGCTTTTGTATATGCTTGAAGGCGAGGTCGTCTATCGCCACGGCGACGCGCTTTATCATCTGCGCCCGGGCGACAGCCTGCTGTTCGATGCCGATGCCCGCCACGGCCCCGAGGATCTGGTCAAGCTGCCGGCGCGGTATCTGTCGGTTATTTCCTATCCGCAGTCCTAGGATCGGCCGCCATTCCCGGCCTTAGTCGTCGGGCCACCAGCCCGGACTGGTCGGCGCGCCGTCGTCGTGCTGGGCAAGATAGTTCACCATCAGCTCGCGATTGCGCTGAAATCCCTTGTAGGTCGCCAGATCCTCGGGAATGGTCTTGATCACGCGATGCAACCGGCGGGCCCATTTCGGCACCGTCACAAGCTCGTCAAAGCTGATCAGATAGCAACGGATCGGAAAGGCGATCGCGTTCGACCGCGGCAGGCGGAACAGGGTCTGCAACTCGACCCGCAGATGCATCCGCCGGCCGATGTTTTCCGGCGTCAGGCTGGCGCGGCTTGGGCCCCATTTGGGATAGTTCTCGGGGCTGGTGTCCAGCAGCGGATCGACCGTCATCGTCCAGTTGAAGCGCCGGACCGGGGCGCCATGCTGCAGTTTCAGCAGGAACTTCAGCGCCCGGTCGAAAACCCCAAGCTGATGGGCGCGCGGCACCGGCGCGTGCCATTCGTGAAACCGCATGCCGATGTCGAAATCCAGCGACCAGTCGGCCTGGGTCGTGACCATGCCGGCCTCCATCCACAGATCGTCGTCGCGCTGGTCCTGAAGCGTGAAATCGCCCTGCGCCTGACGGGTGATATATTCCATCGGGCCATAGGGCAGGGTGGTTTCGTCAAGGAAGGTGAATTTCTGGTCGATCCCCAGCGGCCGGTTGATCCAGTGCCAGCGGTTGCCGTTCTTGGTCAGGGTGAAAAGGTCGGGATAGTCCCGCGCCTTGCTTTCCATGATCAGTTCCAGAAGATCCCAGCCCGCCAGCGTCATATGCGGCAGCGACTGGCAGCGCAGCGGGTCTTCGGCCAGCACCATCGCCCGGTCGCGCATTTCGGACACGTAATGTTCGTCCACGTCAAAGGCGTGTTCAAAGACGGAACCGGGCCGGCCGGGGGTGTGGGGCTCGATATTCACCGAATACATGTATTCGTCTTCGGCGAAGGGGAACGGGAACCGCTTTATCGCGGCCGGAGAGTTTCGATAGGTGAAATCGTCCCGGAAGCTTTCGTTGCGAAATTCGATGCTCATGACGGGTACCTCCTACCTGTCCAGTATCAGGGTCTTTCCGGTGAACCGTGAAACGCAGGGCATGATGTACGCGCCCGACGCCTTTTGTTCGGCCGTCAGCCAGTGATCGTTGTGCTGAATGGTGCCGTCGCATGCCAGCACCCGCGTCTCGCACTGACCGCAGGCGCCGCCGCGGCACAAATAGGGGGCCTCGACCCCCGCCGCCTCGATCGCCTCAAGCAGGGATTGCGCGGGGCCGACGGTGATGGTCTTGCCGGATTTCGCCAGTTCCACGGTAAAGGGCTCGCCCACCGGCGGGGCCAGAAATTCTTCGTAATGCAACGCGCCGGCGGGCCATCCCGCCCCCTCGGCGGTTTTCAGCACCCAGCCGATCATGCCCTTGGGCCCACAGACATACAGATGCGTTCCCAGCGGCTGGCCGGAAAGCAATGTCTCAAGGTCGATGGCCTGACCCAGATCGTCGAAATACAGATGGATGCGTTCGCCGTAATGGTCACGCAACAGATCGCCATAGGCGCAAAGCGCGGGGTTGCGTGCGGCATAATGCAGCTCAAACCGGGCGTTCTGGGCGTGAAGCTGCGCCATCTGGGCGATGAACGGGGTGATGCCGATCCCGCCCGCGATCAGCAGGTGTTTTCGAGCCCGCACGTCCAGCGGGAACAGGTTGACCGGGTGGCTGATCGACATCCGCATGCCGGGCCGCACGTTCCGGTGCATGAACAATGAGCCGCCGCGCCCGGCCTCGTCCCGCCGCACCGAGATCGAATAGCCGCCGGTGTCGGCCGGGTCGCCCATCAGCGAATAGGGGTTAAGCCGCCGGGTGCCGTTATCGTCCATCTCGACGACCACATGGCTGCCGCCCGAGAATGGCGGCACCGGCCGGCCGTCGGCGCGGACGAAGCGAAAGCGTTTGATCAGGTCGTTGACCTCGACCACCTCTTCGACGATGGCATCGATGCGGGGGGCGCCGGCACTCATATGAAGCCTGCATTCATGGGAATTTCACCTCGGGTTCGGGGACCTGGCCGGGGTCCTCGGCGTCGATGTTCACACCTTGAAAGGCGGCGATGCGGCGCGAGTAATGATCGCGCACGAACAGGTTAAGCCCGCAGTGGCTGCACTGAAAGGGGTCGGTGGTGACATTCTCGGTCACCCCCTTGCAATGGACGCATTGCACCCGCCGGGCCAGCGAGCCGCGATGCTCGGTCTGCACCGCCTCGAAGGGCAGGCCGGCGCGCTCGACCTCGCGCCGGGCGATGCCGATCAGCCCCTCGGTTCCGGCCAGATAGATCTGAAGCCCCATATGCGCCTCGGCCAGCACCTTCTGGATCCGGGGCACCACCGATTGCAGCGTCGGCGCGTGATATAGCTGCGCCAGACCAAGGGCGGCAAGGTCGACCGACATGTCGGTGCCGTTCGCGCCAGTCACATAGATCACCTGCGCCTGTTCGCGAAGGCTCTGGGCGGCGTCCCCGGCGCGGGCGATCAGATCGACGATCGCCCCCGCGCCCTCGCCATCGGCGATGATCAGATGCGCCCGCCCCGGGCGCGGCTCAAGCACGCCATAGACGGGCCGGGACCGGATCGCGGGCGGAAAGGCGGTTTTCGTCATCGTCACCCCTTGGCGGTCCGGCGCTTCTTGTCGGGATCATAGAACGGCATGGCCGAGGTCACCGCCCCGATTTCGCCCGCGTCCTTGCTGACCACGGTCAGCTTGGTGCCGTCATTCGCGCAATCGACCGGGATCCGCGCGATCGCGACGGTGTGCTTGTTGACCGGGGAATACATCGCCTGTGTGACGACGCCGACCTGCTTGCCGTCGCGCATCACCGGCGCGCCGTTTTCGGGCGCGATCTTGCCGTCCAGCTTCAGCCCCCAGATCTTGAAACGTTCCTTGCCTTTCAGGCGATAATGTTCTTCGGCGCCGCGAAAACCGGTCTTGCCGGGCGAGACGGTGAAATCCAGCCCCAGTTCCCACAGGGTATCGCCGGCCTGCTGGTCGTCGAACGGATACATCTCGGAATTGTCGTAGGGGAAGAACAGCAGATAGCTTTCGGCCCGTAACAGATCCAGCGTGGTGAAGCGGCAGGGGATGATCCCCATCGACTTGCCTTCGGCCAGAATGGTGTCCCAGATCAGCGGCGCATCCTGTCCGCGGCAGAAAATCTCATACCCGCGCTCACCCGTGTATCCGGTGCGCGAGATCATCGCCGGTTTGCCGAAGATCGAGGTCTGCATATGCGCGAAATAGGGCAGGTCGCGGATGCCGGGGACGTGCTTTTGCAGGAAATCGACCGCCAGCGGGCCTTGCAGCGACAGGTCGTGCAGGTTGTCGTCGAAACGGACCGAGACGTCGCGGCCGGTGGCGGCCATGGTCAGTTGCTCGTGCCCCTGACCCGAGCCATGGACGACCATGAAGCTGTTCGGCCCGGTGCGATAGGGCACCTCGATTTTTCACTGAATTCCTCTGAACGGACGAGATCAGCGGCTTGAAGCGGGGACTGCGACCGCCCG